>JALEGJ010000130.1 GCA_022763115.1 Aquisalinus sp.
AACCGGCTTAACGGAGATATTAAATGGCTAAAAAAGGAATGGTTGAGCGCGATCTTAAAAGGCAGCGTTTGGCTAAAAAATACGAGAGTAAAAGAGCGCGTTTGCGGGCTATCGTTCGTGACGAAGCCGCTTCCCCTGAGGACAAGTTCAAGGCTTCATTGAAGCTGGCTGAATTGCCCCGTAACTCTGCACCGGTGCGCATTCGCAACCGCTGTCAGGTTACCGGTCGTCCGCGCGGGTACTATCGTAAACTGAAAATGTCCCGCATTGCATTGCGTGAACTTGGATCACAAGGCCTTATTCCAGGCCTCGTGAAGTCAAGCTGGTAAGGGAGGCACGATACTATGTCTGTCAATGATCCGATAGGTGATATGCTGACTCGCATCCGCAATGCTCAAATGCGTGGTCACAAGGTTGCAATCTCTCCGGCGTCCAAGGCGCGCGGCTGGGTGCTCGATGTGCTTGAGCGCGAAGGCTACATTCGTGGCTACTCTCGCGTTGAGGAACTGAACAACAAGGCCCGCTTCGAGATTGAACTGAAGTATTTTGACGGTGCGCCGGTTATCCAGCGTATCAAGCGCGTGTCCAAGCCGGGCCGCCGGGTTTACTCTGCCGTTAGTGATATTCCACCGGTTCAGAACGGCCTTGGAATTTCCATTCTGTCCACGTCGAAAGGCATCATGTCAGATGCTGTAGCGCGGGAGCAGAATGTTGGCGGTGAAATTATTTGCCAGGTTTACTGACCCGGTAGAAGAACAAGGAACTGGAGGCTTTTGAAATGTCTCGCATAGGAAAAAAACCGGTCGCCGTCCCCAGTGGCGCGCAGGTCTCTGTTGATGGTCAGGTTGTGAAAGCCAAAGGCCCTAAGGGCGAACTGGAATTCGTCGTCAACGATCTGTGCTCTGTTGCCATGACAGATGATGGTATTGAAGTGAAGCCGACGAATACCACCAAGACAGCCCGCTCCATGTGGGGTATGTCTCGTACGATGATTTCGAACATCTGCGAAGGTGTGACCAGTGGCTTTACCAAAAACCTTCAGCTTGAAGGTGTTGGGTATCGGGCTCAGATGAAGGGCAAGCAACTCGTATTGGCGCTAGGCTACAGCCACGATGTTGAGTTCGACATTCCGGAAGGGATCGAAATAAAGACACCAAAGCCGACTGAAATCGAGATCAGCGGTATTGATAAGCAGAAAGTCGGGCAGACCGCTGCGGTCATCCGCTCTTTCCGTCCACCTGAGCCATATAAGGGCAAAGGCGTCAAATATCAGGGCGAATATATTTTCCGCAAGGAAGGCAAGAAGAAATAAGGTTGCTGCTTAACGCGCAGCTTTGAGGATCAAGTCAATGGCTAAAACGATATTAAAAAGAACGAAAGAGCGCGCAGGGCGCACACGTTCACGCCTGGCACGGGTTGCCAAGGGGCGTCCGCGTCTTTCTGTGCACAGATCTGCGAAGAACATCTCGGTGCAGATTATTGATGACCGTGAGAGCAAGACGCTTGCCTCTGCCTCAACGCTGGAAAAGGATTTCCGCGATGGCACGGGTAAAGGGTCTGACACAGCTGCTGCTACGGCTGTTGGCAAGTTGATTGCTGAGCGCGCGCTCAAGGCAGGCGTAGAGCAGGTCATTTTTGACCGTGGTGGTTACATTTATCATGGCCGCGTGAAAGCGCTGGCCGAAGCGGCCCGTGAAGGCGGCCTGAAGTTTTAGGAGACGAATATGGCACGCGAAGGCAATAAGGGCAGGGGCCGCAACAGGGATCGTGAAGAAGAGCGCGATGAATTTGTAGATCGCCTCGTCGCGATCAACCGCGTGGCCAAGGTGGTCAAGGGCGGTAAAAACTTCGGTTTTGCTGCGCTCGTCGTTGTTGGCGATCAGAAAGGCCGTGTCGGTTTCGGCAAGGGTAAAGCCCGCGAAGTGCCGGAAGCAATCCGCAAGGCATCACAGGAAGCCAAGCGTAATCTCGTCCGTGTACCGTTGCGTGAAGGCCGCACACTTCATCATGATGCTGAAGGCCGTCACGGTGCTGGCAAGGTTGTCTTGCGTACTGCACCTCCGGGTACTGGCGTTATTGCTGGTGGCCCAATGCGCGCTGTTTTTGAGTCACTGGGTATCCAGGACATTGTGGCAAAATCCATCGGCACGTCCAACCCGTATAACATGGTTCGCGCGACAGTTGATGCACTGAAGAACCAGAGCAACCCGCGCGCCGTCGCTGCACGTCGTGGCCTCAAGGTATCCGATATCATTGGTCGCCGCGCTGAAGCCCAGCAAGACGCCTCAACGGTCGACGTTGCCTGAGGCTGAGGGAGTTTATCATGGCAGAGAAGAAAACCATCAAAGTACGCCAGACCGGCAGCCCGATCCGTCGGCCGCAGGACCAGCGTGCGACACTTGTCGGTCTTGGTCTGAACAAGATTGGCCGCGAGCGTGAACTTGAAGATACACCGGCAATCCGTGGCATGATCCACAAGGTACGCCACATGGTGGAAATCGTAGAAGAGTAGACCGGCTTATCGGTCAAACAGGCGAGGCGGTGCCCTTGAGGCGACCCGTCGCAAGTCGAGAGGAAGATATGAGACTCAACGAATTATCAGACAATCAAGGTGCCCGTAAGCCACGCAAGCGCGTGGGGCGTGGCGTTGGTTCTGGCACAGGTAAAACAGCTGGCCGTGGTGTCAAAGGTCAGAAGTCCCGTTCAGGGGTAGCCATCAAGGGGTTTGAGGGCGGCCAGATGCCGATCCACATGCGCCTGCCAAAGCGTGGCTTCAACAAGCCAAATCGCGCGAAATATGCAGAGCTGAACCTCGGTCGCCTTCAACAGGCAATCGACGCAAAAAAAATTGATGCCGACTCGAAAATTGATGCTGCTGCCCTGGTGGCGGCCGGCGTTCTGAACAAGGCCTATGACGGTGTGCGTCTGCTTGCCCGTGGTGACCTGACAGCCAAGGTTGAGCTGGAAGTTGTCTACGCGTCTGCTTCAGCGCGTGCTGCGGTTGAAAAGGCTGGCGGTTCTGTCACCATGACCCGTCCTGAAAAAACAGAGGGCTAGGAGATGGGCGCATGTGGCATGGCAGGGTTGCAGTTCGTTACTCTCAGCGCCACATGGGAACTCTTATAACAGCCTAATACTCCAGGACATTACGCCGCCATGACATCAGCCGCCGAACAGTTTGCTTCCAACATGTCTCTCAGCTCATTTGCCAAGGCAGATGAGCTAAAGAAAAGGCTGCTCTTCGCGCTTGGTGCGTTGGTCGTGTACCGTCTCGGGACCTACATTCCTATTCCTGGCGTCGATGCAGAAGTTTTTGCGCAAGCCTTCGGTAATCAGAGCGGGGGGCTTCTCGGCACCTTCAACCTGTTTGCTGGCGGTGCCGTTGAGCGCATGGCGATATTCGCCCTGAACATCATGCCCTACATTTCAGCGTCGATCATCATGCAGATGATGGCTGCCATTATTCCGTCGCTTGAAGCGATCAAGAAAGAAGGCGAGCAGGGGCGTCGACAGATCAACACGTATACGCGCTACCTCACTGTGGCGCTTGCCGCACTGCAAGGCCTTTTCATCGCCCAGACGCTCATGGCGCCCGGAGCCGATGGTCAAACTGCTGCGATCAACCCCGGCATTTTCTTCCTTTTTACAACTACCGTCACGCTTGTTGGCGGGGTAATGTTCCTGCTCTGGCTTGGGGAGCAGATCACTTCTCGTGGTATCGGTAATGGTGTCTCCCTGATTATTTTCGCAGGTATTGTTGCCGAGCTGCCGCGTGCTCTCGCTGGTATGTTCTCGCAGGCCCGTACCGGTGTGTTGCCGGTCGGCGTTCTGTTGGTTGTGGGGGTCATGGCCATCGCGCTCATTGCTTTTGTTGTTTTCATTGAGCGCTCCCAGCGCCGTCTTCTGGTGCAGTATCCACGTCGCCAGCAAGGCAACCGTATGGTGCAGGGAGAGAAGTCCCACTTGCCGCTGAAACTCAACACAGCTGGTGTGATCCCGCCGATCTTTGCTTCCTCGTTATTGTTCCTGCCAGCGACAGCCGTCGGTGCCGTGGGGGAAGATGCGCCAACCTGGCTGTCTAATCTTGCCAGCACATTCTATCCTGGTCAGCCAGCTTACATGTTGACCTATGCTGCAGGCATCATCTTCTTCTGCTTCCTTTACACCTCCATCGTCTTCAATCCGTCTGACACAGCAGACAATTTGAAAAAATATGGCGGCTATATTCAGGGCTACCGTCCTGGCGCACGAACAGCGGAATATATCGATTTCGTGCTGACACGACTGACGGTGATTGGCGCTGCCTACCTGACCTTCGTCTGTCTCCTGCCGGAGGTTCTGCGCAGCCAGGTGTCGGGTATTCCGGTTTATCTCGGGGGCACATCCTTGCTCATTGTGGTGACAGTTACTCTGGACACGGTGCAGCAGATACAAGGCCATCTACTGGCGCAGCAGTATGAAAGCCTCATCAAGAAGTCCAAGCTCAGAGGAGGGCGGCGATGATACTGATTTTTCTGGGCCCTCCAGGCGCTGGCAAGGGAACACAGGCGAAGCTGATCTCTCAAAAGTTCGGCATCCCGCAACTCTCAACCGGCGATATGCTCCGCAGCGCCGTCGCAGCGCAGACAGAAATTGGCAAAAAAGCCAAGGCCGTTATGGACGCTGGCAACCTGGTTTCAGACGAGATTGTTGCGGGTATAGTCTCTGATCGCATCGAGGAAGATGACTGCAAACCTGGTTTTCTGCTGGACGGCTTCCCGCGTACCGTTGTCCAGGCTGAAATGCTCGATAAAATTCTGGCTGACAAAAACCGTCAACTGGATGTCGTGCTGGAGCTAAAAGTTGACGAAGAAGCTTTGGTTGAGCGTCTGAACAACAGGATTGCCGAAACCAAAGCGGCTGGCGGTGAGGTGCGTGCTGATGACAATGAGGAAACGTTCCGTCATCGGCTCAAAGTATATCACGAGCAGACTGCACCATTGATCCCATACTATGAGGGCAAGGGTCTGCTCAGGGAAGTCAATGGCATGGCCTCGATTGATGCTGTATCTGCTGAGATCGACGGAATTTTTGAGCAACTGGAAAAGGCATAAAATTAGCTGATTCCAGACTGAATTGAGTTGACGGGCGCGGTGCGATAGCTATAGAAACCGCATTTCGCCCAAACGTAGTGAGCGTGGCCTTGCGGCTGCAATAAATTGGGAAAATCCTCTGAACAGGGGATATATCGAAAAGAGGTATAAAGTGGCCCGTATCGCTGGTGTGAACATTCCAACAGCCAAACGTGTGCCGATCGCGTTGACGTATATTCACGGGATTGGTTCTGCGAAGGCAAATGAAATCTGTGACGTTGTGGGTATCGACCACACGCGCCGTGTCCATGAATTGTCTGATGCTGAAGTTTTGAAAATTCGCGAGACCATCGACGAAAAATATGTCGTCGAGGGCGACCTTCGCCGTGAAGTGGCTGTGAATATCAAACGACTGATGGATTTGGGCTGTTACCGTGGCCTGCGCCATCGTCGCCACCTGCCGGTGCGTGGTCAGCGTACACATACAAATGCGCGCACACGCAAGGGGCCTGCTCGCCCGATTGCTGGCAAGAAGAAGTAAGAGGGTATTATGGCAAAGGCACCTCAGGCGCGCGTTCGCCGCAGAGAAAGAA
>JALEGJ010000131.1 GCA_022763115.1 Aquisalinus sp.
AGACCGTGCTTTCATATTTCGGGGTGAAGCCATCAAGGATGTGGCTGGCGGCGGTCGTCAACGTATCTTCCGTACAGAAAAGGTCCTTGATACCGAGCGGCACACCTTCGAGGTCGCCGCCTTCTCCCTTGGCCAATTTCTCGTCCGAGGTGGCAGCCATGGCAAGCGCCTTGTCCGGCGTTGGCGTGATGTACGCATTCAGCGCCTGTGCCGCGTCCATGCGCGTCAGGTAGCTTTGCGTCGCCTCTTTGGCGGAAAAGTCTTTGGCTTTCAGCCCATCGCGAAGTTCGGCGAGTTTCAGGTCAGCAATATCACTCATTTATTCGACAACCTTCGGTACAATGAAGAAATGGTCTTCGGTCTTGGGGGCATTGGCGACGATATTATCCGGCTGGTTGCCGCCGGTGTAGCCTTCGCTCAACTGATCCTCCCGCATGGGCAGGGTCACATCCACGGTGGAGGCCATGGCTTCCGCGCCTTCAATATCAACCTCGTTCAGTTGCTCGATCCAGCCGAGAATGCCGGAGAGTTCTGAAGCGAGGGGCTCCAACCGTTCTTCCGGCACAGCGATGCGTGCGAGTTTTGCGACCTTGCGGACGGTTTCCTTGTCGATGGACATGTCTGTCTTCCTGTCACCTGAAAATATCGCGCTGGCGTAGCAAGCACCGCTGGCCGGAGCAAGAGTTTACAGGCTTGAGGTTACAACGTGCCGGCAAAGAGCTGGTCGACGATGCTCTCGCCATCTGCACTGCGATAATTCGACGTGACGAAACTGCGGAACGACAAGGCAAAGCCGCGATCCCCTGCCCACTCCTCTGCAAAAGCAAAGAAAGTGTCTTCGCTCAAGGGCTGATCCTGGCGCGCCGCGTAATCAAGAAAGGCGCGCCACATGGCCATGCTGGTGCCCTCCTCATGCCGGGTTGCCAAGGCTGCCATGGCCATATGTCCGCAGGCATAGCTGGCCTCATGATGGCCACGGGACGCAGCGCCGCGCACGGTGCCGGTTGCCAGAACCTGCGCACAGTTGCTTCTGGCATCGGTCAGGGCCTGCAGATATTGTGCATCATCCCAGACGCCGGAGATATAGAGCGCCTCCGAAGCCAGGGCATCTGCGATCCCCTCATGCAACCAGTCCGGGGCGGTCGCATTTTTCGGGTGCTGTAATTGCCAGAGATGCACCATCTCATGGGCGAGATTGCGCAGGACAAGCTGCTGCATCTCGGGCGTTGCCTCCTGAAAGGCGCCGCCAACATATTTGATCACCGCCTGACCGGGGACAACATCGCCCTCCACGGATAGCTGGCCGTCATTGCCTGCCTGATAAAGGAACATCAGGGACGGGCGCACCGGCAGCGCCGTGCCGAAGCCCTGCTGAAAATGCGCACTCAAGGCTTCTGCCGTCGGCGCCAGCAGGCTGACGACCGGGGTTGGCAGGCCGGCATCTGTATAAATCGCGACCTGCGGGCTTTCGAAAGAGGCCGAACCGCCCAGCCACTGGAATTGTGCGCCTTCCGAGTTGAGCGTACTGACAGGCTGGTTGTTGACCTCAATCGGCTGGAAGTATTTGAGATTCAGCGCCAATGCCTGATTGCCAAACTGGGCAACCGGATAATCCTTCGCCGGTGTCTCCACGGTGGGCGCGAGCAAAAGGCTGACCAGGCCGAAGGGCTCTGCGCCAATCAGGGCGACGCCTTCGCCGGACCTGCCGATGGCAATGCCGTCATCCTTTTCCGAAACACTCAGATGCGTGAATTGCTCAGCCGGGAAAGGCAGCTTCATTTGCGATATGGGTGTGTACGCACGATAGACTATTTCAATATTCTCACCGTTTCGGACAGGCGTGAGGCGCACATCAAACTGTTGTGCCTCGATGGTGCGGGGCGGTTGCAGGATCATGATGATCCCTAACAACGCCACCAGCAGAACCCCTGCATAAATTGCGATCCTTGAAGAATTTCCCCAATTCGCCGATAGGGTTTGCATGAGTGATGATTTTTTAGACGCCATGACACACTTCCCGGAAACAGGCCCGCTGATGGGCCTTGATCTTGGAACAAAGACAATCGGCATCGCTGTGTCAAACCCTGAACGGACGCTGGCAACGCCGGTGACCACGATCCGGCGCCAGAAATTTACCCTGGACGCCGAGGCCTTGCTGGCGCTGGCAACCGAGCGGCAGATTGTGGGACTGGTTCTGGGCCTGCCCCTGAACATGGATGGCAGCGAGGGACCACGCGCGCAGGCCACGCGCGCCTTTGCCCGTAACCTGTCAGGCAAAACCGATCTGCCGATTGCCTTCTGGGATGAACGGCTCTCCACCGCTGCTGCCGAGCGCGAGTTGATTGCCCTCGATACCAAACGCGCGCGCCGGGCCGAGATCATCGACGAAATGGCCGCAAGTTATATCCTGCAAGGGGCGCTTGACCGGTTGCGGGCGGGTTAAGATAGGCTCAAAAATATAACCGCTTTAACTATCTCATAAGCTGCCGGGTTCTGAAACATGATTCCGGTTATAGCAATCATCATTCAAAATTTCTGTAAGTATTAAGGGCATAAACCGTGACGGGATATTTTTCCAGAATCAATCTTCAATAATATTCCTACCAATTTAATTGTTTAATTTTATTGCTTTACTAATTTTAAAAAATATACTATGTTATTTAAGTCGAATGAAGATGGACACAGGGATATTGACAATGATGAACCTTGCAAACACCCAAGAGACTGAAACTTTTGAGCTTCAATCCAATCTTTCGAACATTAATCTCCAGACTAGTTTCTCCTCACTAATCTTTACGCCAGAATATCCCGAGGACCCTTATCCATGGGAAGACCCCTATTTTTGGGAGGATCCTTATTCCCAAGAAGATTTTTGGGAAGATGATGGTGTTGGTGAGCATGGAGAATGCGAACCCGTGGAAGGTGGTGGTTGCCAATTCCCGGATGGTACATTCATTGGATGGGAAGATGAACCAGCACCACCAGTTTGCATTGAAGACCCCATCACAGGGCTTTTTTGCAGCTAGTCAACCTATATCAAACTCGGTAGGCGTACGTTGATTTTTTTTATACTTGTGTTGATTTCTACTTGGAGCCCTTCTACTTTCACAGAAAGTGATGCGCATATTGTTTATGATGCTCGCTTGCTCTGCCATGATGTTCTGACTAAACAAACGGAGCAGGCTTGGCGCATAACTGAAGTAACAAATTCTTCTCAGATAGGACGTTCCTTCCTTCTTTGCCTTGGAGACAATTTCCAGAGCACATTAGACCTTCAAGCAATCCCACGTCTTGATAGAGATGACACTGTTGATATTGTTGTAAACAGTCGCGGTGGAAATACACGCCCATTTATCATTATGATGGAGCAGCTCAAAAACGCCAATATACGTCTACTGATTCATAATTATTGCCTGAGCAGTTGTGCAAACTATCTGGTTGGCATGGCGGACAAAATACTCGTACGCTCAGGGCCTTTGATAGGTTGGCATGGTGGGCCAGCTGGTGTTCTTAGTGAACAGCCAACTCAAAGTGAAGTTGAGTATGTCCAAGATATTGAATTACGTGAGAAGAATTTGTTTTCTGACCGCCCGAAGAGTTTTGACCTGATTTATGACAGTGGCAAAGTTGTGACCTGTTCGCGTCGCTTATTGGGATTACCGCGTTCTGAGTTTTCAATGTTTTGGGAACCATCTACTGAATTCCTGGAGCAGCATTATAAAATACGTATTGAGAATACTTCATCAAGGCGTAGAGACGATAACAACAAACTGATTGTCATTGATAAAAGCTCTGGTGACGTTACCTTTTGGCCGGTAGCCGATGAATGCATGTTGAAGGTATTTTGACGTATGCCTTCAAGAAATACTCGCCAAACACGCCTTTGCTGCCCTTGCCAGAACGGACTGACCAAAACAAGCTGGATAATCCTTAGTTACTGGCTCTATTGAAATTCGACAATATACTTGCATCAGCTAACTTCGCCACCAGTTCTTTATCTACATCGGTCACCTACATCTCCAACCGTTCCTTCAGACCATCCATGTCTTCCTGAACGGCTTTATTGACCATCCCACTGATCAGGGGCGTGACGATTTTTGACATCAGCTTGTAGGGCCGCGCGTCCATCTGCATGTCGAGGCGGGTTGTCTCGCCTTCCGGCGTCAGCTTCATCAGTGTATCCCAAATCGTCCCGCCCGCGTCTGAGACAATCCGCACATGTTCGTTCTCCACATATTCAGTGAATTCAAGTTCGGTTGTTGCCTCACGGCCATTCATGCTGCGCGTTTCCCGAAAGCGCGTGCCAACACCAGAAGTCTGTGTACTTAGCATTTCGATGTTGACGATGTTGGGATTTGTCTGCGCGAAGGTGCTGACATCAGAGATCGCCTGAAATACTTTTTCGACCGGCGCGGTGATATGGCGCGTGGCTGTGGTTTTGCCCATAAGTTTGTCCTTTTTGTACTTCTTAGCACATTTCCAGCATCTATGCAGCCTGTCCCCTTCCCTCTTGCATCGCCCAGCCAGCATCCGGTAAGGCGGGCTTTTATGAGCGATACAATCATAAGACCCGAGCGCCCTTCCGGCGGCTTCTCCCCGAAACACCTGACCGGCATTTCCGACCTGAGCGACGCGGAACTGATCTATCTGCTTGATCTTGCACAGTATTATGGACGCCTCACACGTGAGGGGCAGATAATCCCGCAGCGGCTTGCCTGTCGAACACAGGTGAACCTGTTTCTCGAAAACTCGACCCGAACCAATGTTTCCTTTGAACTGGCGGGCAAGAAGCTGGGCGCTGACATACTCGTGCTGCCGGTTGCAGCCTCCTCCGTGCATAAGGGCGAGGCCCTGCGTGATACCTGCCAGACGCTGGCAGCCATGGGCGCGGACGCCATGATTGTGCGTAACGTGGAGCACGGCACCTCTGCTTTTGTCGCGGATGCCCTGGCGGAAGTGCATTTACCCTGTTCAGTCATCAATGCCGGTGAAGGCACCCGGTCCCATCCGACACAGGCGCTGCTGGATGCGGTGACCATGCTGGACTCTCTGGGGCGTAGTGCGGCAGATGGTCTGTCAGATATTACCGTTGCGATCTGTGGGGATGTACGCCATTCGCGCGTGGCAGGCTCCAACATTGAACTGCTGCAACGGCTGGGGGCGCGCGTGCGCTGTGTCGGTCCGGCGGAATTCATGCCGGACAAAAGTGCTTATCCGCATATCGAGCAGTTTACGGACCTTCGGCAGGGGGTGGCGGCGTGTCAGTTTGTAATGGGATTGCGTATCCAGCTGGAGCGCATGAAGGACGGCCCTACCATGTCTGCGCCAGATTTCCATGACACCTATGGTCTGACCCATGAGACGCTTCAATTCGCGGCGCCGGGTGCAAAAGTGATGCATCCCGGACCCATGAACCGGGGCGTAGAAATTGATGGTCGTCTCGCCGATGACCGCAACCACTCGCTTGTCCTGGACCAGGTCGCAAATGGTGTTTCTACACGGATGGCCGTTCTGGATGCCCTTTTGACAGAACAGGACTGACTCGATGTTGTTGCTTGCGCCCATTTTTGGCTATCTGCTTGGCTCCGTCCCGTTTGGACTGGTGATTACGAAACTGGCTGGTTTGGGTGACATTCGCGACATTGGCTCCGGCAATATCGGCGCCACAAACGTGCTGCGCACCGGTCGGAAAGATCTGGCGCTGGCAACCCTGCTGCTGGATAGTGGCAAGGGTGCGATTGCGGTTTTAATTGTCGGCTTACTGACAGGCTGGCTGGCGCTGCCCATGGCACTGGCGGGGGCCGCAGCTTTTCTCGGCCATTGTTTTCCTGTGTGGCTCAACTTCAAGGGCGGAAAAGGCGTCGCCACTTTCCTCGGTACCCTGCTTGCGCTCAATTTCTGGAGCGGTCTGGCGGCGTGCGTGATCTGGCTGGTAACGGCTTATATGACACGCATCTCCTCCCTTTCAGCGCTGGTGGCTGCAGGGCTGACACCTTTCGTGATGTACTTCGTGATTGGCGTGCCCGTAGCCGCGCTTGCGGCGGCTTTCATGGCCGGCCTGATTTTCTATCGCCATCGCGAAAATATCGAGCGCATCCGCGCCGGTACCGAACCAAAGATCGGCACCAAAAAAACGGACGCCTCCTAAAGTATATTCGAAGGAACAGCATGACGGATACATTGACACTAGGCTGGGAAGAATGGCTTGGACTGCCTTCTCTCGGGCTTCCTGCGATCAAGGCAAAAATAGACACGGGTGCGCGCACCTCTGCCCTGCATGCCGTCGCGATCGAGCCGTTTGGCCCGGCGGACAAGCCACAGGTACGCTTCCTGATCAAGCCGGACCCGAGTGATCCGGGGCTTGAGGTCACCTGCTCATCGCCCGTGGTGGATCGGCGCAATGTGACCAGTTCAAATGGCGAAACGGAGCTGCGCTATGTCATCCGTACAGAGTTTGAGATAGACGGACGACGCTGGCCCATCGATATCTCGCTGACCAATCGTGAGACCATGTCCTATCGGATGCTGCTGGGGCGCTCGGCGATTACCGAAGATATGGTCGTTGATCCGAACCAGTCCTTCGTACAACCTGTCTTGTCTTATGAAGCGTATAAGGATGTTCCCCGGCGCAAACCGGTCAAGCGCCCGTTGCGCATTGCCTTACTGACGCAGGAGCCCGGCAATTATTCCTCCTCCCGCCTGATCGAGGCAGCAGAAAAGCGCGGCCACATTATCGAGCCAATCAATACCAGCCGTTGCTATATGCGCATCGGCACGATTGGCGCGGAAGTGCATTATGATGGCCGCGTGCTACCGCGGTATGATGCGGTTGTGCCTCGCATCGGTGCGCGCATCACCAGCTATGGCATGGCCGTGCTGCGGCAATTCGCCTCCACCGGCGCATACTGTCTTAATTCTGCAGAGGCCATTGGAGCTTCCCGCGACAAATTGCTGGCGCATCAGCTTCTTGCCCGCGTGCAGATCGGCATGCCCATTACCGCCTTTGCTTCCTCACCACAGGATTCGAAGGAACTGGTGAAGCTGGTTGGCACCAAGGGTATTGTCGTGAAACTGCTGGAATCAACGCAAGGGCGCGGTGTTGTACTGGCGGAAACCCAGAAAGCGGCAGAAAGCCTTGTTGATGCTTTCCGACAACTGAATGCCAATTTTCTTGTGCAGGAATTTGTGAAAGAAGCGGCTGGCGCGGATACGCGCTGTTTTGTCATCGGCAACAAGGTTGTTGGCGCCATGCAACGACAGGCGGCGGAAGGCGAGTTTCGCTCCAACCTGCATCGGGGCGGCAGTGCCCGGAAAATTATTCTCTCAAAAGCAGAGCGCGAAACCGCCCGCAAGGCTGCGCGGACTTTAGGGCTTTCTGTTGCCGGGGTGGATATTCTGCAAACGGAAGATGGCCCCAAGGTGCTGGAGGTCAATTCATCTCCCGGCCTTGAAGGCATCGAAGGTGCCACCGGCAAGGACATTGCCTCGCTGATTATCGAGCATCTTGAAGGCAAGGTCCGCCCTCTCGCCCGTTATCGGGAAAGGACTGCGCGCAAGAAAACAACCAGAAAAAAGGCGGCGACCAATGCCGACAGCTAAGCCCTTTGAGATTGGGGGCCATCGCATTGAGGCCGGCACACGCCAGACAATCGAACTGCCCGTCAGCGTTCTCTCGGACCATACGCCGGTGGGATTGGCTGTGCATGTGGTACACGGAAAAGAACCGGGGCCTGTGCTGTTTGTGAGCGCTGCCATTCATGGTGACGAGGTGATGGGCGTCGAGATTGTCCGGCGCCTTTTACGGTTGCCAAATCTTGACAAGCTGAAAGGCACGCTGCTGGCGGTGCCGGTTGTCAACACATTCGGCTTCATCAACCATTCCCGGTATCTGCCGGACAGGCGTGATCTGAACCGATCCTTCCCCGGCTCCGAGAAAGGCTCTCTGGCGGCGCGGCTTGCCCGCCTCTTCCTCACGGAAATCGTGAAACGATCCGATATCGGGATTGACCTGCACTCTGCTGCCGTACACAGAACGAACCTGCCGCAGATCAGGGTGTCCCCGTCAAAGCCGGAAACGGTGAAGCTCGCTGAAATTTTCGGTGCACCGATTGTGCTCACCTCGAAAATCCGCGAAGGCTCCTTGCGCGATGCGGCCCAGAAAGAGGGCGTGGACATTCTGCTTTTTGAAGCGGGTCAGGGTTTACGCTTTGATGAGTATGCAGCACGCACTGGCACCGCCGGAATTTTGCGCGTGATGCATCATCTTGATATGCTGCCTGCTGAAGGTATTACACCGCCGGACGTGAAACCCTTGCGGTCAACAAGCAGTGACTGGCTGCGGGCGCCTGCTGGCGGCTTGTTACGCCTGTTCAAGACGGTTGGAGAACATGTCGAAGCGGGCGACGTTTTGGGGGCCGTATCCGACCCGTTTGGAGAGGTGGAAGAGGATATTGTGGCTGATGAGCCGGGTCTCATTATCGGCCGCGCCGAACTGCCGGTTGTGAATGAAGGCGACGCCCTGTTTCATATTGCGCGCACCAAAAAAGACGGTGATGATGTGGAATCAACACTCGACAGCCTCGCGACACAACTCGACCTTGACCCGTTATTTGATGAGGATGAGATCATTTAATCGCGTCAGACCAGATTGTAAACGCTGGCGGTATTTCTCCAGAGGAACTTCTCTTCCGTTTCCGGATCAAGTTCCAGTGTGCTCAATCCCTCAAGAGCCTTTTGCGGCGTGATCATGGGATAGTTGGTGCCGAAGAGGACTTTTGAGGCGCCGTTTGTTTGAAGATATCTGATGATCTCTGGTGGATATCTTTTCACGGTGTAGGCGGATGTATCTATGTAGACGTTTTCGTGCTTGGTGGCGACGGCGATAGCTTCTTCTGTCCAGGGGTAGCCAATATGCCCACCGACAATCGTCAGCTCAGGGAAGTCAATCGCGACCTGATCGAGATAAATCGGCCGCCCGACTTCCGAGGGCATGAGCGGACCTGTATGCCCTATCTGGGTGCAGAAAGGGACATTCATTTCACAACAGGCGACATAGACAGGGTAAAAACGGCGATCTGTCGGCGGCGCTTCGCACAGCCAGGGCAGAATACGGATTGCCTTGAAGCCCAGTTCCTCAACACAGCGCCGCACCTCGCGCACCGCACGCATCGGGTTTGAAATATCGACCGAGCCCACGCCCACCAGCCTGTCCGGAAACTCGGCAACAAACGCAGCCACCTCGTCATTGGATATCATATTCCTCAAGGGTGCCTGCCAGGCGCAGATCAGGCTTTTGTCAATGCCGGCAGTATCCATGGCTGCAATCGTCATGGCGACAGGTAACGCCTTGTCCGGTATCTGATCGCGGGTCCAGCGCCTGAGCGACGCGAAAACAGGGTCCTGCATATGTCTGAGGGTCGGGTGCTGGGCCCATGCATCAATAATCATTTTTGAGTTCCTTTTTGTCATCTCGTCAAAGGTTGTGCAGGAGAACGCTTGCCCCGGGCACACCTTGCCAAAGTTGTGGAACGCGATGAAATAAATTCAGCAGCCACCTTGAACATAACAAGAACATGCCTTATGACATCCGCATGGGAGAGCACCACCATTCCTTTGAACTGACAGAGACTGAGCGCCGCGACTGGCTGCGCCTCATACGCACCGAGCATATCGGCCCGGCCACCTTTCGGCAGTTGTTGCATAAATTTGGCAGCGCACGCGAAGCGCTGGAACAGCTCCCGTCTCTTGGCAGTTCGAAGCGCAGATTCATGCCACCGCCTGAAGAGACTGTTCTTGCAGAACTGGACGCGGCCGAGGCAATCAATGCCCGCTACATTGCCTCATGCGAGCCCGAGTACCCGGCTCTGCTGCGGCATATTCATGACCCGCCGCCGCTGATTTGTGCGTGCGGCGACATATCTCTTTTTCACAAGCAGGCAGTCGCAGTTGTTGGTGCCCGCAATGCCTCTGCCGCCGGACGGCAGATCGCAGCGATGCTTGCCTCTGATCTGGGTGCGTCAGATATTGCGGTCGTGTCTGGCCTGGCCCGGGGGATTGATGGCGCCGCACATAGTGCCGCGCTGGAGACCGGCACGATCGCCGTCGTTGCAGGCGGCATTGACGTGATTTACCCGCCTGAGCACGGGGAGCTGACGCGCGAGATTGCCCGGCGAGGGCTGGTCATTTCCGAGATGCCGCCCGGCTACCGCCCTACCGGCCGCGATTTTCCGCGCCGCAACCGGATCATTTCCGGCCTGTCACGGGGTGTCGTCGTGGTCGAGGCTGCCCAGAAGTCGGGTACACTGATTACGGCAAGGTATGCCCTGGAGCACGGGCGTGAAGTTTTCGCGGTGCCCGGCTCGCCGCTTGACCCGCGCAGCCATGGCACAAATCGGCTGATCCGGGATGGGGCGACCCTGATTGAAACGGCAGACGATATTCTGGAAAGCCTGAAGGCACCTTTGCGCCAGCCAGCTTTCATGGAAAGTGAAGATTTTTCAGAAACAGAGCTGCTGCCTGAAGACAGTCTGATGGACAGCCAGAAAGAAGTGTTATCGCTGCTCAGCTTCACGCCCACGCATCGCGATGCCCTGATCCGCAGCAGCGAGTTGCCCTCACACCTGATCAACCAGCTCCTGCTGGAACTGGTTTTAACAGGTGATGCAGAAGAACATACCGGCGGGCGCTACACATTATCCGCCAGCTGATGTTTGAGTGGCTAGACGTTTCTCCTGCGAAGGCTAGGATACTTCACGCATGTCTGTTCTGAGTGCCAGCGTGTAGATTTGTTTTCTTGGATCAGCACCCGGGAAAGGCAGTTTCACGATGGCACCGAGCCCCTGTTGCGGCTGCCGCCAGAGCACAGCGGACGGTGATCCGTAAACGACACGTTCCATGATTTCATTCGGCATCCGGGTGACAGGTCTTGAAGCGCCAATCCAGGTGATCCCTGCCGAGCCCGCATAAGATGAGCGATCAGCCACCCTGTTTCTGGCCGCGTCATACTCTCCGAATGGTAATCTCATCAGAGCCCTGCCGCCTGGCGCGCGCATGGCGATGCTCACAACATTAACCGGCTCTTTGCAGGGGTCTGGCCAGATGACCACATGCGTAATCTTGACGCCCGGGAAGGCCCGAGGCTGCAGGAAAAGATCACTTATCAGGTCCAGGACCCAATGGATAATGTACTCAGCTCCTTCAGCAGCCAGTTGCGCCGGTAAATCGTAGACGCCCAGCTCATTCAGAATTTTTGGAAGGATTTCAGCCGCAACCGGCCCCAACTCCGCAGCAAGAAGTTTAGTACCATATTCAAGGGCTGCCTTGGCTGCTTTCTCCAGTGCCTCCCGCACCAGCTTTTCCTGTTCAGGTGTCAGGATTTTAGGCGCACGTGCAACCAGGCCATCAAAGACCGGATTTGTAGACTCCCGCTCGACCATACGCCACTCATAATTCGCGATCGTGAGGCGACCGGTAATGTCGCGGGTATGAGTCTTCGGCAGATCGGCTTTCAGGTCAGTTGACCACTGACGCTGAACATGTCGCATATCCTGGTCCGGATAATTATCCGTATAAAGCGCCTTGACGACTCCTTTATACGTCGCCTCGACAGCCTCCAGTTCGTCCTCATCTTCTACCTTGTCAAAGCAATAAAGCGGATAGCGCTGTACACCAAAGGAAGTCTGCAGCTTGTCCAGGCGCTCTGTTGACGAAACGATCTGGTATGCCTTGCCCGGGCACTCTTCAACGGGTACAGGCTCGCGCGGCGGCGTCTTTTCGGGAGGTATTTCAACCGGTTCCCGTTCAGGCCCCTGACCGCCGGCATTTTCAATAGCAACAGCCAGCCGATTATAAAATCCGGCAGACTCGTTCTGAAATGCGTTCTGTTCCGCAAGGGCGACTGTGCTCTCCAGGAACATCTTTTCCTGTGCCTCACCGACAAAGCGTGGACCTGCCTGCGCCTGCATTTCAATTTGCAGTCGCTCTGCCTGCTCCCGGTTCAGGATTTCATTCTCTGCAAGTACTCCCGCAAGGCTACCGGCATTCTCCCGGATGGTTTGTGCAATAGCCATCTCGGCAATTGCCAGAGAGCCTTCCACGAAATCAGCAATCAAGGGCTCTGTCGGCCGCACCATGTCAATCATGGTTCGTGTACCCATGACCATCGCTGTAGCAGGCCCGTTTTCTATTTGCAGTGTTTCCTGTGGCGCCCTGTCGTTGCTCGATTTGTCATCAAACTCGCTTTTGCCCTGCGCATATACACCCACCGGATACATCAGGGCCATGAAGCCTGCACTTGCCAGTAACTCGCGACGATTGAGTGATCCCGTACGGTTTGCCATGCCATTCTCCCCTATAGCTTGCTACATACCTTCAGGAAGATACTACATGACACATGATCTGTCATGGGAGATTAAGGTCAGGACCCATTAATCTCTGTTCTCAATCAGAACGTGCCCTTGATGATCACGCTAACCATGTACCCGCAGGCGCTCCGCCTCTGATGTCGCCAGCGCGAGACAGGCCGCAACGCTTTGCAAACCTGCACCGGTGCACAGCTTCTCAAGTTCGCTGGAGATTTCCTGCACATACTCTGCAATATCGTGCGGGCTCAGGCCTGTTGGCGCCTCTTCGAGAACGGAAGCAGGATCTGACAAGACATCCTGACGGGCTGATGGTAATGACATAATGAGAACTCCAGATTGCAGCATCAACACAACACACCCATAAGTTGTAACATAGATTTTTAACCAATCCAAGGTTGATTGTCGGTTTTCCCCGTTGACAGAGCAGCGTGACAACATCACTTTCTGCCAACGCGCCAGGCTCGCACTTGCCCCACTGAGTGCAGCAAAAAATGAGGAATATCAGTTAGATGCAGGTCGTTATTGTTGAGTCCCCCTCAAAGGCGAAGACTATCAATAAATATCTGGGGAGCGGCTATAAGGTGCTCGCGTCCTATGGGCACATCCGTGATCTGCCATCGAAAGACGGCTCTGTCAGACCCGACGAAAATTTCGACATGACATGGGAAATGGATTCCCAATCCCGCAAACGGGTGAACGAAATCATTGAAGCCGTAAAAGCCGCGGACAGCCTGATCCTGGCTACTGACCCGGATCGCGAAGGTGAAGCCATCTCCTGGCACTTACTGGAAGTGCTGAACAAGAAGAAGGCCCTGAAAGACAAGTCCGTCAAGCGGGTCGCCTTTAATGCAATCACCAAGAAAGCCATTCTTGAAGCGATGGAAAATCCGCGTGAGGTGGATCAGGCGCTGGTTGATGCCTATCTGGCTCGCCGCGCGCTGGACTATCTTGTGGGTTTCACCCTCTCTCCCGTTTTGTGGCGGAAACTGCCCGGCTCCCGCTCTGCTGGCCGCGTTCAATCTGTCGCGCTGCGCCTGATTTGCGAGCGCGAGCTGGAAATCGAGAAGTTCATCCCGGAAGAATACTGGTCACTGGAAGCACAGGTGACTTCGGATGGAAGTGATCCGTTTACGGCGCGCCTGGTCACACTGGATGGCGAAAAGCTGACAAAGTTTTCGCTTGGCAATGGCGAAGACGCTGCGCGCGCCAAGGCGACCGTTGAAAATGCCTCCTTCCGCATCGCGAATGTGGAATCGAAGCCCACCAAGCGTAATCCGTCAGCACCGTTTACAACCTCGACCCTGCAACAGGAAGCCTCGCGCAAACTTGGGTTCAATGCCCGTCGCACGATGCAGACGGCGCAGCGCCTGTATGAAGGCATCAATATCGGCGGTGAGACAACCGGCCTTATTACTTATATGCGGACAGACGGTATCGACATGGCACCAGAGGCCGTCATGTCTGCCCGTGACGCGATCAAAGATACTTATGGGGGCGATTATTTGCCGAACAGCCCGCGCATGTATAAAAGCAAGGCAAAAAATGCGCAGGAAGCCCATGAATGTATCCGCCCGACCAGTTTTTCACGCCCGCCGCAATCCCTGAAGTCACTCGATTCAGATCAGTACAAACTGTATGACCTGATCTGGAAACGCGCCATTGCCAGCCAGATGGAAGCCGCGCGCCTGGAAAGCACCACGATTGATATTCTCTCTACAGATGACAAGACCGGCCTTAGGGCAACCGGCTCTGTTCTCGTGTTTGACGGCTTTCTGAAGCTCTACATGGAAGGGCGCGATGATAAACTCGACGACCAGGATGATGACGGCGACGGCAGCCGCCTGCCAAAAGTCACCGCCGGGGCTGGCGCTGATGTGCATGAACCGCAAATAGACCAGCATTTCACACAGCCGCCGCCGCGCTACACCGAGGCCAGCCTCGTCAAACGACTGGAAGAACTTGGCATCGGACGGCCCTCAACTTACGCCTCCATCATTTCCGTGCTGCAGGATAGGACTTATGTAACGGTTGAGAAGAACCGCTTCATCCCGGACGACAAGGGCCGGATCGTGACAGCTTTCCTTGAGAACTTCTTTCAGCGCTATGTGGAATATGACTTCACGGCGAATCTGGAAGAAACCCTCGATACGATTTCAGACGGCAAGGCAGACTGGAAAGAGTTTCTCCAGGAATTCTGGGACGAGTTTTTCGCCACTGTTGAAGGCATGAGCGACTTGCGGATTACGGCGGTGCTTGACGCGCTGAATGCATCGCTGGGGCCGCACATTTTTCCGCCCAAGGAGGATGGTACCGATCCCCGGCTCTGCCCGACCTGTAACGAAGGCAGGCTGTCGCTCAAGATTGGCCGCTTCGGGGCGTTCATCGGCTGTGAGCGCTATCCGGACTGCAAGCACACAAAGCAGCTTTCACGCAACAAGGCCAATGACGGGCTTGAAGGCGGTGACAAGGTGCTTGGCGTTGATCCGAACACGTCACTGGAGGTTTCCCTGCGTGCCGGGCGGTTTGGCCCCTACGTTCAACTTGGCGAAGAAGACAAGGAGAGCAAGGAGAAGCCGAATCGGGCCAGCGTCCCCAAGGACTGGGGGGTGGCGAATATCGACTTTGAAAAAGCCCTGATGCTTCTTTCCCTGCCACGTGAGATTGGTACGCATCCGGAAGATGGCAAGCCGATTGAAGCTGCTATCGGACGCTATGGTCCTTACGTAAAGCATGGCAGTGTCTATGCGAACCTTGAATCGACAGATGAAGTGTTCGAGATCGGTCTCAACCGTGCGGTCACCGTTATTGCCGAAAAGAAGGCCAATCCCCGTCGCGGGCGTGGCCAGCAGGCCAAGCCGATGAAAGAGCTTGGCGAACACCCCGAAACCGGCGAACCCGTCGCTATCTATGACGGGCGTTATGGTCCGTATGTCAAGCACATGAAAACCAATGCGACCATTCCGGGCGGCGTGGACCCCGACCAGTTGACACTCGACCATGCTGTCGAACTGATTGCGGCGCGTGACGCAAAAGGGCCAAAGAAAAAAGCGACCAAGAAAAAGAAAGCCACGAAGAAAAAGACCGCGAAGAAGAAAACGGCCAAGAAGGCAACCAAAAAAGCGACAAAAAAGAAGGCTACAAAAAAGTCCGCCAGCGCCGCGACAGAAGGATAGGCAGACCCCTTGCCCTCCCTCCCCAGCAAAAAAGAAATCCGCGACTTCATTGAACAGGCCCAGCAACAGGGTGGTGAAGTCTCGCGCCGGGAGATTGCCCGAGCCTTCAACATCAAGGGTGAAGCCCGGACAGAACTGCGACAACTACTGAAGCAAATGTCTTCTGAAGGCCTGATCGACCAGAAAGGCAAACGGGCAACAGCACGCGGCGCCCTGCCGCCAGTGGCTGTTCTGGACATTCTTGACACAGACGATGACGGTGACATGATCTGCTTCCCGCCAAACTGGAAGGAAGAGTTTGCACCACCTGCCATCACCCTGCCCTCTCAGGCAGCTGCCAAGACACGGCCTGTGCTTGGCAAGGGAGACAGGTTTCTCGGCAGGTTGTCGCAGGAAACAGATGGTACGTATCTCGCCAAGCCGATCAAGCATATTGGTCAGGGGGCAGAACGCATCCTTGGTGTCTTCCGGGCGCGCAAGGTTGGCGGTGCCATCGAGCCTGTCAGTCGCAAGGCGAAACGGGATTACATTGTCGAGCCTGCCGACATCAACGGCGCGAGCGATGGTGATCTGGTTTGGGGCGAAGCAAAGAGCCAACGTGGCTATGGGCCCCGCATGGCGCGCATTCGCGAGGTCGTTGGGGATATCTCCAACCCGGCCTCCTATTCCCAGATCGCAATTGCCAATCATGAAATCCGTATGGATTTTCCGGCAGCCGTTCATGACCAGGCGGATGCAACTTCAACGCCTGACATTGGCAAGCGAAAGGATCTGCGCGATACGCCTCTTATCACGATCGACCCGGCAGACGCCCGCGACCACGATGATGCTGTTTTCGCAGAACTGGACAAGGACCCGAAGAATGACGGTGGCTGGCGTGTGATTGTCGCGATTGCTGATGTCGCGCATTTTGTCTCGCCCGGCAGCGCGCTTGACAAGGAAGCCATCAAACGCGGCAATTCGACATATCTGCCGGACATGGTCGTACCCATGCTGCCGGAGCGGCTGTCCAACGATCTATGTTCTCTGAAAGAAGGCGTTGACCGCCCTGCCCTCGCGGTAGAGATGATTTTCGACAAAGACGGCCGCAAACGGCATCACACATTCATGCGTATCATGATGAAATCACATGCCGGTCTGTCATATGCGCAAGTCCAGAATGCCATTGACGGCAACCCGGACCAACAGACAGCGCCTCTCATGGAGAATGTGATCGACCCGTTATGGGGCGCTTACAAAGCGCTTTCAACGGCGCGCGACAAGCGTGGCCCGCTTGACCTGGACATGCCTGAGCGTCGCATCATTTTCAACGATGACGGACATGTGGAGGCGGTGGCCACGAAAGAGCGGTTCGAGGCAAACCGGCTGATCGAAGAATTCATGATTCAGGCGAATGTGGCAGCAGCGGAAACACTGAAGGCTGCAGGCCTGCCAACAATCTACCGCGTACACGGAGAGCCGGACCCGGAGCGACTGGAAGGGGCAAGGGAATTTCTGGAGAGTATGGGCTATTCCCTACCCAAGGGGCAGGTTCTGCAACCACAGAATTTGAACCAGATTCTTGGCCATGCCCGCGAGAAAGACGAGGTCTCGCTTGTGAGTCAGATCATCCTGCGGGCGCAATGTCAGGCTGTTTACGACACAAGTAATATCGGACACTTCGGGCTGAATTTGCGCAATTATGCGCATTTCACTTCTCCCATTCGTCGTTATGCAGACATTACAGTTCATCGCGGCCTCATCCGCGCCTGCAAACTGGAAAAGAATCCCCCCCCTCACCCGGAGCAAAAAGACCTGCAACAGATTGCCGAGGACGTTTCTGACCTTGAACGCAAGTCGATGGCAGCAGAGCGCGAAAGCACTGACCGTTTTCTGGCAAGCTGGCTTTCCGACCGGGTTGGCGCAGAGTTTTCGGCCCGGATCAATGGCGTCACTCGCAGTGGCCTGTTTGTCAGTCTTGAAGACACGGGCGCTGATGGTTTCATCCCGGCAAGCACGATTGGTGCAGAATATTTCCGCTATGAAGAGAGCGCCAATGCGCTTGTGAGCGAAGCAGGTAATGGCATCTACCGCATCGGCCAGCCGGTAACGGTGCGCCTGAAAGAGGTAACCCCGCTGCAGGGCGGTTTGTTGTTTGAAATGTTGTCAGATCCCCTGACCGGCATCAAACTGCCCAAGAGCAGAGGCCGCGGCGCAGATAAGCACAAACCTGTCAGGCGCAAAACGAAAGCCGGAGCCCGCCCCTCTTCGAGGCGAAAACGTAAGTAATGTTATGAACCAGGATGGTTGATAACCGGTTTTCAACCATGAATTGAAAAGCAAACCAACACAACTTTAAGGAAGTTCGTGTACTAGTTTGCTCATGCACACACACAGATACGGCTCCTGGTCCCTCAAGCAGCTTCAGTTCATGGCGGATCTGGTCACGATGATTTTTTCGGCGGGCCTGCTTGCGCTCACTCTCCACCCATTCGTGCTCGCCTTCGCAGGCTATGCTTTGTTGCGGCTCATTATCAATAATCAGCGTCAGCCGCATCCGCTGGAAAATTATGCTGCCGCGATGATTGATGCCTCTGCGTTCGTCGTTATCGCGATGATCGCCAATGAGAGCAGCTTCTTCCTCGCCATGTCAGGCATGTTTGCCATGATCCTGACGCGCTCGTTGTGGCTTGACCGCAAGATGATTTACAGTGTGTCCGTCATCTCGGTGGCCGGGTTTGCCATTATCGGCATTGTCGCAGGTCAGACTGTTCAGACTTTTTCCCTGTTAATCACCGGCATGGCAATCGTCGCCGGATATTACATTTATTCACGCTCGCTGACCTGTAATGTTACCGGCCTTCGAAGCATGGACTGGTTTACCTTACGCTCTCAGGAGCGTATCGGGTGCAGTTGGCGCGACCGGGACAACTGTCCCATGAACGCCTACGGCATTTTCCTGGTTCAGCTAGAGAACCATGCAGAATTGACTGAAGCCTTCGGACTCGAAGTGTCGGATAATTGCATGGCACGACTTTCCGACTCACTTTCACGTCTTGTGTGCAAGTGGGGATATGTTTCCAAGTTTGACGAGTCTACAATTATTGTTCTTGATGCGAACTTTAATACCGACAAAGATGTCAAGAATAAAGCAACCGAAATTCTGGCTGTGCTGAACGACTCAATGAGTGCGCAATTCAAAGCTACCGGCATTAAGTTACGCATCGGGGGCGCTCTGGAAACCGGTCGCCACAAAAGCAGCTCCGAAGTTATCAGCGATGCTCATCTGGCGCTGAGAGCAGCCAAAAACCACAATGTTCCGGCAATCATGCTTGATCAATCCTTGCGCACCCTGATGGCTGAAAACCTTCAACTTGAGAGAGATCTGCATCACGCTGTTGAGCGCGATGAGTTCGCGCTGGTCTTCCAGCCCATTCTAAATGGCGTCACGGGAGAGATTGAGGGGGCGGAAGCGCTGTTGCGTTGGCCACGGGACGAAAAAGTTATGTCGCCTGCGGTCTTTATTGAAGTGGCAGAAAAAAGCAGCCTTATTGTTGAGATAGGTGCCTGGGTCATCAGGACTGCGGTTTGCGACTGGAAAACCATCAGGGAAAAATCCGGCCTCAACCAGGGCTGGGTCAGCGTGAATGTTGCTATTCAGCAACTGCAGGAATGGGACACCCTGTATGCTGCTACACAGGAAGCTGTTCAAATTGGCGTACCGCTGAAACTGGAGATTACTGAATCAGCCACTTCAGAAGATTGCGGTGACATTGCTGACAAGATTTCAAAGCTTCGAGCGCTTGGGGTGAAGATTGCTATTGATGATTTCGGAACAGGCTTTTCCTCCCTGTCCCGCTTGCATGAATTACAGGCAGACAGCCTCAAGATTGATCGCAGTTTTGTGGAGCAAATGCACACCGGAAAGGGTGTCTCCACGATCAAATCTATCTCTGCACTTGCTCAGGCGCATCAAATGGCTGTGATTGTGGAAGGTATTGAAACCGATGAGCAGCGCCTTGTGCTGTCGGGGCTGGGACTTCGTATCCATCAGGGCTATTTCTATTCCAAGCCGCTGATGGCAGAAGAACTGGTACACTTTCTGGATTTGTGGCAACGCAACCATGGTAACCACAACAAGCAGGCAGAATGTCCGACACACCTAGAATCTTCGGAGACACTGAACCACGAAGGAGTTCCCGACAGGCACTCTGGCGAGGTCTGAAAAAGAAGTGCCCGTCATGCGGCCAGGGCCAGCTTTTTGCGGGATATATCAAAACAACCGAGCGCTGTGCACACTGCACCCTCGATTTGTCCGGCCACAGGGCAGATGACGGACCGCCCTATTTCACGATGCTGATCGCCGGTCACCTGATTATCCCTCTGGCGCTTGAAATGAAGCGCCATCTTGATCCGCCCCTGATCGTGCAATTCATGATCTGGCCGGTGGTGCTGCTGATCTTCACGCTTTTACTTTTGCCAGTCGTGAAAGGCGCTCTAATTGGCATCCAGTGGGCCAACAGGATGCACGGGTTTTCAGAGGAGCCAACGCCTGGCGAATACCAGCAAAACAGAGCCCGGCATGAGATGGAAAAACCTTGACAAGCCACGGACAACGACTATTTTCCGCCGCTCACGCGAAATACATCGCGAACAGGAGTTTTAGAGATGGCCAAGCCAACCACCATCAAGATCCGTCTGAACAGCACGGCTGATACAGGCTATTTCTACGTGACCAAGAA
>JALEGJ010000132.1 GCA_022763115.1 Aquisalinus sp.
ATGTTGATGAAGCTTCTGGCGGTGACTCAGCAATCTCTGAAGACTCTGGCGTGAACTTCGACATTGACGAGACAGAAATTCTCGAAGACCTGAATGATGTGACGGATGCTGCCGAGGCTGGCAATGAACCAGACTTTCCGTCAGGCCCTGAATGCGACATCAATCCGGACCAGACGGGTTGTAATTAAGTTCCAACTGATATTTCTCAGTTAACGGAAAAGCCGCTCTTATGAGCGGCTTTTTTGTTGGCTTAGCGTTGAGACAGGATCAGAATACCTCATTCTGAACGTATCGAAGAGTGAGGTGTTTATTGGATCGTTACCGGTCAACCCTCTTCGCGCAGGCCCTTGATGCCTGCCAGATCCTCCGCATAGGTCTTCTTTTCATCAACCTGCATACCGCGCTGAATCTGGATGCGTTGTGCCTGTGGTGAGCCAGCCCCATGCAGGGACTCGGTGAGATACCCCACAGCGTTGCGGCCAAGGGTCATATTCTCGATCAGGCGCAACATGCGCTGGCGTACTTCCACCGGCATATTGGATCGGCCCCGCAGATATTTCTTCAACATGGGGCCGGTTGTCTCTTCCTCGAAATCAGCCTCGGAGGGCATCGTCACCATCAGGCCGCCAGCAAGGTCCTGGGCAAAGCGCGATATTTCGTACGGGAACCGTGTCACGTTATGCTTGCAGACATTGGCCAGCATCTGGTCGTTGATATAAATGCCGGAGGGCAGTTCTTTCGATTCATGGCTTGAAGCGATGGCGGAGGAATAAATCGTCTCATTGAGGTGGGTCATTTCCACCAGCTTGTCCTTGATGTGGCTGGCATGGTCGGCACCATTATATTCCGCGATAGAAGCTGCTGCCCCGACCAGCACATCGCCAAGACCGGTCTTACAAACGTAGCTTGCCCGGTGATAGGATGTGAAGCGCGCCACCATTTCCTGTGCGAACTCATATTCCCCATCCATCAAGACATGCGCCCACGGAATAAAGACATCATCAAAGACAGCCAGCACTTCCTGCCCGCCGTAAGTAGCATTGCCCTTGTCGATTTCGCCATCTTCCATGGCGCGGGTGTCGCAGGACTGGCGGCCATAGATGTAGGTGATGCCTTTGGCGTCACCCGGCACCAGACCGGCAACGGCATAATCCCGGTCTGCATCGCTCAGATTCATGGTGGGCATGAGCGCGATCCAGTGGCTGTTGAGGCCGCCGGTCATATGGGCTTTGGCACCGCGCACATAAATGCCGTCTTCATCGCGCTTGACGATCCGCATGAAGAGGTCCGGGTCGGCCTGATCGCTTGGGCGCTTTGAGCGGTCGCCTTTCGGGTCAGTCATGCCCGCCGCAATCATCACATTGTTTTTCTGGGCCTGCTTGAGGAAGTCCAGAAAACGTGTGTGATATGAGGTCTGGTGCTTCTGGTCGATGTCATAGGTGATGGAATGCAGCACACTGATCGCATCAAGGCCAGTGCAGCGCTGGAAGCAAGTGCCCGTCAATTGGCCGAGGCGACGCTGCATCCGGTTTTTCATCACCAGATCCTGCGGTGCTCCGACAATATGCAGGAAGCGGTTGACGGGTGCATCTATGAGGTCGCTATGGGCTGTTGCAAGCTCCGGGTCTTCTTCGGCAAGTTCATAGGTTTTTTTCAATGCATTGATCGACGGGCGAATGATCGGGTGCTCGACATAATCCTCAACCGTTTTGCCGAACATATGAACGGTTACATCACGGCCACGCAGGGATTCGACATAATCTTCGCCGGTTTTGATTGGCGTGAACCTATCCCAGCGGGTCTCGGCGGATTCCTTGTGCTCTATCACTGCCATGTTCTTTTCACCTTTCAATTTATTGTCCTGCTTGCGCGCAGTGCGTCCCTGTCTGCTACTGTTACGCCAAGCTCGTTCAGAATTTCGTCCGTATGGGCGCCTATGGCTGGTGCCAGTTCTGGCTTCCGTGTTTCGCTAACCGAATAACGCGGCGCTGGTGCCGGCATGGCATGACCTTCGACTTCCACGAAGGTCTGGCGAGCCTGATTATGCGGATGGTCCGGCGCCTCTGTCAGCGAGAGGACCGGGGCAAAACAGATCTCAGCGTCTTCGAGCAAGACGCACCATTCATCGCGTGTCTTCGTCCTGAAAATCTCTGCCAGTTGTTCTTTGAGGGCAGCCCAGCTTTCAGGGTCCTGCTGCGCGTCAAAAGCTGCATCCTCAAGACCAAGATGTTCACGCAGATTTGCGTAGAACTGCGTCTCGATTGCGCCAATGGAAATCCACTTGCCATCTTTCGTTTCGTACACATCATAATAATGCGAGCCCGTGTCGATGATGTTCTTGCCCGGCATATCCTGCCACATGCCGGACGCCTGAAAGCCCCAGGTGAGGCTCGCGAGCAGCGCCGACCCGTCCGTCATGGCGCAGTCAATCACCTGCCCCGGCGCACCGTTTTTCACGGCCAGCAGGGCGCTGACCATGCCGAAGGCCAGCATCATCGCGCCGCCGCCAAAGTCACCCAGATAATTGACTGGCGGTGTCGGCTTCTGCCCTTCCCGGCCACAGGAATGTAAAACGCCCGATAAGGCGATGTAATTTATATCGTGACCGGGCGCCTGCGCATAAGGGCCGGTCTGGCCCCAGCCGGTCATGCGGCCATACACGAGTTTGGGATTGCGCTTGAGAAGCTCATCCGGCCCCAAGCCAAGGCGCTCCATCACCCCCGGCCGATTGCCCTCAATCAGGCCATCTGCTGTATCGACGAGCTTGCGCGCCAGTTCTGCGCCTTCCGGCTGTTTGATGTTGATGACGATGGATTTGCGCCCGCGCGCCAGTGGATCAATCGGCGGGATGCGCATACCGCCACGCTCGATGCGGATCACCTCTGCGCCGTGATCGGCCAGCATCATGCCGCAAAAAGGGCCCGGCCCGATCCCGGCGAATTCTATAATACGGATACCTTCCAGCGGCCCCGGCATGGCGCATCATCTCCCTGTTTTTTGACAGAGTCACACGCAATACGCGCAATGACAACCATTTGCCGCACCTGACAGCGGAATGTGGTTGCGGGGCGGGAGTGAAGAAATCACAATGTCCGGAATGAAAGAAACCTACGAGAATGTACTGCCCTGGTATGCGGCGCAGGCAAGACAGGGCAAGCGTGTTGCGCTGGCAACGCTGGTCGCTGCCGACGGTTCATCTCCAAGGCCGGTCGGCAGCCAGATTGCGGTAACTGAAGATGGTCATCACTATGGCTACATCACGGGTGGCTGCGCGGAAACAGCCATACATGACGAAGCCATGCAGGTGATCCGCACCGGCCAATCGAAGTTGTTGCGCTATGGCGCCGGGTCCAGCTTCATGGACATCCAGCTGCCATGCGGGGCTGGCATCGACGTGCTGGTCAGCATGCCATCGCTATCAGACATTGAGTCGACCTTAAGCACGCTGGAAACACGGCACCCTGCCCGGCTGCTATTGTTGCCTGCGGATCAAGAGGCGCCGATTGTATCCGGCTTTTTGTCAGCGCCTGTTATCGCCCGAGACTGGACAAGGGACTACAGTCCGGCGCCTGCGTTACAGATTATCGGGCGTGGACCGATCGTCACGAGCCTTGCGCATCTTGCCATAACGGCTGATTTCGAGGTGCAGGTTTACTCTCCTGATACAGACGTTTTGGCGATGTTGGCCGAAGCTGTTGCGACCACACCCCTTACAACGCCGGACCGCTATACGCCTTCCTTTAGCGATGTCTGGTCAGCAGGGGTGCTGCTCTTTCATGACCACGAATGGGAACCGCCGCTCCTGCAAAAGTTGCTCGGTACTGAATGTTTCTATCTGGCGGCGCTGGGGAGCAACAAAACCCATGCGCAACGGTGCGCGTACCTCACCAGCCTCGGCATTGATCGCGCCCAGATTGACCGCATATCCGGACCTGCCGGGCTGGATATTGGTGCGCAGACACCACAGGAAATTGCCGTGTCTATTCTGGCAGAACTGGTCGCCGCCTACCGCCAACATGGCTTTTCGCGATGAAAAACCTCGCGGCCATCATTCTTGCGGCGGGGGAGTCCACCCGGTTCGGCCAAAGCAACAAATTGCTCGCCCGCTTGAACGGCAAACCAGTCCTGACGCATACCTTAGAGACAGTTTGCGCCCTCGGCCTTGGTCAGGTGATCCTCGTTTCAGGGCACGACCGACAAATGGTTGAAAGCCTTGCGGCCGATTATCCTGTCAGTCATCACCATAATGCGGCTTACCGGTATGGCATGGGCAGCTCCATTGCCTGCGGGGCGCGGGAACTTCATGCGGAAACCGAAGGCGTCTTTGTCTGTTTGGGGGATATGCCCTATCTGCCGGCAGCTGTTTTTCATGCCATGGTGGCGCGGTTCGCCGCAGAGGCGCAGCAAGCTATTATGCGCCCTTCCTTTGGCGGGAAGCCTGGCCACCCGGTGCTGTTTCCGGCTCACCTCTATTCTGACCTTGCGCAGCTGAGCGATGACCTCGGGGCACGCGAGATCATTACCCGGTACCAGTCACGGCTTGTGACACTGGACTGGCCGGACAACACCGTGCTGGCGGATATTGACCGACCAGAAGATTTGCCAAGCTAGTTTCAGGACTGCCATGAATGCGCAGTCGTCATGGTTCCAGTGGGCTGATAATGTGTGATTTTAAGCCGTTTGGCATATAATCGGCCGAGTTTGTCGGGTTGGTGTCGGGTAACTGTCGTTACGAACGCAATTAAAATAAGCTAGCAAAAACCTGCTCACAGTAAAAGGAAGACGAAATGCCCCTAAAGGATCTCAGAGCCAAAAATAACTGGTCGCAGGACGACCTGGCAGAGGCCAGCGGCTTGAGCGTTCGCACCATTCAAAGGATCGAGCGCGATCACAAAGCGGGGCTTGAATCTCTGAAAGCACTGGCAGCAGCATTCAACATAGACACAACAGAATTGCGTAAGGAACTGAAGATGAACGATGAGAATGAAGTTAGTGATGAAGCATATGCCAAGAACGTATTGACCTTCTATGCCGTTTCCATAGGTGTGGTCCTGATGCTTCTTTTTCTCTTTTTACCCTCCGCTCTGAAGGACCCGTCTAATTGGGGAGCCTTCGCCATGGCATGCGTAAGCTATGGGGTATTGGTCGCTATGTACGCCTGGTACACATTCAGCGAAACCTGGAAGAACAAGATTATACGCAAGAGGCAACAGAACCGCTAAACAAGCACGCACTTTCCAGGAAAAGCCACTTCCGGGTTTTCTTGTGGCGATGGGGCCGAAAAACCCCGGTCAAACCGGCCCCACCCCCGTTTACTACTTGCCTCACTCATTCTTCACCTTTTGCCATTAACCGTGTATTGGTATGGTAAAGGGATGGTGAAACATGGCCAGTAACAAGCAGTTACGGGAAATTCTCGACGATATTGCCGCCGCGCCGAGCGGGCCTCAGGTCGCAGCGATTTTTGATTTTGATGGCACGCTGATCGCGGGCTATTCCGCGACCGCATTCCTGCGCGAGCAGATCATGAGTGGTGGATTGTCGCCGCGTGACTTCGTGCAGCAGTTCGAAGCTGTCAGGAAATTCGCCACCAAGAAAGTCGGCTTCTCGGCTTTGATGAACGCCACGGCGAACACACTGCGTGGCCGCGCTGAATACTGGTTCGAGGAGTTCGGCGAAGAAGTTTACAAGAAGTCCATCGCCGGCTCGATCTATCCCGAAGCACGACGCATCGTGAATGCCCACCTCGACAAGGGGCACACAGTCGCCATCATCTCTTCAGCCACCAAATATCAGATATTGCCTGCCGCCCGTGATCTTGGCATCGAGTTTCTTTTGTGTACGGAACTGGAAGTGGATGACGGCATCTTCACCGGCAACGTCATCAGCCCGACCTGCTTTGGCGAGGGCAAGCGCATGGCGGCGGAAGACCTTGCCGCAGAGGAAGGGTGCAAACTCTCCGAGAGCTTTTTCTATACGGACAGTGATGATGACCTGCCTCTGGTCGAGGCTGTGGGTCGCCCGCGCATTTTGAACCCGAATAAATCACTGGCGAAGATCGCCAAGGAACGCTCTTGGCCGGTTTATAAGTTTACCAGCCGGGGCCGCCCCGGTGTTGGCACCATGCTGCGCACCGGCATGGCTTACAGCGCCCTGCCTTCCGCGCTTGCCGTGTCGTCCACCATGTGGGCCGCGACGGGTCGCAAGCGCGATATGCTGAACATGGCGACCAGCCTGTGGTCTGATTATGCCACAGCTGTCACTGGCATTGAGTTGAACGTCGAGGGGGAAGAACACCTCTGGTCCCACCGCCCGGCTGTGTTCATCTTCAACCATCAAAGTTCTGTTGATACACTGATCATTCCGAAGCTGCTGCGCCGGGACTTCACCGGTATTGGCAAAAAGGAAATTGGCGACTTCCCGGTGATCGGGCAGTTGTTCAAATTTGCAGATGTCATTCTGATTGACAGATCTGACGCCAAGAAAGCCATCGAGGCCATGAAGCCGGTGGTCGAGACTATTCAGAAAGACAAGCTCTCTGTGGCATTGTCTCCTGAAGGTACGCGCAGTGTTTCAACGCGCCTTGGGTCGTTCAAGAAAGGCGCTTTCCATATCGCCATGCAGGCGGGCGTGCCGATTGTGCCGATCGTCATCCACAATGCCGTTGATGCCCTCCCGCGTGGCCAGAATTTTGCCCGTGCTGCCGATATCAAGGTCACTGTTCTGGAGCCGATTGATACGAGCGACTGGGAGCGTGAGTATCTCGATGATTACATCGAGCAAATTCGCGACCTGTTTCTGGAAGCTCTCGGGCAACTGGAAGAGCATCAGGATGACATCTCGCTTGACCATTGGGATGAACCTCTGGCGCCTCACGCCGAAGACACAATAGTGGCAGACGCCGAGGAACCAGACGCGCCTGAACTGGACCTTGAGCCAGAACCGGCACCGAAAGCGGCTCCGGCTCCCAAAAAGACCCGCAAGCGCACCGCGACCAAAAAGACGGCTGCGAAGAAAACGACGCGCAAAAAGGCTACCGCAAAGTCCACTGCCAAATCGCGCAGCAAGGCCAATGGCCGCGCAACGCAGTAGCATCTACCATCCATGACAGTTCTGCCTTGAAAAACAGCAGCTTGCTGTTTGCTGGTGGAATTGCTTTAGTGTGTTTTCAAAATAAAACGCGCCCGACAAGGGCACGCCATAAGCCCTGACGGGCACCGGGAGATTGCGATGAAGTTGACTGCGGCTGTTCTGGGCGCTGGATCATGGGGCACGACGGTCGCCTCCCTGATCTCGCACAATATCCCGACGATCCTGTGGGGGCGCAGTGAGACAGTCGTCAAAGAAATCAACGAGCAACATACGAACGCCACTTATCTGCCCGGCGCGAAAATCGCCAAGGCTGTAAAAGCGACAACAGACATGGAAGAGGCCGTGTCGCAGGCGGACATCATCGTGCTGGGCGTACCGTCCAAAGCCATGCGCGACACGCTGGAAGAAGTGCAGAAATACATCCGGCCCTGGGTGCCGATCATCAGCCTGGCCAAGGGGTTGGAGCCCGGCACGCGCTATCGCATGACCGAGATCATCAAGGAGATGCTGCCCGGCCACCCCCCCGGGGTGCTGACCGGGCCGAACCTTGCCAAGGAGATCATTGACGGCTTCGCCGCCGCCAGTGTGCTGGCTATGGAAGACGAGGTGATCGTCAAACAGCTACAACCGGTTTTTGGTAACGGGATATTCCGTGTCTATACCAATACGGATGTTATTGGCTGCGAGCTGGGCGGTGCCTTCAAAAACGTGATCGCCATTGCCGCCGGGATGGGTGACGGCTCGGGCGCAGGGATCAACACCCGCTCGACGGTCATTACCCGGGGCCTTGCCGAGATTACGCGCCTTGGCCGGGTGATGGGCGGGCGCGGCAGCACCTTTGCCGGACTTGCGGGCATGGGGGACATGATGGCGACCTGCACCAGTTCTCTCAGCCGGAACCACACGGTTGGCTTCAAGCTGGGTCAGGGCAAAACCATTGACGAGATCACTGCCGAGATGAACCAGGTGGCCGAAGGGATCAAATCTTCCAAGGTCGTCATGGAGCTGGCAAAAGAACACGATATCGAAATGCCGATCTCGCTGGAAGTCTACCGTGTCTGTCATGAAGGCTCGACTGCCCGTATGGCGTTCCGCGGATTGTTGCGTACACAAACCGGCGCTGAGTCTGAACCCGGATAATAATGGCCAAAACGGCGAATGAGAGAGACCCTGTGAACGCACCCGACATCTCCAGACTGACGAAAATTGGCACACCCTGGCCGGAAGAAAACACGGCGCCAGTGCATTTCATTCTTTATGCCGAGGAAGACTTCGAATTCGATCAGTTGGAGCGCTGGATTGCAACCTCCAGGCCAGAGGCCAGCGCTGCCGCCATTTCGCGGATGCGCGTCCAGAGCGATGCGGAAGATGCCGCAACATTGACGCCGGTTGAGAAGTTCATTGAGGCACCGCGCAATCACCTGATTGTGCCGCTGGGCATCGTCTGGACCACGAAAGATGGAGAAGACGGCACCGCCCTGAAGTTTCGCGACTTTCTCTTCTCTGACAAACTTGCGCCAAGCAAACGGCGCAACAAGGAGAAAGTACTGGCAACTGATCCTGCACGCTGTGTGCTGATCGCCGGGGAAGCGGCCACCAAGCAGTTTCTGGTGGAGCGCTTTGAGCAGAAATTTGTCAGTGACAGGAATGATAACGCGTTCGTGGAATTTGTCGCGCGGCAGGCTGTGCTCACCGTTGAGCGCGAACAACGCCGCGTGCCGGGCGCCGGGGTGAAGCTGCCGCGATTTGTTGTGCCTGCCATTATGGCCCGGCGCGATTTTCAGACACAACTGAAAGAGCTGGCTCAGGAAACCGGTAAATCACTCGACGCCGTCGAGGCCCATGCGCGCGATTGCCTGAAGGAAATTGCCCCGTCCCCAAACCGGTTCTACGTCACCCTGATGGCGAAAATCATGCGGGGGCTTTGCGGTTTTGGCTATGAAAACAAGATCGTGACGGACGAGACACGCTTGCGCGAAATACGCAGTATGGTGCGTAATAACCCGACTGCGCTCATGTTCACCCATAAATCACATGTGGATGGGGCCGCCCTGATCGCCCAGACAAGCCAGAGTAATTTTCCACTGGTGCATATGATTGGCGGGATCAATATGGCCTTTGCCGGCATGGGTACGATCGCCAAGAAAAGCGGCGCCATTTTCATTCGCCGGTCGTTTCAGGATGATCCGATTTATAAGGCCTGCCTTCGTCAGTATATCTCCTACCTTCTTGAAAAGCGCTTCCCGGTCGCATGGGCACTGGAAGGCACGCGCTCGCGCATCGGCAAACTGATGCCGCCGCGTTACGGCATCCTGAAATATGTCACTGAAGCAGCCGAGAAAAACGGCATCGACAATCTGCATCTGGTGCCGGTGTCGATCTATTACGATCTGATCCCGGATATCGGATCCTACAAGGATGAACAGCGCGGCGCCACCAAGCGCAAGGAAAGCCTTGCCTGGTTCATCGGCTATGTGGCCGGGATGCGCAAACCGCTGGGCCGGATTTTCATGGCTTTTGGCAGACCTGTGATCGCGCAGTTGCCGCCTGCCAATGACCAGAGTGACACGACGGGAGACGGCGCGGCAGGCGATGCCGCCACGATCCGGTTGCAGAAACTGGCCTTTGAAGCGGCGGTCAACAGCAATGAGGTGACGCCCCTTTCCGCTTCCGGCGTGCTGGCGCTCACCATGATTAGCGCTGCGCCGCAAGCCCTGACAGAAGAAGAGATCATTCAGGACCTTGAAGCCCTGAGAGGCTGGGCGCGCCAGCGCAACATTCCCATGACGGATGATTTTGATGATGCCGGTACGCATAAACTGCGCGATGTCGCCAGCGCCATGATAAAGGTTGGGGTTCTGGAGCGTCACGAAACAGGTCTTGAGCCGCTGTTTGGTATTGCGCGCGACCAGCAATTTACGGTCAGCTATTATCGCAACACCGTCGTGCATCATTTTGTCACGGCTGCTATCGCGGAATTGGCACTGGCCAAGGCAGCAGAAGCCGCACCCGGTCAGGTTGCCAGCCAGTTCTGGGACGAGACGCTGGCGCTACGGGACCTGTTCAAGTTTGAGTTTTTCTATGCGCCATCGGAGCAGTTTCGTGATGAGGTCAGCAACGAACTGGCCCACCATGACGCCAACTGGGAGGCGCAATTGACGGGCGGCGGGGTCAATGCGGAGAAACTGCTGGAGACAATCTCTCCCCTCTTCGCCCATGGCGCGCTGAAGCCATATATTGAGGGCTACAGCGTGATGGCAGAAGCACTGATGCGCCTGCGCCCGGGGGATGACAGTGACGAGAAAACGCTTGTGGCCGCCTGCCTGAAACTCGGCAAGGCAGCGGTGCTCCGCAGGCAGATCACTGGCGAAGAAGCCATCGCCAAGCAGATATTCTCTCACGCCTATCTGCTGGCAGAACATCGCGGCCTTGTGGGCGAAGATGCCCGCGACATGACAGGCCGCCGCGTCGCCTTCGCCCGCGAAATGAACGAATTACAGCGTCGCCTGCGCCTGATCGAAGCAATCAACGCCCGCCGCCGCGCCATTGGCGGCCTTGGCGTTCAAGGCGTTGTAGAAGAAGACGGCTCAGTGCAGGTGCTGGGCCGGGGGTGACTAGGGCCTTTCCTTAATCAGGGCGAGCCTTTGCGTCTAAAAAACTGTCATAATAATAAAATGTGTGCAGAAATAGTGTTACTTTTTGAATGTATTTGAAGAAGCAGCAAAGGTTGAATCCATGAAATGCAAAATCTTGGCTTGTATCTTATTATTACAAATGGCCTGCAGCACAAAGAGCACAGACAATTTGTACGGAAAAATTTTTACAGAAGAGGAAATAGATGACATTCTCATTACCCGACTGTCCGGGATTGAAGGGTCTGTTTACGAAAACACGCGGGCAATTTCTGGCGTTTATATCGAGGCTATAGGCACTGTAATCGACGATATGCTCAATGATGATACCTGCGGTAACGAACCTACTAAAAGTCATTTATATTTTTACAGCAGAAGCACCAGTAACATTAAAATAATTGTTTTTCCGCGCTCAGTGCCATTTCCGCCCATACGTGAAAACGACGTTACAATTTTGGGAGGAGGACCTGTGCAAAATAGCAAGCAACTCGAGGGCTGCATTTATCAATATACCCTAACCCGAGATGGAAAAATTGTGAACAAGATTGGGGTCTGACTTTGGCAATATAGCGTCTGCTGAATGATTGAGTTAAGTCCTTGACGAAACCTTGATATTGCTGGCTACTCTGCTGTAGGTGTACGTTGTAACTAAACTACCGGTCATAAGTAATATGCTACAAACAATCGAGCTTTCAGATGAAGAGCTGACGTCTTCTTCTCCCGAACTGGCTGTTGATAGTCTCGCCTTGATAAGAAAGTTTTTGATGTGGCAACTTGGCGCTTCGCATCTCAAATTTGGCCTTATTGTTCCCAGATCAGACATAGTAAAGCCCCTTTTGGGAAACCATAGTAGCGACTTGCCTAGAATTTTCCTTCCGGGTTATCTCGCAACTGGTGACAATCATGAAATGATCCAGTTTTGTAGAAAAGGGTTCTCTGTAGTGTATTCATCAATGAGTAGCGAAAGAGAAATGACCGACTTTTTTAGAAAGTCTCACTACGCTGTAGTAGGTGATGCGTTCTCTGATCTCACAGAATCCACTATCTTTGATGGTGCGTGGAATAAACCCCAGCTACTATCGACACTAAAAATTGCCCTTGATTTAGGCGGCAAAACTCTATGCTGCTTCGCGCATGACGCTGATCCGATCGATATCGTAACTAGATGCTGATAACTGTGGGTTTCAAACACTCGATTTGCTAATAAAGGCAAAAAGACAACATGAAAAACAAGCTAATCGCTATAGCGTTGACCTCAATGGTCATTTTCTTTGCCATCTTTTTCTTCGCTGATCCAATATCACATATTTTTCCAAGACCCGTACTCGGAACTGTTATGTTTTTATGCGCTGTCATTTTTATTTTTTTCTGGAGCAATGCTCGGCGCAATAGAGGTTAGTTTGTTTGACCGCCTCAAAAAAGACGACTGAACTATTTCGGCTTTGCCAGAAATATTATTCTCTGCATAGGTAGGGCATTGCGCCTGCGGCTTTATGCACCCTGCGTCGCAAAATGGTGTATAGTGTTATCTGCAAAGCCATGAAAAGCGCCACTCATGATCTATTCCTTGCTCCCCCTCCTGTTCGCCCTGCCACAGCCGCTGGTGTTGGAGGTGCCTGTTGAGTGTGATCTTACAACCCTGTGCAGCATCCAGAAATATGTCGATCATGACCCCAGCCCGGCGCGGGCGGATTACACCTGTGGCAATCTCAGCCTTGATGGTGATACGGGCACGGATTTTCGTGTCGCCAATCTGGCTGTGATGGCAGAGGGTGTTGCCGTGCTGGCGGCAGCGGACGGAACCATTAAGGCAGTGCGCGACTCGATGCCGGACATATCCGTCAGAGAAATTGACGCGGACGCCATCAAGGGGCGGGAGGCCGGCAATGGCGTGGTGGTTGACCACGGAGAAGGCTGGGAGACGCAATACAGCCATTTGCGGCGTGGCAGCATAGGCGTTGCACCCGGCGATGTGGTGCGCGCTGGCGACAAACTTGGCGAGATTGGTCTTTCCGGCAACACGGAATTTCCGCATGTTGAATTTACGGTGCGGTACAACGGCGAGGTGCTTGACCCGTTTGTCGGGCGGCAGGCAGATTTTGCCTGTGGTACGCAGACAACGCCGCTGTGGTCTGAAGAGGCTCTGACGGCCATGCCCTATCGCCCGGCAGTGTTCCTGTCAGGCGGGTTCTCTGATGGCACGGTACAGATCAATCAGGCCCGGCAGGGCGAGTATGAGACCTTTCGGGTGACGCCTGATAGCCCGGCGCTTGTATTCTGGGTCGATATTTCCGGTGTGCTGGCTGAGGATGAGGAAACGATGACCATTACCGATCCTGACGGGACGGTTTTCACACAGAACAGCCGGGTGCATGAGCGCAACAATATCAGCTGGTGGGCTTACACAGGCCGCAGAAAACCGGCTGGCGGATGGCAGGAAGGCACGTACACGGCATCCTATATTTTGAAGCGTGATGGCGAAACCCTGATCGAGGAACAAAAGACTATTCGGCTGCGACCGCGCCAACCCTAAAGTTCCGGCTCTGTCCAGGCAAAGATGACAGCCGGCGTGACAATCGCCAGCCAGAACAGGGCCATGGCACCGGCAAACAATTGATCCCCGGTCAGGGACAGGTTGAGACTTGCAATGTTACCCAGCGCCATGATGACAACAACCAGTGCCAGAAAGGCTACTACCGAGATGTAGGCATAACGGTAGACTTTATTGCGTGTACTGCGGATACGTTCATCCACCAGTTCATCCGGAAAATCGGTGAAGCCCCGGGTGGCCTTTCCAACCAGAAACCAAAGTCCACCAAAAAGGATCAGGTTCAGAAACAACCAGCCCCCGTCCATCGCGCCAGTGACGGCGATCAATAGCGCGGACAGGACAAGCAATGCGCTCAGGATACGGCGCATGAGCTGCGTGCGCAGCCGGTCATAACGCTCATCATTCATCGCGGCCTGTGCCCGGGCTTCGATCTTTTCCAGCATCTCCGCTCGCATCTCTTTTGCCCGATCTTCCATTTTTTCTTTTCCGCTTTCTGCTTCCTTATCCGTCATTCTGCTGCCTTTCTGTCGGCAAATACCTGTTCACTCAGATACTGCATCGGCTCCAGCGAGAAGACCGCTTCAACCGGCAGATCAAACAGGCTGGCTATCTGAAGGGCCAACACCAGGCTGGGCTTGTATTCTC
>JALEGJ010000133.1 GCA_022763115.1 Aquisalinus sp.
AAGGTCCACCCAATTTGGGCTTGAGCATAGTCGCGCGTGTTTTTGTGTCGCAAAGCAAGGTGCGTTATTTTTGAGATACGAGGTTGCTTGCCAGGGCGTTCATCAGTTTTGCGCTTTTTCCTATTGTCCAAGGTATGGACGTCTGGAGGCATGTTGTGAGATTATGCGGGTTGTGGAGAAGGAGTGACAAAAATTTCTAGTCAACTATCTGAATTTATTGGATCTTTGCCGGAGGCAGAACAAACTCAGTCTGGCGCGCCGGCCTTGCTTGTGGGTTTCAACAGCAGCGCGCGCGCCAAAAGCGCCTTGAACTCGGCTTTGGCGATTGGACATGAGACCGGGCGAGCGGTTCGCGTCCTGTCCATACTTGATGCAGACGCCTCAAAAGATGAGGCTCTGGAGACTTTATCGCAGATCAAGGAAACAGTTTCACTGCACACGACAGTTCCGGACGCCGTTTATGCCGAGGTGCAGAAGATGTCGGCGCACTTCGATGATGAGGAATACGGGCGGGCACGTTCATTCATCGAGGCGTCAGTATCGTTCAATGCGTCGCTCATCGTTCTGGGTATTCATGAAGGAGACAAGCCGCTTTCCGGTACGATGACCGAGAAGCTCCTGAAGGAGGCGATTTGTCCTGTGTTGATTTCCACCGGGCAGGAAAACAAAAACTATCGGCAGGCGATGATTGCTGTCGAATTTGCACCGTTCATGGAGCAGGCACTGGAAACACTTGAGTGGCTGGCGCCTGAAAGCGAAGTGCATCTTGTGCACGCGCTTGAAGATGCAAAGCTGAAGTTACCTGGCACTTCGGGGAAGAAAAAAGATGGCGACAGTGTCAATGCTGAAATCGCTTCATTGATTGCGACGCATAGAAACAAACCGGGTAGTTCTGCGTCTGGCGCCTCCATTGATAAGTACACCACATGTGTGGAGCGCGCCAAGCCTGTTGAATTACTCGAACAAAAAGTAACAGAGATAGAGCCTGATCTGTTTGTCACCGGCACGCGTGCCCGAACAGGCCTTTCAAAGTTCGTACTGGGCAGCGTCGCAACGCGTTTCATTGACAAGCCCCCGTGTGATCTGCTGGTGATCAGAGAGAAATAGTCAGTTTACGGATGTCGTTACCCGGTATCGGTGATGAGGGCCGATATCAGATGCTGCCTCTTTACGTTTCGCCGCAAGCTGACTCAAGGTCGCCTCTCTTGTCATTCATGCTGGCCAGTCTCCGGGTTTTGTTTTAGGCAGCAGGTCCAAAAAAAAGGGATGATTTAACGATGACGTATCTAGCGCTGATCCGCCACGGCCAAAGTGAGTGGAACCTGCAAAACCGTTTTACAGGCTGGGTCGATGTAAAACTGACAGAAGAAGGACGAAAGCAGGCAATCAATACCGGCAAGGCGTTGAAGGAAACCGGCATTCCGTTTGGTGCGGCCTATACGTCGGTGCTGACACGCGCGATCCTGACGCTCAATCTCGCACTGGAAGAAATGGATCAGCTGTGGCTGCCAGTCATCAAGGACTGGCGTCTGAATGAGCGTCATTATGGCGGGCTGACGGGCCTCAACAAGGCAGAAACGGCCGAAAAACACGGCGAGGCACAGGTGAAAATCTGGCGTCGGTCTTATGACACGCCCCCGCCGACACTGGAGGATCCGTCAGCGTTTCCTTCCCTGACTGATGGTCGTTATGTGGCCGGAGTTGATACCCCTGTCACGGAATCACTGAAAACAACCCTCGACCGGGTTCAGCCCTATTGGGAGAGCGATATTGCACCGCGCGTTACAGACGGTGAAAACCTGCTGATTGCAGCACATGGCAATTCCCTGCGGGCGCTGGTCAAACTGTTGTTTGATGTGAGTGATGACGAGATCGTGGGCGTTGAAATCCCGACCGGGAATCCACTTCTGATAGAGCTTGAAGACGGCACGTTGAATGTGAAATCTGCGCGCTATCTTGACGAAGCGCGCGCGACGGCTTTGCCAAAACTTCCCTAGGCGTCAGTTCACGCATTCAAAGTTCATGTAAGCCCAGCGAACGGCCTGAGTGTTCACGTCGTTGCTGACCGGAATGGCGTAACGCTTGTCTTTGGCGCGGCATTCAGCTTCTGCGCTTTGCTGCAGTTTGGCCATGGAATAGCTGTAAGGGTCATAGCGAATGCTGACGGTTTCGACAGGCTCCGGTGTCGTCGAGCACTGGTTGGCCGTGGTGAGCAGGGCGATCATTGCCAGCAAGAGGAGGCGGCGCATGAGATATCTCCATAAAGCTACAGGGGCAGGGTATCACGCCGAATAGCGGCTGTCTCCCCCAGTTTGAGGGCTGGTGAAGCGTCTTTTTTGCAGTATCTCGCAGAGTAAAAAGGGGTGCCGTCTGGCACCCCTTCCATATTTATGGGCTTTCGTCGCGCTTAGGCGGCGTCGTTACTCTTCTTGAGGAACTTGCCAGCACTGTCCACGACCTTGCCGATGGCATTTCCGGAGGAAATCGCGATCTTGCGTGGTTTCAAGGCTTCCGGGACTTCGCGTGCAAGCTCGATCTGCAGGAGACCGTTCTCCAGGGACGCGCCTGTGACGCGCACATGCTCTGCCAGCTGGAAGCGGCGCTCGAAGCTGCGTCCGGCGATGCCCTGATGCAGGAATTGGCGGGTGCTGTCGTCTTCCTGGTCAGCTTTCCTGCCGCTGATCGACAGGGTTTGTTCACTCAGCTCAAGTTCCAGATCACTTTCAGCGAACCCGGCAACGGCAAGCGTGATGAGGTAATTATTTTCGTCGCGTGCCTCGATATTGTAAGGCGGGTAACCCGACCCTTCGAGTTTGCTTACACTGTCAAACAGGTCGTTGAACAAGCGATCAAAGCCGATGGTTGAGCGATAAAGAGGGGTCATGTCGTAAGTTCTCATTTTTCATCCTTCATTGAAGCAATGTTGATCCGGATTTTTTGCCCCGTAACTGGCGGCTTCTTCTCCGGAGCCGGGTCCACGATTGGCACCCGGCGATATTTATTTTGGAAGTGAGGCTGCCGGTTTCAAGAGTGGCCTCGCCAAAAACCGGCAAGCTGTATATGCTGGGAGAAATTCGAGTTTCAGCCGAAACGTAACCTTTCAAGGACATCTCATGAAACGTATCAGCCTGATTTCCGCGCTTTCCACTCTGGTGCTGGTAGCCGCCTGTGGTGGTGGCAGTGATGACACAAATTCATCCGAGCCGGTTGCTGCGCCGGAAGCGCAAACTGCAATGACGCTGGAAGCTGCTGTTGCAGCGCAGACGCGTGACAGAGAAAATCGGCAACGCGACCCGTATCGCAACCCTGCCGAGACGTTGAGCTTTTTCGGACTTGAGCCTGATATGACTGTTGTCGAGATATGGCCTGGCGGTGGCTGGTATGCCGAGATTATCGCCCCTTACCTGGCTGCCGGTGGCGGCACCTACATCGCAGCGGGTTTTGATCCGAACGGGGCCAGTGAGCGGGGGCTTGCCCGTATTGCGGCGTTCAATGACAAATTTACGGGCAACCCGGAGCTTTATGGCGACGTTGAAATCTCTGCCTTTTCAGCCCGCTCCGGCCCGTTAGCGAGCGCAGGGTCAGCCGACATGGTTTTGACTTTCCGCAATGTCCATAACTGGATGTCCGGTGATTATGCGGACAAGGCATTCACGGACTTTTATGATGTTCTGAAGCCGGGTGGTGTGCTTGGGGTCGTGGAACATCGTCTGCCGGCGGACAGGGATCAGGAGGCGGCCAGCGCGTCAGGGTATGTGCGCGAAGATGTGGTGATCTCCTTTGCCGAAGCGGCAGGTTTTGAACTGGTCGGAAAGTCAGAGATTAACGCCAATCCGGCTGATACGGCGGACCATCCCTTTGGCGTCTGGACACTGCCGCCTGTGCGGCGCACGTCTGCCACGCGCGACCCGGACCCTGAATTTGACAGAGCGCCCTATGACGCGATTGGCGAAAGTGACCGGATGACACTGAAATTTCGCAAGCCGCTGACGGCAGACGGTGCATTGCTGGAGTAGAACCATTGTCTGACCTTGTGTCGAAGGCCGCTGATTTTTTTCAGCAACCGTTCAGTGGTGTCATCCGCATCGAGATTGATGGCAGTAATGCCATCTGGGTTGATGGACGGCAGACACCACCGGTCGTGAGTGAGCAGGCACCGCCCAATCTTGAGGGCGGTTTTTGCCTCTGGCGCACATCGCTCGATACCCTGAACCGTATTTTAAGTCCGGGTGTACGCCAGATTGAGGCTGCCTATATCGCCGGTCGCCTCCTGATTAGTGGTGACATGTCTGTCATGGCGCGACTTGAAACCGGGAAAGCATGACGCATGACCTACGCGACTGAACCAGCAGATCTGATCCGCATTGCCGAGGCTCCGGTGCCGGCCGGGGCAGAAGCATTTTATCTGTCCACGCCGGATAATGCCAAGTTACGGGTCGCCGCTTTTCCGGTAGACAATGCTGTTGGGACGATCCTGTTGTTGACCGGGTGGTCAGAGTTCATGGAAAAATACATGGAGGTCGTGGCAGACCTGCAGGCACGCCACTTCAATGTGGCGATGATGGACTGGCGCGGGCAGGGGCTGTCTGATCGTCTGCTGCCGATCCGTGAAAAAGGGCACATCCTCAGCTTTGGTACCCATGCAGAGGATTTGAAGCATGTCACTGAACATTTTGTTCGGCAGCGCTTTCCAGGAGATGTGAATGTCATGGCCCATTCCATGGGTGGTGCTGTGACCCTGCTTGCCCTTTCTGAGGGATACAGTGTTTTTGATCGGGCAATTTTCTCTTCGCCATTGACCCGTATCTTCCCCCAGCAATGGAAGCGCATCATCGTCAGGGGGCTCGCCGCAACCGGATGCGCGTTTGGGGCCTCCCGGGTTTCAATCCCTTTCGTCAAGGAACATGCCCGAAAGTTTGAAGGTAATAATCTGACTCATGATGAACGACGCCATACCATGTATCGGAAATTACTGGATGCGGCGCCCAATGCAGCACTGCATGGTCCAACCTTTGGCTGGGTCAATGCAGCAACCGAAGCGGTCGGCAGGCTTAATCGCAAGGATGCACTGTCGAACATAACCATCCCGGTAAAGATGGTTGCAGCCGGAAATGACCAGACGGTTGATGGAAAAAATGCCTCTCGACTGGCGAGAGAATATGATGCACTTGATACGGTGGTCATAAAAGGCGCTTACCATGAGTTGCTCATGGAAACAGATTTGTACCGTGATCAGTTCTGGAATGAATTTGATCGTTTCATGGAGTAGGTACGCTCAGCGCTTCTTCAGCCGTGAGGAATTTCCATACTGCGCTTGATCCTTTTTTGCTGATCAGGGATAGCGTATGTTCTCCTCAATTTAATTGATCATGAGGAGATTTCGCCAGATGAAAACGGCAATCACAGAAATGTTTGGTATTGAGCACCCGATCATTCAGGGCGGCATGCATTATGTCGGTTTCGCGGAAATGGCTGCTGCTGTTTCCAACGCCGGCGGGCTTGGCATCATCACCGGCCTGACGCAGAAATCGGCCGATGATCTCGCGAATGAAATCGCGCGGTGCAAGGACATGACTGATAAGCCGTTTGGCGTGAATATCACCTTCCTGCCGACGCTCAACCCACCGGATTATCCTGCCTATGTGAAGGCAGTTATTGATGGTGGCGTCAAAATTGTTGAGACAGCGGGGCGCAATCCGGCGCAGGTTCTGCCTTACCTGAAAGATGCCGGGATAAAGGTGATCCACAAATGCACATCAGTGCGCCATTCGCTGAAGGCACAGGAAATAGGCTGTGATGCTGTCTCTGTAGATGGCTTTGAATGTGGCGGCCATCCAGGCGAAGATGATATTCCCAACATGATCCTTCTGCCGCGCGCAGCAGACGAACTTGAAATCCCTTTTGTATCTTCCGGCGGAATGGCGGACGGGCGCTCGCTTGTGGCGTCTCTGGCGATGGGCGCGCAAGGCATGAATATGGGAACGCGCTTCATTGCGACGAAAGAAGCGCCAGTGCATGAAAATGTGAAAGCAGCGATCGTTGCCGCATCAGAACTTGACACGCGGCTCGTCATGCGACCATTGCGCAATACAGAACGTGTGCTGACAAATGATGCTGTGGAGCGTCTGCTGGAAAAAGAGAAGGCGCTTGGTGCCGATCTCAAGTTCGAGGATATTATCGAGGAGGTGGCCGGGGTCTATCCGCGTATCATGATGGAAGGCGACATGGATGCCGGGGCCTGGTCCTGTGGCATGGTCGCCGGTCTGATTAATGATATTCCGACGTGTAAGGAACTCATAGACCGCATCATGTCCGAAGCGGACGCGATCATCAACAAGCGCCTTGCCGGATTTATGGCGGCTTGACGCCTATACGGTGTTGCCGTATAAATACCTGTGGAAATAGTGTCGATAAACCATAAGAAGCTTCGAGACTATGTTCTGGAAGGCAAAACAAAAGGACTGGCCATAGAGCTGATCCCGCGGATACGAACTGTCATTGCTGCTCTTGATGCTGCTGAGGATATGGCTGGTGTAGCAAGCCCTCCCGTGTGGCGTATTCACCAGTTACAAGGTGAAAGAGATGGAGACTGGTCAATATCCATTAGCGGTAATTGGCGCATAACCTTCAAGCTGGTGAATGGTCAGATACACGATTTGAACCTTGAGGATTATCACTAATGGTTGGAAAATCAGCGAATAGGCAGACACCATTGAAAATCAGTATGCCACCACTTCACCCTGGTGAGTTTATACAGACGGAAATTCTGGAAGAACTGGGGCTTACGATCACAGAAGCCGCTCGACATCTCAGTGTACGCCATGCAACGCTCTCGGACTTGGTTAACAGGAAGTCAGCACTTTCCCCGGAAATGGCGCTCAGGATGGAACTTGCTTTTGGGCTGAATGCAGAAACCCTGCTTCGGATGCAGGCGGTCTATGACACGCGCATGATCCGTGAAAATGCACCTGAACTGAACGTGAAGCCATACCAACAACCAGCTTGAATTGGTTACGCAGCAAAAAAAGCCCGGGCAGAGACCCGGGCTTTTATCTGTATTTTACGGAGAAATCTTATTCTGGCAGCAACACACTGTCGATGACGTGGATAACGCCATTTGACTGTTTAACATCTGCAATCGTGACATTCGCCGTGCGACCCTTGCCATCTACCAGCATGACCGTGTCGCCGGCATATTTCGCGGTGAAGACACACCCGCCAACGGTTGGCACATCATGCGCGCCGCCATCATCGTCAATCATTTTGACAATCGCACCGGACATGGCTTTCGCCTTGACAACATGACAGGTCAGAACTTTTGTCAGAGCAGCCTTGTTTTCCGGCTTCAATAGAGCTTCGACAGTTCCTTCCGGCAAGGCATCAAAAGCGGCATTCGTTGGGGCAAAAACTGTAAACGGACCTTCGCCGGACAGTGTTTCAACGAGACCAGCTGCCTGTACAGCGGCAACCAGCGTTGTATGATCTTTGGAATTTACTGCATTTTCGATGATGTTTTTGTCCGCATACATTGCGGCGCCGCCAACCATCGGGTTCTCGTGTTTCATTTCGGACGACTTGGCAGGCTCTGGCTTGTCAGCCTTGTTCATGATGCCGGTGCTTTCACAGGCGCTAAGCGCCATGGCAGAGGCGAGGGCAACGCCTGCAACAGATAATTTGGACTTCAGCATGAGAATCTCCCTTCTCTCAATTTACGCACCGCCCGTTCTACACACTTCTCGCCTATATGCACCCCAATTCGGTGTCGGAAGAAGACGTTTCATCATTCTGTCATTCTGCGCGGCAGAAATCCCGCAAAAAGAACCGGCCCCGTCTTTAAGAGACGGGGCCGGCAGAATCGGTCCGGACATCGGAGGAGATAGAGGAGAGAGAGCCCGGCCGACCCTTCAGGTGATGTTTGCCCAGAACATCACCGTTCCTGCGCGTCAGGCTGCGCCTGCGAGCGTTTTGGCGAGATCGAGAAGGCGACGGCGCGGCTCCTCGGAAAGATGATAATAGGCGCGCACCAGGTCGATCGTTTCCTTGTTGGAGAGGATCTGCGGCGCCAGCGTACCGTTTTCTGTTTTGGCGACCTCGGCATCATCATCGTGATCCTTGACGCCTGGCAGATCCTCGAAGAAGTAAGACACAGGTGTTTCCAGTGCATTTGCCAGAGCCCAGAGGCGTGACGCAGAAACCCGGTTGGCACCGCTTTCATATTTCTGAATCTGCTGGAACTTGATGCCAACAGAAGCCGCAAGGCGCTGCTGGGTCAGGCCCAGAAGGCAGCGGCGTTGTCGAAGACGTTGCCCCACATGCAGGTCAATCGGATGCGCCATGAATCTTCTCCTTATTTATCATGTGCGTTGAG
>JALEGJ010000134.1 GCA_022763115.1 Aquisalinus sp.
TCACTATAACTCGTAAATCGATGGAATGGGCCGGCCGGACGCTGACCCTCGAAACAGGGCGTATTGCCCGTCAGGCCGATGGGGCCGTGCTTGCCACTTATGGCGAGACAACCGTACTAGCGACTGTTGTCGGCCAGCGCGAACAAAAGCCGGGACAGGACTTCTTCCCGCTGACAGTCAACTATCAGGAAAAAACATATGCTGCCGGCAAGATTCCCGGTGGCTTCTTCAAGCGCGAAGGACGCCCGACCGAGAAAGAAACGCTGGTCTCTCGTCTGATCGACCGCCCGATCCGCCCGCTTTTCGTCTCCGGCTTCAAGAACGAAGTACAGGTGATCTGTACCGTGATGAGCCATGACATGGAAAACGATCCGGACATTGTCGCAATGGTAGCAGCCTCTGCAGCGTTGACCATTTCCGGTTTGCCGTTCATGGGGCCGATTGCGGCCGCACGTGTTGGCTATATTGATGGTAACTACAAGATCAACCCGACATCGGAAGAGATGGAAAGCACCGAGCTTGATCTCGTGATGGCTGGCACCAATGACGCGGTCATGATGGTCGAGTCCGAAGCGAAAGAGCTTTCCGAAGATGTCATGCTTGGTGCGGTGATGGCAGGCCACAAGGCTGCGCAGGAAGTCATTGAGCTGATTATCTCACTGGCCGAAGAAGCTGCGAAAGAACCATGGGATTACACCCCGCCGGATTACTCCGACTTTGAAGGTCAGGTTCGCGAACTGGCAGAAGCTGGCTTGCGCGATGCATACGGCGAAAAAGAGAAAATGGTTCGCCAAGAGAAGATCGCCGCAACGAAAGACAAGGTTTTTGAAGCCCTTTGTGATGAAGAGGCCGAGATCACGATTGATCGCAGCATCGTTGCAGGTTTGCTGAAATCCGTTGAGAGCGACATTGTGCGTAATGGCATTCTCGATACAGGCGAGCGGATCGACGGGCGTGATACCAAGACAGTGCGCCCGATTGTGTCCGAGGTTGGTGTACTGCCACGCACACACGGTTCTGCCCTGTTCACCCGTGGCGAGACACAAGCCATCGTAGTGGCGACGCTCGGCACAGCTGATGACGAGCAGTTCATCGATGCGCTGGAAGGAACGTATAAGGAAACATTCCTGTTGCATTACAACTTCCCACCATATTCCGTTGGTGAAACGGGCCGCATGGGCGGCGTTGGTCGCCGCGAAGTGGGCCACGGAAAACTGGCCTGGCGTGCGGTACGTGCTGTCCTGCCGTCTGCGGAAGAATTTCCTTATGTGCTGCGGCTGGTTTCCGAAATTACGGAATCCAACGGCTCTTCCTCCATGGCCACAGTTTGCGGCTCCTCCCTTGCCCTGATGGATGCGGGTGTGCCGATTAAACGTGCTGTTGCCGGTATCGCTATGGGCCTGATCCTGGAAGGCGAGCGCTTTGCTGTTCTCTCTGATATTCTCGGAGATGAGGACCACCTTGGCGATATGGACTTCAAGGTTGCCGGTACAGAAGCTGGTGTTACCTCGCTGCAGATGGACATCAAAATTGCCGGGATCACCGAGGAAATCATGAAAACGGCGCTCGCGCAGGCACATGATGGCCGCAAACACATCCTTGGCGAAATGGGCAAGGCAATTACTGATTCCCGTACGGAAGTTGGTGAATTCGCCCCGCGCATTGAAACGATGCAGATCGCAACGGACAAAATCCGCGAGGTCATTGGCACAGGCGGCAAGGTGATCCGTGAGATCGTTGAGCTTTCCGGCGCCAAGGTGAACATTGATGATGAAGGCACCATCAAGATTGCCTCCAGCGACAAAGCCAGCATTGATGATGCGATTGCCCGGATCAAGGCGATTGTTGACGAGCCGGAGGTTGGCGAGATCTACAAAGGCAAGGTTGTGAAAACCATGGACTTTGGCGCTTTCGTGAATTTCTTCGGCTCCCGCGATGGCCTTGTGCATATCTCCCAGCTTAAAACCGAGCGCGTCAAGCAGACCACGGATGTCGTGAAAGAAGGCGATGAAGTCTTCGTCAAGCTGCTCGGCTTTGATGATCGCGGCAAAGTGCGCCTGTCCATGAAAGTCGTGGATCAGGACACCGGTAAAGAGATCGTCGAGGACGAAAAAGGCGAAGAAGAGTAAGCTCTTCTACCAAATTAAACGTGCGAAAGGCCGCTTCATCAGCGGCCTTTTTCATGTAAGACGCCACAGAAAATCCTTAATGCCAGCGCAACTTTTGTATGTTAGCCTTTTCGCCAAGGAGTTTTGGAAATGGTCCTCACGCGCCGTGCCGTTCCTGACGTGCACACCGCATTTGAAGAAATACTGCATACGGCCAGTCATGGCTTTGGTATTCTGCTGGCCATTCTGGCACTTATTTTTCTGGTTGCAAAAGCTGCTGTCAGTGGCGGTGCCGCCGAAATTGCAGCCGTCTCTATTTTCGCGGTCAGCGCGCTTGTCCTGTATGCAAGTTCAACCCTGTATCACGGGGCTTTCCGCTCTCGCTTCCAACCCTTTTTGGAAACGATTGACCATTCAGCCATCTATCTGAAAATTGCTGGCAGCTACACACCTTTTGCCCTGCTGGTGCTCTCACCTGTCTCTGGCACGATCATTCTGGTAACTGTCTGGATACTGGCAATTGCAGGCATAACACTGAAGTTTCTGGCGCGCTATCTGTCCAATCCCAGAAAATATGAAACCCTGTCGCTTGCCGGTTACCTCGGCATGGGCTGGCTCGGTATTTTCGTGATCGGGGAGTTGTGGGCCAAGCTGCCAACACCCGGCTTTGCCTGGCTGGTGGCAGGTGGCCTCTGCTTTACGGTTGGTGCGCTGTTTTTCGCCTGGAAATCCCGCGCCTTTACACACACGATCTTTCATGTGTTCGTGCTGGCAGGCAGCATCTGCCATTTTGTCAGTATTTACGGGTACGTTCTTTAAGAACGCGGATCTGACCTTTTTGAAATTCTCATGATATGTCAGAGACTATACCTGCCGTGCTTCGACACGCTCAGCATGAGGATTACACTTGCAGCCTAACAGATCGCATGAAGCAGGCGTAGCATAATCGACTACGTTTTCGGGAAAGTTTTCGCGCCCCTGCTTCGAAAGAGGCCAATCCGAAACAACCAGCCCGCCCCGCCCGGAGCATAATTGCATACCATCGCAATCTGCGGCGTGCCACTACCCGCAATCAACCAACCCAAATAGACGGGCCAGCCAATGTCTTCCGCACCCATCTGCCAGTATGTTTGCAGCCAGTTGTTGAGGCTGCTTGCCACCGCACAGGGGATAATCACCAAAATGTCAAAGAGCCGCCACCCTGCCGCGAGTTGCCTTTTACAGAGGTGACCTTGCACGAAGACGATTCCGCCACCGTACAAGAACATATATAGAACATATATAGAACA
>JALEGJ010000135.1 GCA_022763115.1 Aquisalinus sp.
AAGATCAATAATATCATGTGCTTCAGACATAATTCTTACCCAAGCATGTTATGCGCCTTGTGCAGCGCCTCGACAAATACATCAATTTCTTCGTGACTGTTATAGGCCGCAAAAGAGGCCCGTGCCGTCGCTGTCACGCCCAGCTTTTGCATCAGTGGCTGACAGCAATGATGCCCTGCCCGCACCGCTACACCTGAGCGGTCCAGGATCGTACTGACATCATGTGGGTGTGCACCCTCCAGATTAAAAGCCAAGACAGGGCCTTTATGGGGATCCCGCCCATAGAGGGTGATAAAGTTGAGCGCACCGAGCGCTTCCATCGCGTGATCGGTCAGTGCGCGCTCATGCGCCTGAAGACCGGCAATATCCTGCTGCATCATCCACTCAACCGCGGCCCCCAGCGCAATTGCTTCCGTAATTGGCGGGGTGCCTGCTTCAAACCGATGTGGTGGCTCGTTATAAGTGACCTCATCAAGGGTCACTTTGTCGATCATCTCACCGCCGCCGCGATAAGGCGGCATCCGTTCGAGAATTTTTTTTCTGCCGTAGAGAACACCGATGCCGTTCGGGCCATAAACCTTGTGGCCAGTGAGCACATAAAAATCGACATCCAGAGCCTGCACATCAATCGGGCCGTGAACTGACTTCTGGCAGCCATCTACCAGAATGAGTGCATCATGCTCATGGGCGATACGGGCCATTTCCTGCACTGGTGGCTCAGCGCCCAGCACATTAGACAGACCGGTTACCGCTACCAGTTTCGTGCGTTCAGAAAATAATTGTTCGTAGGCCGCCAGATCAATGCCACCATCTTCCGAGACATCCAGCCATTTGAGCACAATTCCTTTCCGCTCTCGCAACAGATGCCAGGGCACAATGTTGGAGTGATGTTCCATGACCGACAGGATGATTTCATCACCTTCGCGCAACTGCTCCACCCCGAGAGAGTGAGCGACGAGATTGATCGCATCAGTACCGCCCATGGTGAAGATCACTTCATCGATGCCGGGCGCATTCAGGTATTTCCTGACGCTTTCCCGCGCGGCCTCATAATCTGCTGTCGCCTTGTTGGACATATAATGCAAACCGCGATGCACATTTGCATAGCCTGCGGTCATCACCTTGTTCATGCGTTCAATGACAGCCTGTGGCTTTTGCACCGACGCGGCATTATCGAGATAGACAAGCGGCTTGCCGTAGACTTCCTCGGCAAGGATTGGAAACTGCGCGCGGATGGAAGCGAGATCAAATGTCATGCAGCGGACTCCATGAAGGCTGTCACGCGGTTGACCAGTTGTTCCCGCAATGCCTCGTCTTCGACCTGCTCCAGCACTTCGCCCACAAAAGCATCCACCAAAATGGCGCGGGCCTGATTTTCGGAGAGGCCACGCTGGCGCATATAGAACAGCGCATTGTCATCCAGTGCGCCCGCTGTGTTGCCATGTGCGCATTCCACATCATCCGCGTAGATCTCAAGCTCCGGCTTGGCGTTGACTTCTGCTGTGTCGGATAACAGAAGCGCATGATGCGCCATGCGGGCATCTGTTTTCTGCGCACCGCGCGCCACATGAAACTTGCCCTGAAAGACACCGCGACTGGCATCTGTCAGCACACCTTTATAAATCTCGGACGTAGCGCATTCTTCCGCGCTGTGCAAAACATGGGTTGTGAAGTCCAGATGGTTCTGCCCATCAAGCAGATAAGCGCCATTGATATGGGCCTCCGCACCATCTGCCTGATGTGTTGCTCTTGTTTCCAGACGAGTCAGTCGCCCCCCAAAGGCAAGGGCTGTCTGATGAAACTGGCTCGACGCCTGCAAGTTCAGGAGGCAGGTGTTGACTGTAACAGCAGCGGGGGCCGCAGCTTGCAAAACGATCCGTGTAAGGCGGGCTTCTTCGCCAAGAGAAAACTCTGACAGGCTGTTGGAGAGCCAAGGCTGGTCGCCCCCGACAAATTCCTCAATCAGCGTTGCGCTGGCGCCCGCATCAAGGTCAACCCGTATCCGCGTCTGGTGCATACCCGTCCCGTCTGACAGATAGCGAACATGGATCGGGCGATCAGCGTTGCCTGTGATCGTCAGATGGTGCGTTTGATCCACCAGCGAAGCTGCAAGTTGCGGCAGCACTGTCCCGACAGTGTCTGATTGATCCACCTGCGCCGAATAGTGAACATGATCCGGTAACTGGTCGGGGGATGATAATAGCCTCCCATTACCAAAAACGAAGACAAGAGCATCTTGCGTTTCCAGACCCCTGCCTTCGCTGCCCGCAAAACTGTCGGACAGGGCAACCGGGCCCTTCAGGGCCCCGCGCAAATCAGACCAGCGCCAGTCCTCCGTGCGCCGACCGGGCAGGCCTTTCTCACGCAAGGCGCGCGCACTGTCCTTCTGCGGTAATAATGCGATCAGCGCTTGCTCAGAGTCCGTGTGTTTCATGAGTAGAGACATCTAGGCCGCCTCACCCAGGAATTTGTCGTAGCCGTCTGACTCCAGTTCCATCGCCAGTTCCGGGCCACCCGTTTTGACGATGCGCCCCCCGGCCAGCACGTGAATACGATCCGGTTTGATATGATCGAGCAGGCGCTGGTAATGGGTGATGACAAGAAAGCCTCGATCGGGCGCGCGCAATTCATTCACCACCGTGCCGACCATTTTCAGGGCATCAATGTCGAGGCCGGAATCCGTCTCATCCATGATGGCAAAGCGCGGCTCGAAGATCGCCATTTGCAGCATTTCCATGCGTTTCTTCTCGCCGCCGGAGAAGC
>JALEGJ010000136.1 GCA_022763115.1 Aquisalinus sp.
CGGACGCACGCCTTGCGCAGATGACGCGGGAAGTTGCGAACGCTATCCGGCTGGCGGCGACACGCGTTGCTGGTCCTGTCCGGATCAGCGGTCATTCTGCTGGCGGACATCTGGCCATGCGTATGGCGTGTGCGGATAAGCCTTTGGGTGACCTGACAGACCGGCTTGAAACTGTGCTTGGTATCTCCGGCCTCTATGACCTCCGCCCCCTGATGAAAACATCCATGAACCAGGAACTGAGAATCGACGATGCGGAAGCGCTGGCAGAAAGCCCTGCCCTGCTGCCACCTGCGCCAGATGTTGATATTGTATCCTGGGTTGGTAGCGATGAGCGCCCTGAGTTTATCCGCCAGAGCAAGCTGCTGGTGGAGGCGTGGGAAGGTTTAAGCCCGACGCCAGCATTGGTCATTGACGATGGCTTCCATCATTTCGATGTCATTGCGGGCCTGAGTGAGCCTGAGAGCGAGATTACGACAAGGTGGCTGGGGTGAGTTTCTACTAAATCTTGCCCTGTAGACAGCGCACCAAGCAGGTGTATAATCTACATCAGATGTGTAATGGAACGCGCTTCATGCCCCGACAAAGTATTTCGCTGACGAAACCAAACGACGACTGGCTCAACCAGATGGTTGCCAGAGAAGAGTACTCGAACAAGACCGAGGCTGTGAATGACCTCATCCGGCAGGCACGACGGGAGCAGGCTGAGGTCGAAGCGATCAGGCTTCGCTTGATTAAGGCAGAACAGAGTGGCGTCGTTGATGCGTCAGCAAGTGAAATTCTTCAACAGATCAAAGCCGATTTACGATTGAATAGCGATTTATAATCTTAGCCAAGATGCCCGTGCAGACCTTGCACGCATATATCATTGGGGGCTGAAGCATTTCGGGGAAGCACAGGCGGATACCTATTATTTTGAGTTGTTCGAACGCTTTCAGAAAATTGCCGACAATCCCATGCTCTATCCAGCTGTAGATCATATTCGGCAGGGCTATCGCCGCAGTGTCTACGGCAAGGAAGCGATCTACTACAAGCTGACTGAAGGCGGTGTGTTGATCGTGTCCATACTTCGTCATCAGAATACGGATGACAAAATCAGCTAGCGCGTGTTACCTCAATACAGCTGTCCCCCGTTCGGGATGTCCTGATCCGGTGTGACCAGCACCACTTCTCCGTCTACATCGGGCATACCGATAACCAGCACTTCTGACATGAACGGGCCGATCTGACGTGGCGGGAAGTTCACCACCGCACAGACCTGCTTGCCGACAAGCGATTCCGGCGTGTAGTGCCGGGTTATCTGGGCTGATGATTTTTTGATCCCGATTTCCGCACCGAAATCAATGCGCAACTTGATTGCGGGTTTGCGCGCTTCGGGAAAATCTTCTGCATCTATGATCGTTCCTGCACGAACATCGACCTTTAGAAAGTCATCAAATGTTATCTGCTCTGTCATCTCTTGCTTATGTCATTCCCTTGAAGGTGTCCCGAAGGACCATACTTCCATTTCAGGCATGGCGATTACCCTTTGGGCCAGCGCCGCGCATGAATGTGAAACTCCTGCTCTTCCTCCGGTACAACACTCTCCGATAACAGGTTAGCCGGGACCGCGATACCAGCCCTGGCTACAGAGTCGCGACTGCCCGTAATCAGGGGGTGCCAGTCCGCGAGCCCCTGCCCTTCGGCCAACCGCCTGTACGCGCATGTGTCCGGCATCCATTTTAGGGACTGAATGTTGTCCGGCGTGAGATGGACGCAGCCGGGCACCAGTGCCCGGCGATTGGCATAATCCCGGCAGCGGCGGGTTTTGCAGTCAAACAATTTGCAGGTCAGGTCCGCTTCCCAGACCTCGTCCGTGTCATCATCTTCGAACAGGACGAGACAGCACTTCCCGCAGCCATCACAGAGCGACTCCCACTCTTCATGGGTCATCTCGCTGAGCTGTTTGGTTTCCCAAAACGGTGCTGTGTGGCTTCCAGTCATGGGGCATGATTTGCCCTGATGCCACGAAAATTACCAGCTTTTGTACCGAAAGCTGCCCGTTTCATGTTAGAAGGTGACCACCAGAGAGTGGACAAGTCGCGTGGCATCTAAAAAGGCACCCAATAAAACACGAGAGCAGCAAAATGCTGCCGCTGGCGTATGGGCAAAGGCACAGCCAGCATTGCTGGACGTCTGGGCCGGCATCAAGACGCTAGGCTGGGTGCTGTGGCAGCTTCTGCGGCCGCTCGGGAACCTGAGCTGGCGTGGCCTCTCTCACTGGCCTTTCTGGAAAAAGGTCGGCCTGCACGGATCGTCAATTGGCTTTGCCGCTGTCATCGCAGTGTTCTTCGGGCTTTTCGCCATTACCCGCGTTCACACGCCAGACCCACAAACAGACCTCTGGTCCATCAACCGCCCGCCTTCGGTGACCCTGCTGGACCGTGACGGAGAACTGATCGGCATCAGGGGCAGTCATTACGGAGAACCGGTGCCGGTAAGTGATTTGCCGGATTATGTGGTGGCGTCTTTCATCTCCACAGAGGACAGGCGCTTTTATCGACATCACGGGTTTGATCCGCGCGGCTTCACCCGCGCGATACTGACAAACATTCGTGTCGGTGCGCTGCGTGAGGGCGGCTCGACCATCACCCAGCAACTGGCACGAAGCCTGTTTTTGTCCAACGCGCGCACGCTGAACCGTAAACTGGTCGAGTTGCATCTCGCCCTGTGGCTGGAAGCGCGCTACGACAAGGAAGAGATTCTGTCGCTTTACCTGAACCGGACGTATCTCGGCTCCGGAGCTTACGGCGTAGAAGCTGCAGCGCAGATTTACTTCGACAAATCAGCCCGGGACCTCACCTTGCCTGAGGCTGCCTTGCTGGCAGGCCTGCCCAAGGCCCCCTCAACACTATCCCCGACCGTCAATTTTGAAGGTGCTGCCAGGCGCTCAATTGAGGTCATTGATAATCTGGTGGAGACGAAAGTCATCAGTCGCGAAACAGCCGATCTCGCAAAAATGGCACCTCCCATGTTGCAGATGCAAAATCTCAACACGGAATTCGGGTATGTGACGGATCATGCGCTGGCAAGGACAGCTGATATTCTGGGCGGCATAGAGACTGATATCGTCATCACAACCACAGTTGACCGCGAGACACAGGAAAAAGCCGTTGCCGCCATACGCAGCATCATGACTGAGGAAACGCTTGATCTTGGTGCGGAACAGGCAGCTCTTATATCCTATGGGACTGACGGGAACCTTCTGGCGATGGTTGGCGGGCGCGCTTATGATGACAGTCAGTTCAATCGCGCGACACAGGCTGTGCGTCAGCCTGGCTCTGTGTTCAAACCGTTCGTTTATCTGGCTGCACTTGAAAACGGCATCAGTACACGCACTCTTTTTATCGACCAACCCACGGATGTCGATGGCTGGCAGCCGCGCAACTATACCGGCAGATATCGCGGCCCTGTTCGCATGTCAGAATCCATTGCGCAGTCAATCAACTCCGTTGCTGTTCAGGCTTCGGAGGCTGTCGGGCGGGTGCAGGTTGTTGAAGCAGCAAAACGTCTTGGCATTACGCGCGACATACAGGCACACCCTTCAGTTGCGCTCGGTGCCATGGCCGTAACGCTCGAAGAGATAACGTCAGCCTACCTTCCTTTTGCCAGAAATGGCCTTTCTGCAACGCCTTTCGTCATCAGCCGCATTGAGAACCGGCAGGGAGAGGTTCTCTACGAATATGAACTGCAACCACAAACGCAGCTATTCACCGAAGCTGTCGCAAAAGACATGACCCACCTGATGCACCAGGTACTCATCACGGGGACAGGTCGCCGGGCCAAACTGGGGGCGCGGCCTGCTGCTGGCAAGACAGGCACCACAAATGACTGGAAGGACGCCTGGTTTGTCGGGTACACGGCGCAGATGACCACCGGGGTCTGGGTTGGCAATGACGCCAACACATCCATGAACGAAGTAACAGGCGGCACCTTGCCAGCCAGCATCTGGCGCACTTTCATGCTGGCCGCTCATGAAGGCCTCGATAACAAGGCCCTGCCCGGTGCCTTTGCCGCCGATGCCAGCTCGGAAAATGTCCGCCAGAGTGAGTTTTATGCCGGCCTCGAAAGTGATTTTGATATGGCAACAACGCTGGTGGCGGGCAGTACCTATGCATCTGCGGCGGGCGCGCCCATCAGTAATGGGCCGATTAATCAAATACCCATTGCCGAAACTTACCCGATGGACAGTGATATCCCCATTTCGCGTGACGCAGAGAACCAGCCGCAACCTGAAACGGAACGCCGACGCTGGTGGCCTTTCCGGCGTCGTGGTGAATGATCGATTAATTACGGTCAAATCGCGACAATCTGTTAACAGGATTTTTCCACTTAAGCCGTATGGTCATCGGATCGGGACGAACTGGATATGGCTGCACGTAAATCACCACTGGAAGCGCTGATTGATTTTCCTCGTGACGGGGACAATGAAACTCGCCGTGAACTGCTGCGCATCAATACGGATAATTTCATGACCGCAGCGGACCGCTATGGCTCGCGCAAGCATGAATTTTTTGACCTCATGTTCTCCCGGACTTCCCTGAAAATAGATCATTATCTGCGACGCGTGCTGGCCGTGACGCTCGCCAAGGCCAGCACTGATCAACGTCTCGTGAAGAAAATGCTGAGCGGGAATGATCGCGCGGTCAGCCTGATCTTGCGCAAATCCGCCACCCAGACTGTGCCCGATCTAATCAATATGATCCGCGAGCGCAGTTCCATCGCCTTTGATGCACCGCGCCGACCCGATATCATGGCCACTGACATGCCGGATTGTAACCGGTTCTCCATGCCGCCCCTGATGGTGGAAGAGATTTACCGTTTTATCTATTTCAGTTTGCGCCAGCCTTTCGGCAAGATTGGCAATCCAAAAATTCTGGCCCTGCTTGACCAGACAGCCAAGAAATATCGGCAAAAAATTATTGAAGAGTCGCAGGCGGAGACCAGAGCAGAGCTGGTCGCCGCATCAAAGGCGATTGACCAAAGAGTACGCCTCAATCAGCTTACGGAAGACTATGTCTCTGAATTATTGCTGACCGAAAGCAAAACCGAGTTTACCTTGGCAATGTGCGCTATGCTTGGTGTTGATAGCGCCACAATGCAACGTATTTTGAATGATTCAAGCTGGGAAGCACTGGCGATCACGTGCCGTGCAGCAGGCCTCAGCCGCCCCTTCTTTACCAATCTCGTGAATAGTATGAACAAGCGGGAAAGTGATCAGAACGGCAACACACGGATCATAACCCTTTACAATAAAATCACGGAAGATGCAGCAACGCGCGTGATGCGTTTCTGGCAGGTACGTGCCTCGACGTTGAAGTCAGAAGAGCAAAGCGGCCCGGCCACTGTTGCCTCAGAGCCAGAAACGCCGCTCTATGAACCGGCGCCACAGGCAGTATTCGCCAGAAGATGACAAATGGCACAGCTGTCAGGCAACCTGCCTGATCAAAGAAAGTTGCGCCCGTCCCGGTCTTCTACTTCCACCAGCCAGAGGTCCCGGTCGAAATTCAGTTCCCGGCTGATTTTTTCATTCACTTCGATTTCTGCCAGAAATGTTTCTGTCAGGGGGCGCCAGCGGTTCTTTTCCTCTACGGCATAGGTTTCAATCCAGGCGCAGGCCTGCCGGTCCGTATTTATTGCCTTGACGATCACCAGCCCCCCGTCCGGATCGCCTTTTCGGGCGACAGTCGCAAAAGCCCCTTCAGATTGCGCCCTGCGCAACCATGCCCTGATAAAAATTTCTGTTTTCAGTCTAGGCACCAGCCCATGTCTCCCGCGTTGCCAAACAGTCATAAGCACACTAGCCTGATCTGGCAGCAGATATCCATGGGGCGAAAATGACGAAAAAACTGCGCGTGAACGGGGTCGAGCATACTGTCGATGTGGACCCCTCGACACCCCTGCTCTGGGTGCTGCGGGAGCAGCTGGAACTGACCGGGACAAAATTCGGCTGCGGCATCGCGCAATGCGGTGCCTGTACGGTCATGATCGAAGGCGTGGCGGTGCGCTCCTGCATCATGCCGGTTGCAAATCTTGAGGGGCGCGACATCACAACCATTGAAGGTCTGGCGGGAAATACACAAACGCCTCATCCCTTACAACAAGCATGGATTGATCATCAGGTGCCGCAATGTGGCTATTGCCAGTCCGGTCAGCTGATGTCTGCCGCTGCGTTACTTAAAAGAAACCCTCAGCCTACAGACGCTGATATCAACAATGCGATGGAGGGCAATATCTGTCGCTGCGGCATGTATGATCGCATCAGGGAGGCCATAAAGACCGCCGCTGAAGCGATGCCGGAGACCACTCCGGAACAAGAGATAGCCAAGGAGGCAGACAATGGGTAAGTGGACACGGCGCGCTTTCCTTTCTGCCGGGGTTCTGGCAGGCGGCGGCATTCTGGTTGGCGTGGCACTACGCCCCGGTAACCGCAACGATGCCCTGGCACCTTTCGTTGAAGGGGACGGTCAGAAGCTGGTCCATGCCTATATCAAGATCGACCAGGACAATGTTGTGACGGCTATTATTCCGCACTCGGAAATGGGGCAAGGCGTGCACACAGCGCTGGCCCAGATGCTGGCTGATGAGCTGGACGCAGACTGGAATCTGGTGCGCGTTGAGGAAGCACCCGCTATCGGAGATTATTCACTCTATTCAGTCGGACGGGGGTTTCTGCTTCAGGGAATTGACTTCCCGGATATCGTTATCCCGACGATAGAAGGCGTCATGATGATGCTGTCCGACTCGCTTGATCTGCAAGTCACCGGCGGCAGCATGAGCGTGCGCGTGACAGGCACTTACGGGATGCGCGTTGCCGGCGCAGCAACACGCGATATGCTGAAGCGGGCGGCCGCCAAAGCCTGGGGCGTATCAGAGAAAGAGATTACCACTGAAAAAAGCATGCTGATTCATACTGCCACTTCGCGTCGTGCGCCGTATGCAGAGTTCGCGGCTGCGGCCGCTGAAATGACGCCCTCCTACACACCAAAATTGAAGGAGATCAAAGACTACAAACTGATGGGCCAGCACAAGCCTCGCTTTGATATTCCGGCCAAGGTGGATGGCAGCGCGAAATTCGCCCTGGATGTCCGCGTGCCCGGGATGGTGTATGCGACCGTCAAACGTGCACCTGTCTTTGGCGGCACTGTGAAGTCGCTGGATGATAGGGCTGCCCGGGCGATTGAGGGCGTGCTGGACGTGGTGACCCTGCCGGTGACAAGTGCCGACATGATGATTGGCGGTTTTACTGCCGGTGAAGTCGTGGCTGTGGTGGCAGAAGGCTACTGGGCAGCACAGCGCGGACTTCGCGCTCTGGATATTCAGTGGGATAACAAAGGCAATGGGGCTGTATCGAGCGCTGATATTGCCGCACAACATCAACGCGATATTGAAGCGGGGGCGGATCGCAAAAGTGACAGAAGCACTGGCAACATTGAAGATGCTTTCGCCAACGCTGACACTATTCTTGATGCCGACTATACGATCCCTTATCTCGCTCATACCTGCATGGAGCCGTTGAACGCGACTGCTGACTATCGCGATGGCCAGTGCGAGATTTGGGTCGGCTGCCAGAACCCGCTCGGCTTCAGACGCGCCGTGGCGGATGTGCTGGGTCTGAACGAAGAACAGGTCACTTTCCACAATCTGCTTATGGGAGGCGGTTTCGGACGCAAATCACGCCCGGACTGGGCCATGCAGGCTGCCCTGCTTTCAAAAGCCGTTGGCAAGCCAGTGCAGCTGATCTGGTCGCGCGAAGAAGATGTGCGGCAGGATTTCTATCGCCCGGCCTCGCGCAGTGTGTTCCGCGCAGGGCTTTCGCAAGATGGAGAATTGCTCGGCTGGCAGAATACTTATGTCAACAAGCAGGAGCCGGCTGAAGCACCGCTCATTCCGTATGCTGTTGAGGCGCAGGACATCGGTTATGTACAAAGCCCGAGCCATGTGCCTTGGGGAGCGTGGCGCAGTGTTGATGAATCCATGCATGGCTTCTTTACGGAAAGTTTTATCGACGAATGCGCCGTGGCGGCGGGAAAAGATCCGTATGAGTATCGCGCCAATATGCTGAAAGCGCATCCGCGCCATCTCGCCGTATTGAACCGTGCTGCGGAAGAAGCAGGCTGGAGCGCCCCACTGGGTCTAGGGCGTGGTCGCGGCATCGCCCTGAAAGAATCTTTCGGATCCATTGTCGCGCAGGTTGCTGAAATCAGTATCATGAACGAGCAGGTTGTGATTGACCGCATGGTGGCCGTGATCGACCCCGGCTTTGCCGTTGCGCCAGATGGCGTCGTTGCCCAGATTGAGTCTGGCATCATCTACGGCTTGACCGCTGCAATTTACGGCGAAATCACGATTGAGGATGGGGCTGTGCAGCAGAGTAACTTCCATGATTATCCGGCCTTGCGCATGACGGCTTCGCCAGTGATTGAGACACACATCATCAATAGTGGATATGCCCCTGGCGGCGCTGGAGAGCCAGGCACACCGCCAGCAGCATCTGCACTCGCCAATGCGATCTATGCCGCGACTGGCAAACGCTTGCGCGATCTCCCTCTCAACAAGCATATTGCTTTTGCAGAAGGAGGCCGGGCATGAAAACGTCTCTTATCATAACGGCATTGACCACTTTCATTTTATTACCAGCAAGTCTGGCGATGACACCGGAAGATGAACGCAGTGAGCCTGTTGTTTTGTCTACTGAGGAAGCACTGACAGAATGGCATAAAGTTTTCAAAGTTTTCTCTCACCCCCGCTGCACCAACTGTCATGTGCCGGAAGACCATCGCCCGCGCTGGTCCGGGCCCAGCTTTGGCTTGAGCGAAGGTGAATGGGCCTATCATGGCATGAATATCAGTAGCGGAGAGACAAGGGACGGGCAAGACAGCATCCCCTGCTCTGCCTGTCATGCCGAGTCTAATTCCGAATTGCCGCACGGACCTCCGGGGGCACCGCACTGGAAGCTCGCCCCTGTCGAAATGATCTGGTGGGATCAGTCTTCCGCACAAATTTGTGCACAGATCAAGGATCCGGCCCGCAATGGTGGTCGCACCCTGCAGGATGTCGCCGACCATATTGCTCATGACGCCCTTGTCCACTGGGGCTGGGAACCAGGCCCAGGCCGTGAGCCGGCCCCCTATTCCGTTGCGGCAACGGTGACAGCTTTTGAAAACTGGGCGGCCTCTGGCGCACCATGTCCGGCGGAGTGAACAGGTTTACTATGCTGACTTTGGATTTTAGCTGCATTGAATGACGGGGCAAACAGATGAAATCTCACGCATTGCTGGCAGCAAGTGAATCCGAGCGGCTGTCGCTTATCAACTCCATTAGTGCCAAACGAAAGTCCCGCGTCATTTCGTATCTAACAAGTACGCGGCCCGGCCTGCCCGGCTTTGTCAGTCGCGGCGACATAG
>JALEGJ010000137.1 GCA_022763115.1 Aquisalinus sp.
GCCCCGCTGGCGTGCCCTCACCAGCGGGGCTGGCAGGACACAGTAGGGGGAGAGTTACTGTGCATCCACCTGCCTTGGTTTACTTTATAGCACTTTTGTGACCATGAACAGCCGTTCAATCTGACTATTGTTAATGGTTTCAGGCCCTCGATATGCAGCCATCTGCCATCCCCGAGTTCAATTATACGCCGCCTCATGCGCCATGGTTCAGTGTGCTGCATGCCGATGACTATATTCTGGTGCTTGATAAACCAAGCGGCCTTCTCAGCGTTCCTGGCAAGGCGGCAGAACATCAGGATTGTTTGGAGATACGCGTGCAGGCTCAATATCCTGATGCACGAACTGTTCACCGGCTTGATATGGATACGTCGGGCGTGTGCATCATGGGGCTGACGGCAAATGCCCATCGCAACCTTTCCATGCAGTTCCAACGGCGCAAGACCGCCAAGACCTATATCGCCCGTGTGCAAGGGGGCCTGCCAGCCCCGGAGGGGGAGGTTGACTTGCCCCTGATCTGCGACTGGCCGAACCGGCCCCGCCAGATGGTCGACCACGACAAGGGACGTACCGCGCTAACGCGCTGGCAGGTTGTTGAAGAGAACGACGGCGTTACCCGCGTTCTGTTATTTCCTGTTACAGGCCGCTCCCATCAATTGCGCGTACACATGCAGGCTCTGGGCTGCTCGATCCTGGGGGACAGATTTTACGCTCCGGATGCCGTAAGGGATGCCGCCCCGCGTCTTCAATTACATGCGCTGGATCTGACCGTGCACCACCCGGCGGATGGCCGGCGCGTCACATTCTCGTCTGCCGCCCCATTCTAAAGTCTATGTCTCAGGCTGGCGCTTCGGATGAGACGGCGTCGCGCAAGACGGCCCTGTAGGATTTTTTTTGCGGGATGCGCCCGCCATGCCCCTTTTCAACCAGTAGCTTGTGTGCAGCAGGCAAGCGGTAGCATGGCAGGTGCATGAAGGCGTGATGCTCCGAGTGATAGTTGACCCAGTAAGGGGCGATGAAGAATTTTTCCCACCAGCTGGCATGAGTTGTCCGGGCGTGAGCCAGCGGGTCTTCACTATCAGGCACACAGGCGTGTTCCGCGATATTGCGGATGCGTGTGATGAACTGGAACCAGGTGGCCATCGCCACCAGCCAGATGGCGAAATAGACCCACCAGACACCGGCCAGTGTCAACAGGCCGAGGATCACCAGGTTAACGATCACATGATCCCGAAACGCCCTTTTTGACGACAACACCTCTGCCTGCTTCGCCGCTGCACCCTTGTCATTACCGGAGGCGGCCTTCAGCGCCATGAAGCCGCCAATACGCTGACGCAAAAACGTCTGCCCGGTCAGATCGCGGATCATCTTGCGGCGCATACTCACCTTTGAAACCGGAAACGGGGCCGCGAGCACCAGATCCGGGTCTTCCGGCTGCTGCACATATTGATGATGCTTCAGATGATAGGCGCGATATTGCGCAAGGCTCGCGCCGACCGGTGCCGCTCCCAGCCAGTGTCCGAGAAAGTCGTTCACCTTGCGGTTCGGGTGCAGGGCCCCATGCGCGGCTTCATGCATCAGGATGGAAACACCAAGCTGGCGACTGCCGACGATCATCACCGACAACACAAAGGTCAAAGGGTTCGGGAACACAGCAAAAAGAGCAAAGGCAGCGATAATCCAGCCCCAGGCATGGGCCACCAGAAGAAGCCCGCGCCAGTTGTCGCGGGCAGAGAGTTTCGCCCACTCCTCGTCCGTGAAGACGTCCTTCGGTCGTATGCGGTTTGCTGCTGCCATAATAAACCTCCGAACAAGTATATCACATTGACTCAGTGGCGGGCCAGCATACGGCGCAGATCGCGCGCCTTCGCACGCAAGACCGTGAGCATGATCTGCTACGTTTCGGGAAAAGTTTTTCGCCCTCTCCCCCGGTGGCGGCGGTTTCGCGCCGCTGCTGACGGCGCACGACAAACGGGGATGGCGCCCGTTTGTCCGCAGTGCAAATTTGAGTGGTACTTCGGATCATCGTCATATTGTGCCTTTCTGGTTTGAGGCAGCCACTCTAGGGGCTGCCAGAGGGGGGCACATAGAATTTTGGAAGTTTTTCAACTTTTTTTGGTGACTAAAGTCACGATCTCATCCTGCCCATGGCTACTGCCAGCCATGACTTGTCGCTTAACGCTGGCATGAATAGTCTGGCATAAAAACGGAGGACCCCATGTCGCTGACCATTGAACCATATGACGCTGCCTGCGGTGCCCGCGTGACCGGCCTTGACCTGTCAGCAGAGTTGTCACCAGCAACGATCCGCACACTTCGCGAGGCCTGGTTGGCCCATCATGTTCTGGTCTTCCCTGACCAGAAACTGTCTGACGATGACCTTGAGCGCTTTGCCCTCTATTTCGGCCCATTTGGCGAGGATACTTTCTTTGGTCCGATTGAAGGCCGAACACACATCGCTGCAATCAAGCGCATGGCAGACGAGACCACCCCGATCTTTGCCGACATCTGGCATACGGACTGGAGCTTCCAGGAAACACCGCCCGCGGCAACTATTCTGTACGGGATTGATATTCCACCGACTGGCGGTGATACACTGTTTGCCAACCAGCATCTTGCCCTTGAGCAAATGCCGGAAGACCTGCGCCAAAAACTGGCGGGAAAAATCGGTATCCATTCGGCGGCTCTTGGATATTCAAAAGGCGGTGCTTATGGCGAGAGCGACAGGGAAGCCGGGCGGAGTATGGATATTCGGCCGTCCGACGAAGCACTGGCACAACAACCCCACCCGTTGATCCGCGAGCACCCGGAAACCGGCCAGCCCGGTATCTTCGGTACAATCGGTGCTTATGTAATCGGCATCGATGGGATGAGCCCGGATGACTCGCTTGCCTTACTTTCAGAGCTTGGGGCGTGGCAGACGCAAGACGCGTTTATCTATACCCACAAATGGGAGAAAGACATGCTTGTCATGTGGGATAATCGCAGCGTCCTGCATAAGGCGACAGGCGGCTATGAGGGACATGACCGCCTGCTACACCGCATCACGATAGCTGACACGACTGACTAGTTTTCACCGATATAAGCATTGATCTGTCTGCGTATATTTTCAAAAACTTCCTCAAAGGCAGCCAGTATCTCTTCGTCGCTACCGGTGGCGGCGGCAGGGTCCGGGTAGCCCCAGTGCAGTTTGATTGGCGCCTCGCCACCGGGGCGAACAGGCCAGATGGGGCAAACCTCACCCGCTGCGTTGTCGCAGACCGTCACAACAACATCCATGATCGGGGCGTCTGGCAAGGCGAATTCATCCCAGCTTTTGGAGCGCACCGCGCCACCACCCCCGGCGACAGCTGCAATGTCATGGTTTTCCAGCGTTTGCAGCGCATATGGGTTTGGTGTTCCGGTCGGGTGAGAGCCAGCGGAAAATCCGCGCCACTCATCTCCCCCGACATGATTGAGCCAGCATTCAGACAACACTGAACGGGCGGAATTGCCGGTGCAAAGAAAGAGCATGTTTTTCATGATAGTTTTCCTGTCAGTGTCGTGTTCTAGCCGCCGGTTTTTTCTATGGCCCGCTGGAAGGCCGGGCGCGCCATCTGCCGATCAAGATAGGCTTTCAATTTCGGGTACGGTGCAATTTCGCCGAGACGGTCCGCCATCTGGCAGATATAGGTAAAGCCGAAATCCGGTAGTTGCAGCCTGTCGCCAAGAACAAACTCCTTGTCACCAAGAAAATCCTGCATGTGGTTCAGTTGCAACGCGACCTCCCCTTCCGCAAAGGCGGAGATCAATGGCGGGTGCGGCGTCTGTTCACGCATCAGCAGCAGCTTGAGCAGAAGTGGCGCAAAAGCCGAAGCCTCCGAGTAGAGCAGCCATTGCATCCATTCTGTATGCGCCTGCAAGTCACCTGCAGGCGGCTTTAATGAGCCTTCCTTGTCGTAGGTGTCTGCCAGATACATGGCGATCGCACCGGACTCGGCGATGACCATGCCCTGATCCTCTATCACAGGCGACTTGCCGAGAGGGTGGGCCTGTTTGAGCTCCGCAGGTGCGCGCCCCATTTCATTCCGCACATAGATTTTCAGCTCATAATCGAGGCCGAGTTCTTCCAGCAACCAGACTGTGAATACTGAACGCCCGATCCGTAAATGGTGAACAACAATCATCAAGGCCTCCCACTCTTTTCCTTATTCGAGATTATGGGGCATCTCCTGCACTGCATCCAGTCCGCTGCACAGTCACCCCCGCAGATATTCGGCTAAAATTTTACATGTTCACATAACGGCAATTTTACACGCGGCACGTATAAGGAAATCCAGCCAGTAGTGTGTCTGCTGGTCAGAAGAGTGTGTACAAGATGCGTAAATCATTTTTAATCGTCGGCTTTGCCGTACTTAGCAGCCTGTTGGCAGTACCAGCACAGGCGGAAACTTCCATTTATAACACCAGTGAACTGGCCAGCGCCAATGGCAGGCCTGTGGATAATCCTGGTAATTCGCTTGGCTTTGCCGACGGGAGTTCCGCGACGCTCGCGCCGTTCGCCTGGATCGCCTACCAGACAGATGCCCTGTTCACCGCTTTTGACATTACTGTTGAATTGAGTGGCCTGACCGGCTCGACGACACTGGCAATTTTTGCCGGCACAACCGATGGCAATGGTGGTTTTTCACAATTGCGCACAACATTCTTTGAAGCCGTGAACGGCGCGAACAATATCGTCAATCAGGGCCTGTCAGACTTCTGTGTTTCCATTGGCGGGTGCGATACGTTCATTGTTTATAACTTTGAATCTGGCAGATCCATTCAGATAGACAGTGTGGATCTGACCGCCAATATGGTGGCCGCCACGCCGGAGCCCGGCACATGGGCGATGATGCTGCTCGGCTTCATTCTGGTTGCGTGGCAACTGAAGGTTGCCAAACGGCGCAGGCAGAGTTTCGGTCTGCCACGCCCCGGGAATGCGGAACCTGCTTTTGCCTGAAACACCGTGAGGGTGAAGACCCTAACGTGAGCGCTCAACCATCATCCGCTTGATGCCCGCAATGGCTTCTGCCGGGTTCAATCCCTTCGGGCAAACCTGCGCGCAATTCATGATGGTGTGGCAGCGATAAAGCGAGAAGTTGTCTTCAAGAAAATCAAGCCGCCGGTTACGCTCATCATCTCGCGAGTCCACCAGCCAGCGATATGCCTGCAACAGGGCTGCAGGGCCCAGATATTCATTCTGGCCATCTTCCTTGCTGCCATTCCACCAATAGGATGGGCAGGACGTAGAGCAGGACGCACACAGAATGCATTCGTAAAGTCCATCGAGTTTTTCACGGTCTTCCGGTGCCTGCAGGTGCTCGGTCTCCGGATTTTCCGCCGCTTGCAGGAATGGCTGGATGGCTGCGTGCTGTTCGTAGAAATTGGTGAGGTCCGTCACCAGATCCTTGACCACTGGCTGGTGTGGCAGCGGGTAGACCGCGATGGCCCCCTTGCCGACTTCATCCATGCCCTTGGTGCAGGCAAGCGTGTTGCCGCCATCAATGTTCATGGCACAGGAGCCACAAATGCCTTCGCGGCAGGACCGGCGCAATGTCAGTGTCGGGTCGATATTGTTCTTGATCCAGAGCAACGCATCAAGGATCATGGGCCCGCAATCATCAGTATCTACATAATATGTATCGACCTGCGGGTTCTCTTCATCATCCGGAGACCAACGATAGATGCGATATTCCCGCAGGTTTCTCGCGCCTTCCGGCTTTGGCCAGGTCTTGCCCTTTTTGACTTTGGAATTCTTGGGAAGTGTCAGTTCAACCATGATGCTATTCCTCAGTAAACACGCGCTTTTGGCGCGATTTTGCCGATCTCGATACCGTCCGCGATCAGCTCTGTATGGACCGGGCGGTAGTCGAGATCGACTTTGCCGTCGGTATTGACCCATGACAGCGTATGCTTGCGCCAGTTCTCATCGTCACGCCCATCCATTGGGCCATCCTTGTAATCCTCGCGGGCATGAGCACCGCGGCTTTCCTTGCGCGCTTCAGCCGAATAAACCGTGGTAATGGCGTTGGCCATCAGGTTTTCCAGTTCCAGGGTTTCCATGAGATCTGTGTTCCAGATCAGAGATTTGTCTGTGACGTGAATATCTGACAGACCTGTCCAAGCTTCATCCATGCGGCGACAGCCCTGCTCCAGAGTTTCCTGCGTCCGGAATACGGCGGCATCCTCTTGCATGATTTTCTGCATCCGGGTGCGTAATTCAGCGGTTGTCGTGCTGCCTTTTGCGTGGCGAACCTTGTCGAAATTATCCATGATCTTGTCACAGGCAACTTCGTTCAGTGCAGGGATGGCAGCATTCTTGTCGACGACATCATTCGCCCGAATGGCGGCGGCGCGCCCGAACACGACAAGGTCGATGAGGGAATTGGAGCCCAGGCGATTTGCACCATGCACTGAGGCACACCCTGCTTCGCCAACAGCCATGAGGCCGGGCGCAACCGCATCCGGGTCGTTCGGTGTCGGGTTCAGAACCTCGCCCCAGTAATTTGTCGGTATGCCGCCCATATTGTAGTGCACAGTCGGCAGCACGGGGATCGGCTCTTTCGTCACGTCAACGCCGGCAAAGATTTTTGCTGACTCGGAGATGCCCGGCAGGCGCTCAGCCAGCACATCCGCCGGGATGTGGTTGAGATTCAGGTGAATGTGATCGCCGTCCTTGCCGACACCGCGCCCTTCACGGATTTCGATGGTCATGCAACGCGACACAACATCGCGTGACGCAAGATCCTTGGCATTCGGGGCATAGCGCTCCATGAACCGTTCGCCCTCGGAATTTGTCAGATACCCGCCCTCGCCGCGCGCGCCTTCTGTAATGAGGCAGCCCGAGCCATAAATACCTGTCGGGTGGAACTGCACGAACTCCATGTCCTGAAGCGGCAGGCCGGCGCGGGCGATCATGCCACCGCCATCGCCCGTGCATGTATGTGCTGACGTCGCGGAGAAATAAGCCCGGCCATAACCGCCCGTGGCCAGCACCACCGTTTTCGCCGTGAAACGATGGATTGTGCCGTCATCCAGATTCCAGGCAACAACGCCCGTGCACTGACCATCATCAGACATGATGAGGTCAAGGGCGAAGTACTCGATGAAAAACTTCGCCTTGTTTTTCAGGGACTGGCCATAAAGCGTGTGCAGGATGGCGTGGCCTGTGCGGTCGGCAGCGGCACAGGTGCGCTGCACCGGCGGCCCTTCACCATAATTCTGCATGTGACCGCCAAAGGGGCGCTGGTAAATCTTGCCGTCTTCCGTTCGGCTGAACGGCACGCCATAATGTTCCAGCTCATAAACGGCCTGGGGCGCTTCCATGGCGAGATACTGCATGGCATCAACATCACCGAGCCAGTCAGAGCCTTTAACTGTGTCATACATATGCCACTGCCAGCAATCCGGCGTCATGTTGGTCAGGGAAGCGGCGATGCCGCCCTGCGCCGCCACAGTGTGAGACCGGGTCGGGAAAACCTTGGTGATACAGGCTGTGCTAAGCCCTTGCTCTGCCATGCCAAGGGTAGCGCGCAGTCCGGCGCCGCCCGCGCCGACAACAACGACATCATAAGCATGGTCAACATAAGTGTAAGAAGCGCTCATTCGAAAGCCTTTTATCAGTAATCAGACGATAAGGGTAATTGCAACAACCGACCACACGGCGATGGCGCCGAGGATCAGGGCAAAAAGGGTATTGAGGAAATGCAGCATGCCGCGCGTGTCCGGCTTGTGGATGTAGTCATCAATGATGACCTCGATGCCAAGACGCATGTGAAAGAACCCGGCCAGCAACAGAATTGATAGCGGTACGGCCACATGCCAGTGCGCTATCCATTCCATCAACTCAGTACGGCTATCACCCGCATGGGCAATCAATGACGCGACAAACCAGATCGTCAACGGGATCATGACGAGTGCCGTGACGCGCTGAAAGATAAAGTGTGGTGTACCTTTTTCCGCCATGCCTAATTCCCCCCGCCTGTGACGATAACTATCGCCCAGATAATCGCCGTTAGGAGGATGGAGACGCCAAAGGCCAGCCAGCCTGTCAGGTTTGCCGTTTTTACCTTGAAGCCATAGCCCGCGTCCCAGAACAAAAACCGTATGCCGTTGATGAGGTGAAAAGAGATCGACCACGTGTAACCCACCAGAATGATCAGCCCTAGCGGCGAGGCAAAGAGTGACTGCACTGTATTGAACGCCTGCTCCCCCATTGCAGCAGAAGCAAGCCAGACAGTCAGCAAGATAGCCCCTGCGTATTGGGCGACTCCCGTGGCACGTTGAAAAATTGAAGCTGCCATTGTGACAGTCCAGCGCCAAATCTGAAGATGGGGTGAAACGGGTGCAGTTGCGTGATTGGCCATAAGAACCTTGTTAAATTCCCTCGGAGGCAGAAAATAGATGAGAAGCCTTCCCTGTCAACGCGTTACACCTGTTTTCAACTGCACACAGCCCCGTAAGTGAAAATTATGATCGGATCAGGCAACCAGGCTGTCTGACAATCACCCATGGACAACCACCCTCTTTTTAAGCCAGTGTATAAAGAGACGTTAAGTTGCTCAGGGGTTCGGGGATGAAGTCTGCTTTTTTATCTGTTTTATGTACGGCGCTGCTGGCGATTACCTCAAGCTATGCCGCCGAGATTACCGATAGCATGTCCGGTGCCGAAATCGAAAAACTGCTCACCGATGCTGGCTTTGGCGGGCGCATCATCACAGACCGTGACACAGGCGCGCCTGTTGCCATGGGCACATCCGGTGATTTGAACTTCATTGTCAGGGCTATGGACTGTGGTGGTGAACCGATTGCCTGTCGCAGGCTACTCTTTTTCGCAAACTTTGACCTTAACAGACCGGTTAATCCTGGTGACTTTCGGGTCGTCAATAATTTCAATGAGGCCCATTTTGACGGGCGCGCTTACCTTATTGAAGGCAAGAACCAGATCGGTGTTGATTACTATATCGACCTGACGGGCGGCGTGACGAGCGAACATGTTTCGAGCCGTCTTTCTCGGTGGCGCGGTGTGATGGACTCTTTCCTGAAGCAAGTCAGCAACAATCGAACTGGCGCCTGAAAAAGGCCCCCAAAAAACTTGTAAAGCTCGCTTGACAACCCATACCCCGTTCTGTAAAGGTGACTTTACAGAGACGTTTCTCTGAATTTTTTTGATTTGAGGTGTAAAGGGTGCTTTACAATATAACATTGGAGGGTCAAGTGACCGAAGGTTTCTCAAACATGATCGAGCAGGTGAAATCCTTTTCACCCCTGCAACTGGCAATTATTGGCGTGATCACACTCATCATCTGGTTCATCCCGACTTTTCTGGGATTGATCCGGAACCGCAAACACATCGGCAAAATATTCCTGCTGAATATACCTGCCGCATTCACGTTCACCAGCTGGTTCCTGCTGATGGGGCTGGTACTCATCAAATTCGACAGTTTTGCCGAGTTGAAGGATCGCTTCCTCAAGCGCGGCAAAAACAAGGACCAGAAAGCTGACCAGCCAGCGATGGCTGAATAAGCCAACTGCGCATCCAAGAAGGAAACTGGAAATGGATAGATCAACAGAATTGCTTGTGCGAAATGTACCCATCGGCATTCTAATCATCACGCTTTTTTACTGGTCCGGAAAATTCTGCGGGGAAGTTCTGTATCTCGCTGAGCATGATGCAGCTTTCACAAAGCCCCTGATCGTGAGCCTGCTTCTGTTCGCAGCTGGCGCTGCCTTGCTGACGAAAACGGTGCAGTATCTGGCTAGCGAAAACAAAAATCTGGCTGCATAGGGGGCAATGATGACGACACTGATGAAAAAGGGGTTTCCCGCTTTTTTCTTCTGCCTGATGCTTTTCATGTCGGGCTTCATGGCAGGCAAGATTCTGTATGGCGCAACGCACGGCAAGGACTTTACAGTTGAAGCCATCGTCTTCCTTCTGCTTGCCTTACCCACAGCCTATGCTGCCTATAAACTGTATCGTCGTCCGGGAGAGTAAACCATGTCCATGCGCGCATTACGACTGATTGGTACGTTTTTCCTGATCATCGCCATCGCGGCTGGCGTTGTTGGCTTCACTGTCGCCAGAACAGAAGACACAGGCAATCCGATCTGGATCATCACTGGCCTGGTCATTGCTGCCATTATCCTGACCTTTGGCTACAATCTGCGCCCCAAAGATGAAGAAGGGCGTGAACTGATGGATATGATCTTTGGCGACATGACTGACCCGGTACAGCGCGCCATCATCTTCCGGCTTACCGTGGCCTCACTGATACATGGTCTTGTTCTGGGAAGGCTGGTGTTCCGGGATGAAGTTGGTGCCATCAATATCATGGATGGCATCGCACAGGATGAAACCGGCACCATGATCATGGTGATCATCTTCACCCTCAGCCTTTTCTGGTGCGTGTACGAATGCTGGCGATTTTATAATATTGATGAATTCTGGCGCAATATGTCTGTCGGACCAATCGCCGCATCAGGCGTAACTCTCTTTGTCATGACCATCCTATGGGGGATTGCCCGCGATTATCTTGGCGCGCCTGAAATTAATGTTGGCGTGATATACGCCGTATTCTGGCTAACAGCCATGTTCCTGATGATAATAAAGAAAAGATGGGCACGGTAGAATTCGATGAATAACATGTTGCCACAATTAAGAGATGAACAGGGCTGGAGCCAGGGAGAACTGGCCAAGCGATTGGGCGTGTCACGGCAGACGGTCAATGCGCTGGAAAAGGGTCGTTACGACCCCTCGCTGCCACTCGCCTTCAAAATCGCGCGCCTGTTCAAGAAACCGATCGAGCAGATTTTTCAGGATGATGAGGCGTAACCCGATGATGATTCGTCCTGAGAATAACCTTCAACCAACGTCAACCAAACCTGTGGAGGGGTAAAATGACTGACGACACGCAAGTTGAAACCACCGGAAAGACAAAGCCGTTTCATGCGAAAGCTAATGTTTTTGCAGAAATGCCAGACACAGCCAGACCCGTAAGCGGCTGGTGGGGCTGGCTATGGGCTTTGATATTTCTTGTGCTCGGAAACATTATTGCTTCGATCATAGCAGTTTTCATTTCGATGCCATTTCTTGAAGAAAATGGTTGGAGTTTTGACGACCTTACATCTGGTGAACCTACCGAATTTATGGGGTTTTTCATGGCTATAAGCCTGCCTCTTACTTTCGTGTTTGCACTAATTTTTACACTAATAAAAATAAAAACAGAGCGCAGGTCATTTGCCACGGCCGGTTTCTCTGGTTTTCTATACGGCGGAAAGTTCTGGGGTGCCTGGATCGGCGGGCTGGTACTAGCGTTAATTGTCTTGGCACCGACGTTTTTAATTGGTGATATATGGGGTGTGATGCCGGAAAATGAACCTGATTGGAGTAGACTAAACACTACAGCTTTCATGATTACCATGGCTCTGCTCTTCCTCGCGCTTTTGGTTCAGGCGCCCACGGAAGAAATCATGTTTAGAGGTTGGCTGTTTAGCGGCATAGGTGCAAAACATGGCTTTATGCCAGCTGTCCTTCTCTCTTCGGTGTTTTTCGGCTTTGCACATGGGGACAGAGTTTTTATGAGCGTCCCGATCGGTATTTATTACATAATCTTGACAGCGTGTATTGGATATATGCTAGCTGGCATTTCCCGTGCGACAGGCTCGGTAACGGCAGCTTCCGGCATACATACAGGATATAACTTCGCTCTCATGAGCTCCAGTCTGGGCTACGCAATTGCCACTTCAGACGATCCAAATATCTTTTTGAGTATAGCATCGATATTTGACCTGTCGGACCTGGACTTCCCCGCTATTGATGCAGCGTTCCTATTTGATGCGGGCGTAAGGATATTTGTGCCGATCGCTATCGGCATCTGGTTCCTGAACCGCAGCAAAAAAGCCTGATCGAGTACTTTTGAAGGGCCGGCCGAGATACCGGCGGGCCCTTTGAGTCATTGCATTTTCGCCCCTGTCGTGGTTGTCTCAGACTGAGGACATGAGTGCCTGATCTCAAGATCAGGCTTCTTCGAGGAGGGTGTGATGCGTTGGCAAAACAGACGTAAGAGCGACAATGTGGTGAACCGTCGCGGTGATAACGGCGGCTCCGGCGGCGGGCTTGCGAGTGGCGGCCTGATTTTTCTTGCGATCCGCTTCATTTTCTCCCGGTTCGGTATTGGCGGCATCCTGATACTGGTTGTTGCTTTTTTTGCCCTGCAGGCCGTAGGCGTTGACCCGCTGCGCTTGCTCATGGGCGGTGCGCCGCAAACAGCACAAGTGGGCAGTGGCACCAGTCAGTCTAACGTCAATCTGTGTGTCGAGGGCGACCAGACGGATCAGTTTGTCTGCGTCGTACTCGCCTCGACCGAAGATGTCTGGAATGCGGAATTTCGCAAACGCGGCCAGACCTATGAAGAGCCAAAGCTGAACCTCTTTTCCGGCGGTGTGCAGGCAGGGGCCTGTGGATATGCAACTTCTGCTGTCGGTCCCTTCTACTGCCCGGCGACACGAGAAGTTTATCTAGATACGGGCTTTTTCAAGGAACTCTCACAACGCTTCGGGGCCAGTGGTGATTTTGCGCAAGCTTATGTGATTGCCCATGAAGTCGGCCACCACATCCAGACCATCACGGGTGTTTCCGAGCAGGTGCATCAGGCCAAACTCCAAGCCCGCTCATCGGCGCGCGCACAAGCACGGCAAAACGAGTTGCAGGTGATGATGGAGTTGCAAGCGGATTGTCTGGCGGGCGTCTGGGCGTATCATGAGAACAACATGTTCACGCTGGAGCCCGGCGATCTGGAAGAAGCGCTGACCGCTGCCAATGCTATCGGCGATGATACGTTGCAGCGTCAGGCCGGGCGCACCCCCATGCCGGACAGCTTCACCCACGGCACATCAGAGCAACGCAAGCGCTGGTTCAGAACCGGGTTTGACAGCGGGCAGATGGAAGACTGTGACACGTTCAACGCTGCACAGCTTTAGGTCGAAATAATTTCAGGGAGGAGATCAAAGCGATCCTGCCCCCAGAATTTTTGCGTCGAACCATCAGCTTCAAGGACGGCGAACGGCACGCCAAAGACCTGATCCGCCGCACTTTTCTCAGCGCATTTTTCTAACGCGCTGGCGATTGCTGCATCGGCTTTCGCTTGTTTGGGCATGTCGGCTGGCAAGCCAACTTCCTCTGCGCACACCGCCAGAACACTCATATCCGATATATTCTGCCCTTTGCCCCAGCGGGCATCAGAAACAGCAATCGCATATTCAAGTCCTTTTGCCAGATTATCCGCCGCGATGAAGGCCTTGTTGGCCCTGGTTAATGAGACCTCAAAGGGTGTCGGGGCGCGCATTGGCAGGCCAAGGCGCTGCGTCATGCGCGGCGCGTCTTCCATGTAGTACGCCATTTTAGGCGGGCTCGACATGGGATCAAAAAACGGCACCCCCTCAGCCATGGAGACGAAAGGAATGATCTTTACAGGCACTTTTTTCTCGAAGCCGCCCAGACGAATCTTGTGCAACCCCAGACGCGAATAGGGGCTACGAAAGGAAAAATAAACGCGAAGTTCGTTGGTCATGGCTGATCCCTTTGGGTGGTTTCAAGGTTTCGCTTTCCGGTCCCAGAAGGCGGTGAAAAGCTAATTCTGTTTTGACAAGGCCTGGATATATGCGACCCAATTCTCGGCCACCTTCCGCCAACTCAAGGTTTCACGAGAGGCGAGCGCACCCTTGCGGAGGTTTTGCCAGTAGGCATCATTGGTCAAGATTTTTACCGACGCGGCTGCTGTTTCCTCAGGAGATTTGATAATCAATCCGTCTACACTATGCGTTATGCGCTCTGACAATGATCCGATCCCGCGCGTCACGACAGGTACGCCGCTGCACAAGGCTTCGGCTGCCGCAAGGCAGAATGTCTCGTCCTTTGCGCCCGGATAAATCATGATCCGTGAATGATTGAGATAAGCCGCAAGCTCCTGCTGCGAGATGCGCGGCATAAATCTGACGCCGGCCTTTTTCAGGTTTTCTGCCTCATACTCCTGTTCCCGATGCTGACAGCTGAACACCAGCATTTCTGCGCCGGGCACTTGCGGCGCAATCTTCTCCATCCACAGGGTCAGGGTTTCTTTCAACCCTCTCTGTGACTGGGAGAGCCAGATGGCGCGGCGAGGGATATCTCCTTCTGGGTCCTTCTTGAACAACTCTGATACGGCGAGACCGATAACGGCGCGAGATGAGAACGGATAAAGCGGTGAGAAGCTGTCTTTTAGATAAGATCCTACACAGACAAGATGAGGGCACGTTTTCAGGATTGGCAATAATTGCTTCTTCCGCCACGCTTTGATAAGCGGCATGGGATTATGCTGCCAGAGCAGATTCGTCTGTGCGCCCTTGCTAGCCCAGACAAAGGGCAGAGAGTCATTGCTGGAAATGATGGCATCAAAGCCGTGTTCAGCCTGCAGAATTTGCTGAAGGTTCTTAACCGGGCTCCACGTGACTTCATCTTCCACCAGCAGTTTCGGGATATTGACCGATACGGTAACTTCATGGCCAAGCTGCACAAGTTCTTTCGCGATGTGCTGGGTAGCAATCTCAATGCCGCCCAGCCCGTCTGCTGTTGTGCTGGAGGCTGTAAACCCATCGGCAAATAATCTGTTGGCAAACAGGATTTTCATTCGCACTGCTCCGCAAGGGAAGCAAATTCTGCCTTCAATCTGTCGGCTGGAACGGCATAATTCTGACGCCCTCCAGTATTAATGCCGATCACCGATGAATGGTCGTGCCCCATGAACCTTGCTGCTGCCAGATAGCAACTTATGGCAAAGTCCTCAGGGAAAAACTCGATCACGCGCCCGCCCTCAGGCATGAAGAGAAGGTTGGTCAACGCCGCGCCATGCGCCGATGCCAACAGGCGCGTTTCGGATATCAACCGCACCTGTTCCAGAAAATTATCCTGTTGCGGTGTAAATACCTCAAATCCTGCACTCTGCATTAATTGGCGCACTTCATCCGCATTATCCAGATTGCGCCACTTGGCACCGTCCCGGTGAAGATAAACCTTGCGCCATGGCTTTCGGTCCGGCGGGAGCGCTTCATCGAGAAGAATGTTTCTCAACAACTGAGCCACCGCTGGTGTGCCGCAGGTCCATGTGCTGCATGGTGCTTCCACCTCAAACTGCAACATACGCTCCGCTTGCAACTGTGCGTTACGTGGAATTATCTGGATTTTGAGACCAAAGTGTTCCGCCATCTTTTCTATCACGATATTGACGAAGTCTGGCTGGCCTTCGACCAGATAGAAGGCGGCATCTCGTGAAATCTCCGTATTCTCCTGTAAAAATGTCAGTACCGGCAGTACGTGGTCGAACAGGAAATGAGAATAATTTGTGTACCGGCGCACTGGAATTGCGAGGGCCTCATCAGAGATGATTTTTTGTGTCGTGATTCTGATCTTGTCGTGGTTCCAGTTGGGCCGCCCCGGCGCCTCTGACACAATCACGCCACGCGCTTTATCAGCAACAGACCCGGCATGGGCGTAGAACGTTGCCTGAGACAGCAGTGCGTAGCGCACTGAGACAGTTACATCGCCTGAGTAATAATCAGGCTGCGGCTCAGTTAGAAAGCGTTCCTTATCGTCGCCACAGCTTTCCTTAATGAAAGACTGATGCTGATCGGAAAAGGGTTGCTTGTGCACCACATCACTAGTGATTATCTGTGCACTCTCTATTTGAGAGGCTGGCAATGCCCGCCCGAAGAAGTTCAGACTATTTCGCAAAAAAGGGGCTGCAGATACCAGGGCATAGGAAAGCTGCCATGCCACATAGCGGCCATTCAGTTTGCGTTGCAATTTGCTCTTGCGATCAGCCATTTATGGCGCACCTCTATACCCTAGCGCCAGTGCTCATCAATCCAGCTTGCTGGCTTGGCGTGCTTGTAGAATTTTTTGTACCACGGCGCCTGCCATTGCCCTGCGCGCGCCTCATCAGGGTCTGGCCGCCCTGTGAAAGCGATGATCCGCGCGTCTGATGGTAATGCTGGTGGTTTCAACCAGTTCAGGGGAAACTTCGGCACCAGATCATGCTTATAAGACAGACACCAGTCGGCAGGCCAGAAGCGCTGATTGGGAATATACTTTGAGATGTATTGCTGCTCTATGCCGCATTCCCCGAGCACCTGATCGGGGTTGGCATCAAAAATTTCGAACAACTGTTCATACTTGCCGGCAGGAAATCTGTAGGCAGAAGTATTGCCGATGCCACGCCCCTTCTGGGTCCAGTTTTCGATGACACAATATTCTCCCGGCGCGAACGCGAACAGGTCATCCAGAGAACCAACAACAATCAGGTCAATATCCAGAAACAGGATGTCGCCCTCGAGGTCTGCCAATGGATATTGCCAGCAGGAGAGCTTGCGCCAGGGCGTCCATTTATACGCTTCCGGCAGATTGATCCGGGGCAAAGGCTGAATCTCAATCCCCTGCGAAAGCCCTGTCTTGTCATCCGTGAAGCAGATGAAGCGCAAGGGTCCGGTAATGTTGCGTGTCACGCCACCATATAGTCGATTGACGTACTCCGGTCCGTAACGGGTTCCCCACTTCATGCAGATGACAGTTTTCTGGCTCACCATTTCCTCACACAAATCTGGGCAGAAAAGAGCCCGCCACGCGTAAATTGTCCAGACGATTTTTCCGGATTTTGCCTGCAGGCCTGTCCTGTATTTCCGTTATGGCATTTTGGTGGCCATTGCAGTATTACCTGCAGCATGAGCAACCCAGTGACAGACTGGCTATTGTTAGAGTCGAGATATGTTGAATTTTGATGCCCTGCGCGCCGCGCATACCCGCACGGAACCTTTCACCTACATCGTCGCCGAAGGCGCTGTCACCTCAGACCAGGCAGCCTCGGTCCGGCAGGATTACCCGGACATTCAGAAAACAGGTTATCTGCCCCTGACGAAACTCGACAGCCGGGGGTCATTTGCCGACCTCATCGCTGACCTGCAATCACCAGAACTGGCGGACGTATTGTCAGACAAGTTGAACCTTGAGCTACGGGACAAGCCCCGCATGATCACGGTGCGCAAGCTGTCGAAAGTCGGCGACGGGCGCATCCACAATGATAGCGTCTCGAAAATCTGCACCATGCTGATTTACCTGAACGATGGCTGGGACAACGACGCGGGCGGGGCTATCCGGGCGCTAAACGGCGATCAGGATATGGATGACTTCGCTGAAGAAGTATCACCTCTTGCAGGTAATGTCTTCGCCTTTGCCAGATCAGACACCAGTTGGCACGGCCACCCGCCTTTTGCCGGCGAGAGATATGTTATCCAGACAACTTTCCTTATCAGCGAGGAAGCGCTGGCGCGCAAAGAGAACCGTGGCGGCATTCAGCTCTTCCTGAAAAAGCTCAACCCTTTTGAAGGCAAAAACAAAGAAATGTAGACTGACTAACGTCAGGCCCCTTCTTTCAGCGCATCCATATAGATGGATCTCTTTGGCGCTTCAAAGACCCGTTGCACCATTGGCTCAAAGGCTTCCAGCGGCATCGTGTCATAGTCGCTGTCAAACGCTGCCTGATCGTATTTATGGCAGAACTCCGCCGTATATTGATAATACTCGTGCCCCTCGAACCGGTCACGCATGTTCCGGTTGATGCCTATGTGGTGGAAAAAGTAATAGCCCTGAAAAATACCGTGCTGCTCGACCATCCAGTGATTTTTCTCTGACACAAACGGCTTGAGGATTGCGGCAGCAATATCCGGATGGTTGTAAGAGCCAAGCGTGTCACCGATGTCATGCAACAGGGCACAAACGACATACTCTTCATCCCGGCCATCCCGATGGGCTCTGGTCGCCGTTTGCAAACTGTGCTCCAGACGATCGACCGGAAAGCCGCCAAAATCGCCATCGAGAATGCGCAAGTGGTCGAGAACACGGGCTGCCAGTCCCTTGTTGAACTCCATGGCATTCACGGCAATCTTCATCCAGTCTTCCTGGGTACCTTCTGTCATCGCAGAAAAAGTTGCGCGGGTTTCCGGGTTGCTGGCATCAGCCATTGCGTTCCTCCTGTTTTCTTTCATCATAAGCCCGAAATCGGGTCCGGGAAAGGGGTCAACCGACTGCCTCGCCTTCCGCCAGAGCCGCTGTCATTTCCTCCATCACCACGCGTACCGCATCTTTTGGGTTTGGTGCGTTGAGGATTGGCCGGCCAATCACCAGATGGTCAGAACCGGCGCGGATGGCCTCTGCCGGTGTGACCACACGTTTCTGATCGTTGGCGCTTGCCCCTTTCGGCCTTATGCCGGGCGTGACGATCGTGAGGTCGTGACCGAAGCGGGCACGAATTGACGCCGCCTCCTGCGCTGATGCAACGATCCCGTCAACACCGGCATTGGCCGCCATTTCGGCGCGATATAAAACAAGGTCGTGCACGGACATGTCGATCTTGTAGGCCTTCAGCGTGTCAGCATTCCAGCTCGTCAAAACCGTCACCGCCAGTATTTTGAGACGCTCATTACTGCCTCGCCCCTGCATCGCCCCTGCCAGCGCATCAGGATCGGCATGGATCGTAATGAAATCACCCCCCAGCCTCGCGGCGCTGGCAACGCCCTTCTCGACGGTGGCGCCAATATCAAGAAACTTGAAATCGAGAAAAACCTTCTTGCCTTTATTCAGCAGCCTGCGCGCGAGCTCAGACCCGCCCACCGGCATCAACTGATAACCGATTTTATAGAATCGGGCGGCATCACCCAGCAGGGCAACTGTTGTCTCTGCCTCCTCCGGTGTTGCCACATCAAGGGGTACGATCAGTCGGTCAATCAGGTCCGGGGCTTGCTCAGTCATTCAGGTGACTCCTTTGCTTTTGTTCTTCCAACTGACTTCAGGGGCGGCTTTCTGCGCATGGACTTTTTCTTCTTCGAAGCCTTGGCCGCAGTGGCCTTGTTTGTGGCCTTCTTTGCTTTCGGAAAGCCCCCTTCCGGCGTCTTGGGCGTGTACAGGCACAGATCTCGCACAGGGCATCGCCAGCATTCCGGGTCGCCCATCGCCTTACAAATATAGCGGCCATGCAGGATCAGCCAATGGTGGGCATGGAGCAGATATTCAGAAGGCGTCACTTTCTCAAGACGTTGCTCAACGGCCAGAACATCCTTGCCACGGGCAAGACCCGTGCGGTTGGAAACCCTGAAAATATGCGTATCGACAGCAATGGTTGGCTGGCCAAAAGCGACATTACACACGACATTGGCGGTCTTGCGCCCAACACCCGGCAGTTTCTGTAAGTCATCCCGGTCTTGCGGCACAACGCCGCCATGCTCATCAATCAGCATTTGCGAGAGCTTGATGACATTTTTTGCCTTGTTCCGCCACAAGCCGATGGTGCGAATATGCTCGCCCAGCTTTTCCTCTCCCAATGCAACCATTTTTTGGGGCGTATCTGCAACAGGGAAGAGTTTTGCCGTAGCCTTGTTGACCCCGACATCCGTTGCCTGAGCCGAGAGGGTTACGGCCACCAATAATGTATACGGATCATGATAGGTTAGCTCTGTGTCAGGTGCAGGCTTCACCTGTGACAGAATTTCATAAAAAGCCGCGATGTTTGCGCGAGTCATGTTTTTGGGCATCTTACCCTCAGCCTGGTTGCAAAAAGGCAGGCCAGCATCTCTGCTGCCTGCCCAAAATCCTGCCTGGCGAATGCCGCTTACAGGGTAATCAGCTTGTCCAGCTTGTCAGCCACAAGATAGTAAAATGTAACCCGGTGCTTGTTGCCTTTTTCCTCAGCCATCTGCACACAGACTTCATTGATAACTTCATCCAGCTCATCATCAGACTTGTCAGAAGCAAGTTTCTTCTTGCACCAGCTCTCGCGCACCCGCTCCAGCTCTGATTTATCGGAACAGGAGACAAGAGAAGAATCCCGGTTTCTGAGCGCAATGCCGAGGTGTTTGACGATCTTGTCGACCGTTTCTTCACTGGCATTGGAGCGGTATTTACGGACGTTTTCGATATAGTCGCTCATTCTGGTCTCCCTTTCGGCGATCATGGCGCGAGGCCTGTTAACATGGTTAATAATGCCTTACCTAAGCCGTTTTGCGCCTTTTCCGCCAGTGCTGGCTGAAATTTTTTCACAGACGCAAGCCATAATGGCGGGCAGAATGTCATGACAGTAAGTTGCCGCGATGCCGCCTCACGCTTAAGTTTTACCCATGTCACAAGCACAGATCATCGAGAATATGCCGCCGCTGCTTCAGGGCAAGGCGATGGCAGAGATCTCGGCCACGACAGACGAGGGGGACGAACCACTGCTGTTCAACGCCCTGCTCTATCCCAACCGCTCCCTGCCCAATGCAGGCTTTATCGCAGTGATGACGGTGGTGATTGCGTTTAATGTCATCGCCGGGATCATTTATCTTGTGATCGGGGCCTGGCCAGTTGTTTTTTTCGCGGGTCTTGATGTCTTCGCTGTCTGGCTGGCGTTCCGTCTAAGTTACAGGCAGGGTCGGCTGCATGAGCGTGTCCTCATGACTGCCGACGAATTATGGGTTTGCCGGGTTTTGCCTTCCGGCCATGAAAGCCGCTGGAAACTGCAACCCTATTGGACTCGTATTGAGATGGAACGGCCTGCCAAACATGAGAGCCAGCTAAAGCTCATCAGTCATGGCAAGACGCTTGTGCTTGGGGCTTTCCTGTCACCTGCAGAGCGCGGCGAGCTTGCAGATGCCTTGCAGGGAGCGCTGGCAAAATGCAGGTCGTATGACACCACAAAACCGGACGGTTGATGATCTCAATCTGACGCGAAGCCTGCTTTGCAAAATATGCTGTTCCGTCTAATCTCGGCCTTCATGTAAATCCGAGGATGCCTTGTTCAGTTATATCATATTTTGCCTCGTTGTTGTCGGTGGTCTGTACGGGCTTTATCGCTGGTGGACCGCACGTATCGACGGTGAATTGGCAGAAGGTGCAGCTTTTGAATATGACCGGTTGAAATCTGCGGAGCCCGAGTTTCTGAATGACCTCAGCGCAGCAGACTTTGCCAAAATCTACACAAAGGCTGAACGCCCCCGCGCGCCGGGTTACTGGCTGGCCGTTGTTTCGACGTTTCTCATCGGCTCACCGTTGATGATGGGGCTTCTCGCAGGTGGTGACTGGGCCATGCACCGTTTTGGCATCATTCCGAATCCGTCAGAAGTCGTCGCGAGCCTTATGCTGGATGACAGCGGACAGACCCGTGTTGTCAATGATATCCCGCCGGAGGCCTTGCAGTATTATGTGCACGACCTTGGGGGTTTTTATTATTTCTTCGGACTGCTGATCTTCTGGATCGGTGTTGTGTGGTTTTTTATGCGCCGCTACCACCAGCGGCGGCCCGGACTGTTACGCGATGAAATCATCCGTGCCCGCTGACCTTAATTGCTGACAGTCTTCGAGAATGTGAAAGAAATTGCGAGGCTGATAATCAACGGCAGCCAGATTGGCAATTCACCCAGGCCGGGCGTTTCAAACGCTTCGGCGAGATGATCGTCCACACACCACCATAATAGCCATAACCACATGGAAGGTACTCCCCTGTTGTAACGCCCTTATTCTGATGTGATGCGCCCGGCGGCAACTTTCAAGTGGTTGCTTACCGCGTATCCCGCCCTGCAGGTTGCGCTCTTTCCACGCCTGCGGTCGAGTAAATGACCGTCTCTGAATGCGGCGCAGCTGGCAGCGAAAAGTTCAAGACAACAAGCGCCAGTATCGTGACGAGTACCGAGAGCATGACGGCATTCCGTATAAAGAGGCTTAAACCGCGCGAAGCAACATTATTTGTCTGGCTCAGAACCGACTCTCTGGACTGTTGCATCATACCTCTCCTTAATACTAAATATATAGTATCAATTTCATTCCTCGTCAAAGCTCAAAATATCGCCGGGCTGGCAATCGAGTTCCTTGCAGATTGCTTCAAGCGTTGAGAAACGGATCGCCTTGGCCTTGCCCGTCTTGAGAATGGACAGGTTGGCAATGGTCACGCCGACACGTTCTGACAGTTCTGTCAGTGAGACGCCGCGTTCCAGCAAAATCCGATCAAGTTTTACACTAATGGCCATGCGCTAAACCGTTAACTCCTGCTCTTCTCGCAGGCGCGCTCCTTCACGGAACACTTCTGCAAGAACGAGTGCGATCCCGGCGCCCAGGAAATTCGTCAGGTTCAGCGACAGCTCACCGCCTTCGCCATAATCAATACCCAATAGCGCTGCCATCAGGGCGGAAACCGGTACCACCGCAAATTTGGCAAGCTCTGCATAGACCACCACTTTGGCGATGATGCTAAACCGCGCTGCATTATCAGTTTCAAACGGGGTCCCGTCGGAGATCGTCTGCAGGACGACCATCAGACAACGGGAGACCACAACAAACATGATGGCTGTGATGAAACTTTTGGCGACATCGACAAATTCGGACATGACGAAGTCGTCCAGATCCAGGTCGACACCATGTATGCGGTTCAATACGCCCTCGAGCGGCGCTGCAAAAAATGTCGCGACAGACAGAATACCCAACACCACCATAGCAACGAGCGAAATGATGTAGATGATGCGTAAAATCACTGACAGGAATCCGGCCAGCTTGTTTTTTTTCGTCATCCTCGTTCCCTTGAGTTTAAGAAAGTTAGGGCGGCATCCACGTTAGGGCGTTGGGTTTA
>JALEGJ010000138.1 GCA_022763115.1 Aquisalinus sp.
CGCAACCCGTTACGACAAAACCAAATTATCCTTCGAGGCATTTCTAACTCTGGCGGCCCTCAAGGATTGGTTACGACCTTTTGTCAACACGCCCTAGATAATCTCCCATATTTGGGTCATCTTTGATATTACCATTGTCATCCAGATTAATTCCGTCAATCAAAACATTCGTATCTTCTGCAATATGATCGAGGATCGTCTGATGTCGATTTCTGCCTTTGTCTTTTGATTGCACTAGAGGTTTGATAGTTTTGATTTCAATGTAGCGATTTGGTTTGCCGGGTTGAGTCAGTAACAAGTCCATGCTTTTTTGGGTGGTGCCAAGCATAGGCTCATATTGTATTTGACACCCAGAGACTGATTGATCGTTAAGCACAGTACCAAGAGCGCCTATTTCGTTTATGCGTTCCTGCACGCCTTGAAACGTCGGATCGTTTCCGTTTTGCCAAGACTTCACCGCGTCGAAAAACTGCTTTTTTAATCCTTGAATATTTTGCAGCCGGCGGGAATGACTTTGCACGAGTGAAGCATACAAAGCTTCAGCATCATTAATAATTTGTTGTGCTAGTGTATCCATAGTCATACTGTATAGCATGGTCGCTTTTCTAAAGCGAGTGGGACGGATGAGGCCACAAGCGTGATGCGCCAAACCTGATTATCCGGTCTCACCATAAGTTTCGTCAAAGGCTTTATCTTCTTTCAGCGACTGCTTTAATAATGCTGCTCATACAATTAGTTTGACGGTCCATTAAGCTGGCTTCGGTGGGGCCTGCTTACTGGCCACTTCGTGAGCATGTTGGGTTCCGGCGATGGGTCCCGTATCTGCGCAGCAGCATTTCATGCCGCAGCGCATTGCGGGATGACGCGCGGAGGGACGGGTGTTGGTGGCGGATTGCGCCTCGCTTCATCCGACCTACTTGCATCAAAGTCTTGGTGTTTTACAGTTTGGGCACTCTTTCCATCCCAAAACACATAATGGATTAGCGAAGCCATGATGTTTATTATTGTGAGTGTAAATTACTGTTCCGCAAGTTTCACATCTCTGGAAGAACATGAGCAGTGCTACTCCGGCCAGCATTGGATATAGGATAAAGTTCAATATCACATTGTCAGAAAGTTCAAGTACAGCTACCATTACTCCTCCGGTTAGAAGCAATAGCATAAACCGTAAGTAAGCGTATGATTTTCTTTGACTCATATTCTCCATCATTATCGACTGCTGTCAGTTATTAATTAAATTTTTTAGCTACGACAGTATATTCCACACAAGATTTCATTAATAGTCTAATAGCAATTAGACTCATATATCTTACTTACTAACCCCACAAATGGGAAAATGCTCATTAAACACACTATCTGCAATTGGGAATCGGTTGTGTTGCTGGAGCAAAACTGGCGCTTGTTTCTGGCGCACCAAAAAAACCAGGTTGTTGTTCTCGAAAGTCATAAGACAAAGTGTAATTTTCTCCAACTTTGTCCTTAATATATATTTTCAATAACCGCGGCCTGCTGGGTAAAATATTATACGTAACATGTCGCCCTTCTGACTGAACAGTGTGAACGAAATCCAACAGCTCAGATTCGGCAACAGGAAACTGTAAGTCATGGTCGAACTGCATATCAAAAGTAGGAATACAATCGGCAGCACTACATGCGCACGTAAATAGAGTATATAATACCACTGACTTTTTTAGCACGCGCTAGGTGTTTAGTCCCGGCATTTGATGGTGCGATTTTATTCTGAACCTTTCGGGTTCTTTTGTCCACATTTTGCAGATGTATTCGTAGGGCGTCAGTCCACGTAGCGTTTTCAAACGGCGTCCGTAGTTATAAGCATTGATGAATGTTTCCAGGTGCCGTTTGAATTGATCGTGGTCATCATAATGATACCGTTTTACAGTCGCTTCCTTGATCGTTCGGTTCATGCGTTCGACCTGCCCATTTGTCCACGGATGCTTCACTTTCGTCAGCCTATGCTCGATACCGTTCTCTTGGCAGCGCATATCGAACATATGCGTCATATATCGCGCGGTCGGTCCGTCTTTATATCTCGGCGGGAACGTGAACTGGATGCCATTGTCGGTGAGAACCGTATGGATTTTGTACGGGACAGCCTCAATCAGATCCTCCAGGAATGCCGACGCGGAAGAACGTCCCGTTTTATGAACAACCTGGACGAACACGAACTTAGATGTTCGATCAATCGCAACATAAAGATATAGCTTGCCTTCCTGCGTGCGGACCTCGGCAATATCAATGTGAAAGTAACCGATCGGATAGACCTTGAACTTCTTCTTTGCAGGCTTGTCGCCCTCAACGTCCGGCAAGCGCGATATCCCATGGCGCTGTAAACAGCGGTGTAAGGAGGAGCGCGTTAAGTGGGGGATTGTCGGCTGCAGGGCGTAAAGACAATCATCAAGCGGCAAAAGCGTGTGCTTACGGAAGGCGACGATAATCGCTTCCTCTTCAACCGTCAGAACCGTGGAACGCACGTCCTTCGGACCCGTCTTAAGGTCCGATACAGCTGTACGCTTCTTCCATTTGGCGACCGTCTTGGGGTTGATCCCATAGCGCTTCGATAACGCCCTCAGGCTCTCTTCACTATTTTGTATTGCTCGACGGACCGCCTCTGTCGTGCGGGCGCTTCCGTGCAGTATCTGTCCCATAGCGCATCCTTCCATTCTGAAGAGAATAATGCACCATCAAATGCCGGGACTAAACACCTAGTCCTTTCGGGAATTACATTAGCATTCAAAAGATGCTTCACACAAGTCTGGAGCACTTGCTGGTAATGGCCAACGGTTAGCGAGGAGTCGGTGCATGAAGCGGTAAGCGCAATGCGCCAGTTTTGATTATCCGCTCTTACCATAACTTCCACCAAAGGCTGCACCCGTTTTTCAGGGCAGTTCTGATAACGCTGCGCATAGTGGTAGCTTGACGGTGCATTAAGCTGACTCTGGTACGGACTGCTTGCTGGTCGCTTTGTGAGCGTGGCGCGTTCCGGTGATGGATCCCGTATCTGCGCAGCAGCATTTCATGCCGCAGCGCATCACGGCATGACGCGCGGAGGGACGGGTTTGGGTGCGGATTGCGCGTTGTTTCATCCACTCTCCCGGTTACCAGCTTGTAATCAAATGCTCACATTCTGGCTTGACATTCGCTGGCGGGCGCCTTAAATGTGAGTGAACGATCACATAAAAGGGAGGTGCCTTATGCCCGAGGCTGCCGTAGCGAAGAAGACAAGACCTGGCCGCAAGCCTGCCAGCAAGAAGAAAATGAGTGCTGCCGAGGAGCGCGGGGTCACCGCCGTTGACGGCACGACCAAGGCCCGCATTGAGCGCGCGGCGCTGACCCTGTTTCAGGAAGGGGAAATGGAGAAGGCGACCACGCGGGCGATTGCGGCGCGGGCCGGCATCTCCGAAGGGGCGCTGTATCGTCATTACACGAGCAAGGAAGAAATCTGGGAAGGGTTGTTCTTCACCATTCATGCGCGCCTTGGCGACCTTGCCATGGCGGCGGCGCTGAGCGATGACCATGTGCGCGGGCAGGCGGCGGCGCTGGTCAATGCCTATGCGCGCGTTGCGGATGATGACTGGCAGCTGTTCTGCTTCCACTTATTGTCCTTGCACAAATTTCTGCCCCGCGAGCATGATCTGACGCGCGACCCGGTGGTTGCCTCTGAAATGATCGTGCAGAAGGCCATGGATAATGGCCAGATCCGGAAAGGGGACCCGGTGCTGGTCTCCGGCATGGCGCTGGGCGTTGTCTTGCAGCCGGCCTTGCACAAGGCTTATGGGCGCCTGCCCGGCAAGATGGCGGATTATCGCGACACGCTCACACAGGCCGTGATCGCGGTTCTGAACCCGCTCGACTGATCGCAGCCGGCCAGTCCCATGCGCTCAATTCTGTTTCAGGCAGCTTTCTGGTCCGTCTCGGTGTTCTTTGTGTTCACCGGCGCGGTGCTCTTGGTGTTGCCAACACGCCGCCCCCTGATGATCTGGGCAAGGATTTATACGCGCAGCGTCTGTCTGTTGATGCGGCTGATCGGCGGGATAGACCTGCAAGTGCGCGGGCGAGGCCATCTGCCACAAGGGCCGATGATTATCGCGAGCAAGCACCAGAGCTGGGGCGACGGGTTTTTTCTGTTCTCGCAAGTGAAGGATGCGGCGTTTATCATCAGTGACCAGTTTTTACGCTATCCGCTGATTGGCCCTGTGTTTCGCAAGATGCAGGCGGTGGTGGTGGATAATCAGCGTGGCGGCCCGGCAGGGCGCGACAGCCAGCTTGCCGCCATGATTGAGGGCCTGCGTGCCGAGGCGCGGCCTGTCCTGGTCTACCCGGAGGGCAAACTGGCGGCGCTCGGCCAGAAACATCGTTATCGCCTTGGCGTTTATTACGTCTACAAACTTTATGATTGCCCGGTGGTGCCGGTGGCAACGAACCTCGGCGCGCGCTGGCGCGACAAGAGCTGGAATTTTGTACCCGGCCCGGCAGCGATAGAGTTTCTGGAGCCGATCCCGGCGGGCCTGCCGCAAAAAGAGTTCATGGCCCGGCTGGAGAGTAGCATTGAAACCCGCAGCCTGGAGATGCTGCCTGATGACTTTAACGCCAGCGCGGCAGAAGCCGCCTGAGCCCCTGACGCTTGACCAATCAAGGATATATCCCATGCGTTCCTTCTTTTTCCGTGTCGCCTACTGGTTGACCTCCACCTTTTTTGCCCTTGGTGCGATCCCGCTTTTGTTGATCCCCGGGCGGAAGGTTTTGATGTGGTGGATTCTCGGCTACACCCGCACCATGTGTTTCTGGATGGAGCATGTGGCGGGCATCAGGCTGGAAGTGAAAGGCCGCGAGAAATTGCCGGAAGGCCCGTGCATTATCGCCGCCAAGCACCAGAGCTGGGGCGATGGCTTCCTGATGTTCTCACAGTTTTATGATCTTGCCTTCGTGACGGGCGACCATCTGGAGAAGTTTCCGGTGGTCGGCAGTATCCTGAAGAAAATGGGCAGCATCATCGTCAATAATTGTGGTGGCCCGCTGGAGCGGGAGAAGCTGCTGGCGGACGCGATGAATAAAGCCAAGGCCGATAACCGGCGCATCCTGATTTATCCGGAGGGGCACCTCTCCGAAGTTGGCAAAAAACATCGCTATCGCAAGGGCGTGTTTTACATGTACAAGGAATATGGCTGCCCGGTGGTGCCGGTGGCGACCAATCTCGGCCTGTGCTGGCCGCAGCAGAGCAGCAAGATAACGCCGGGCACGGCAACGATCGAGTTTCTTGATCCGATTGCGCCTGGCATGGAGAAGGGTGAATTTATGCGCCTCCTGGAAGACCAGATCGAAACGCGCTCCCTGTCGTTGTTGCCGCATTTGCGCAGGGAGCAGGGGGGCAGTCTCTCAGATCAGCGCCCCGCCACTGCGGGTGGCAAGGGCGCGGATGAGCCGGGAGAAGCCGCATGAGCAGCACCGATGTGAGCGCGGCAGAGGCCGGTGTGCCGAAGACCGGCAACTTCTTTTTCCAGCGCCGCTTCCTGCCCATGTGGTCCGCCTTCGTTTTGGGCGTGTTCACGGACAATATGTTGAAACAGGCGCTGTTGATCGGCCTCACCTACAAGGTCATCACCTTGCCCGGCATCTCTGACCCGGCGGTGATTTTGCCGTTTGCCGGGGCGTTGTTCGCGCTGGCCGTGTTCATGTTCTCGCCCTTGTCGGGCCAGGTGGCGGACAAGTTCGAAACGTCCTTAATGTTCCGGCGGACCAAGTTTGTCGAATTTGTCCTGATGCTGATGGCCGCTGTGGGTTTTCTCATCAATAATGGTCCGCTGTTGATTTTGACCTTGTTTTTCATGGGCATCCAGTCGGCGTTCTTCTCGCCCGTGCGTATCGGCGCCATGCCGAAATATCTGACGCCGGGGGAACTCGTGCGCGGCAATGGCATCTGTTATGGCGGTTTGTTTGTCGCCAATCTGACAGGCTATGCCGTGGGCGGCGGGCTTATTGAGGCAGCGTTCGGCCCCATGCTTATCTCGGTGATCCTTGTGCTGATGGCGGCAGCGGGCTGGGGCGCGGTGATGTTCGCGCCAAAGGCAGCGGCAGATTCGCCTGATCTGAAGATAAACTGGAACTGGTTAAGCCAGGTGGGCTACATGGTCCGTATGGTGCGCGATGAGCCACCGATTATCCGGCCCTTGCTGGGCGGCGGCATTTTCTGGTTCATCGCGGCGGCGATCACCGTGGCCTTCCCGATCATCACCAGCGAAGTGTTACAGGCCAAAGGCACGGTTGCGACCGTGATGATGGGGATATTTGCCGTAGGCGGATTGATCGGTGCGGCGATCACGACGCTGGTGCCGAAGCATAAATCCGGCCTGTCATTGTCCGTGGCGGCTTTTGTGTTCGCGATCCTGATAAATGTTGCGCTGTTCGCGGTCAGCGAGATGATGTCTGCCCCGCGCGATGGCGAATTGATGGGCGTGGCCGAGTTCTTCGCCGAGCCGGGCGGGGTGCTGCTGGCGGTGCTGTTCGTCTTTGCGTCTGCGGCCATGGGCATTTTCCTGGTGCCGTTGCAGGCTGCGGTGCAGCGCCGGGTGCGGGAGACCAACCGGGCACGGATCATGGCTGCGAGTAACATGCTGAACGCCTTTGGCGCTGTGCTGGGCTCCATGTTCGTCTTGCTGATCGCGATCACCCCCATGCGCCCGCATGATCTGCTGCTGGTGATCGGCGCACTGGAGTTGCTCGTTGTGATCTACATGTTCCGCCGTCAGAGGGCCGTGCCGGAAGGGATGTATGACGAGATGCTGGTGGGCAAGTGATGCACGAGGAGGTGGGTATCTTTTGAGTGACTGTTTTAAGCTTCGGGGGATAAGGATCGTAGGGCGTGGTTCTGTTGCAACTTCGGGGTGCCTTTGAAACAGGACAACCTAATCCCAAATTCGGTTATTAGCGAGGGTAACTAAAATTTCTTAGTAGCGGACGTAATGGGATCATGTGACGAGCGTCCAAAATGCGTCAGGACGTGCTGCTGGTGGCAGAATTGACATCAGGAGCAGCACAATCTAGACACTGTCTAGATTGTGCTGTATTGAGTTACCCATGACATCCCCGATACCATCCGCTCGTTCCCCGAAAACCCAAGGCTATCATCATGGCGAGTTGCGTCACGCGTTGCTGGATGCTGGCGAGATTGAACTTGAAGAAAACGGGATTGAACGCTTTTCGTTGCGCGCTGTGGCAAAACGCGCTGGCGTGAGCCATGGTGCGCCTGCACATCATTTTGAGACTGTGCAAGGGCTTCTAACTGCACTGGCCGCGCGTGGCTACGGTCGCTTCATTGCTGCGCAAGACAAACGCGAGCAACTTGCAGGTGCTGACCCCCGCGAGCGACTTGCTGCTTCTGGCCTTGGTTACATTGATTTCGCGATAGAGCATCCGTCTCTCTTTCGCCTGATGTTTGCATCGGAGCGAACCGACAAAGCCGATACGGCTCTCGCTGAAGCCGCCGCCGCTGCTTTCGACAAACTCGTAAAGCATGTTCAGACGGTGCGGGATTGCGATCCGCATACTGATCCACCAGCGATGGCAGATGTCTTGGCTTGTTGGGCCATCGCTCATGGTCTTGCGGACCTGGTGATCGCCGACAGGCTTGGTCGAGCAGAGGTTTTTAATAGCATGTCTGCCGTTGAACGTGACGCATTCTTTGCCGACATCATACTTCGCGGCATTCCAGTAAGACGAAAGTCAGAACCATGAGCTGTGTAGAAACTGCCGTGCGTCAACAGGCTTGGCGCACTATCACTATTTTTCTTGTCCTCACGCTCACGCTCACAAGCGTATTTGGCGGGCTTATGGGATATCAGGGCGCTACGCCGGCCATCTTGATTACGGGCGTGATGTGGTCCCCAGGCCTCGCGGCGATCTTCACTTGCCTGATCCTGAAACGTCCGATCTCGGGGCTGCCCTGGCGGTGGGGTAAGTGGGGCTGGCACTGGTTTGCTTGGGCACTGCCAATTGTGTACGGACTCGCGATTTACCTCCCGGTATGGCTGTTCGGTTTAGGTGGAAGCGCTTTCGGAAACGCCGAAACGTTGTCGAACTGGTCGCAACAATTGCTTGGCCTCGATAACCCGACACTTCTTGGTTCGATCGTTTTTGTGGTTATGCTGGGTACTATTGGAATGGTTGCCGCTGCTGCGCGCGCGCTTGGTGAGGAGATCGGATGGCGCGGGCTTTTGATTTGGGAACTGCGAAAAGTCATGCCCTTTTGGGCGGTGGGATTGCTTTCGGGCGCTATCTGGGCTGTTTGGCATTGGCCTGCTATTCTGTTTACAGACTATAATGCGGGTGAGGGAAATTTTTTGCTGCAGATGCTGATCTTCACGATGGCGATCTTGCCTCAAGGTATTGTTTACGCATTCATTACGTTTAGATCAAATAGCCTCTGGCCTGCAGTCATCCTGCATGCCAGCCATAACCTCTTTATACAACGTATCTACACGCCCCTGACTATTAAAGGTCCAGAGTCACACGTTTTTATAGATGAATTCGGCATTGTCATGCCGACGCTCGGGTCTTTTATGGCGCTTGGTTTCTATTTCTGGGCATGCCGGAGCGGTTTGACAGGGAAGCAAGCAGATAGTTGATGACAGATGACCACTAAAGAAAAGTCTGTTTGACGTATCCTGTTTCGTACGCTCTTGCGCGCTTTCCAGTCCATCAAGCCATTAAGCCACCATCTGGAGTGATCGTGCTGCCGGTTACATAGGAGGCGTCATCAGATGCAAGCCAAGCGATGGCGCTGGTGATTTCGTCTGCGCTGGACATCCGTCCCAACGGGATCCGTGCGATCAGGGGATGTTCGAAGCTCGCTGCATCTTCACCAGCTACACGCGTGGCGATATCGCGTTGCATATCCGTATCGATCAGTCCCGGGCAAACGGTATTGATACGGATGTTAAACGGCGCAAATTCTTGACACGCCGAACGTGCAAGACCAAGGATTGCATGTTTCGATGTCGCATACGCAGCCGCCCCTGGTGAGCCCATAAAGGCATTGACCGACGCCACATTTATAATCGATCCACCGCTGGCCTGCATAGCCCGCGCTTCTGCCCGCATAGCGAAAAACACACCGTTGAGATTGACGTTCAGCACATCAAGCCAATTCGCATCGTCCATCTCCATAATCGGAGCAAACGCCCCTAGAATGGCAGCATTGTTCACGCCGATATCGAGCGATCCAAACATTTCGATCGTTCTTGCGACAGCTGCCTCAACACCGTCTGCATCCGTTACATCAACCTGGGAGAAGATTGCGCGTCCGCCTATATTTTCGATCTCGGCAACTATTTGTTCGCCTTGTTCTTTGCGACGTGCAATCAACGAAACACTTGCACCTTCTTTGGCAAATCTGTGCGCCGTGGCCGCGCCAACCCCAGCGCTCGCTCCAGTGATGAATGCGACCTTACCTTCAAACTTTGGCATAGTTTCTACCTATTCTCCAAGTTGCGATGGTGTTCTTTACGACCAAAAGCACGTCGCTGAAACGGAAGATAACGCTTTTTTGCCAGCTTTGGGCAGGGCACTCGGGCTTAGATCATCAGATCGACATTGCCTTCGACCATGGCGGTGCGGTTGGACAACTCACCATAGGCTTCTGCGAATTTGTTCAGCATGTCCTGCGGCCCCTTTTCCACACCGCTTGTGCCTGTTTCAGGCGGCGGCAGCGGGATATAATGCGGCAACAGCTCGGACGTTTTCACGGGCAGTGTGAACAGCAGCTGCAGCTATTCAGTGGCTCTCTCTTTGAAGCGCTGGATTTGCTCGTTGTGATCTACATGTTCCGCCGTCAGAGGGCCGTGTCGGAAGGGATGGATGACGCCCTAGCGTTTGAGTGAGTTGCCCAGGACGCCGGAAAGCGCATCAAGATATGCTGCAAACGCCTTTTGCCCTGATCGCGTCAAGCGAACAGTGGTCAGCATCTTTCGTGCAACTATCGATTTTTCAATCTCAATAAAACCAGCGTCTTCGAGTTTCCGCATCTGGATCGACAAGTTGCCCGCCGTGACATTCAGTGCTGACTTCAACTCGGTGAAAGACGCGGCTTCTGCGTTAGCAAGATAAGCCATCACGCCCAATCGCAGGCGGCCATGGATGATCTCACTGATTTTGTCGATATCATACTCGGACATTCGGACAACGGATCAGTTTTTCATCGACTTGTTTTGGAGCATAACATAACCGGGCAACGCCATGAACAGGAGCAAAAATATGCCGAGTGCGGAGACATAGGCTCCGGCCTGGTTCATGAAAATCGCGAGCACAGGGGCAGACGCAAACCATCCAAGGGCAGTCAAGCCATACCACTTGCGGCGTCGCACAATCATCGCGGTGAACCAGATTGCACCCTGGAAGACGCAAACGACGATCGGGTAGAGGAACCAGATTGTCCAATCGGCGCGGTCATACGCAACCCAACCAAAAATGCAGGCTGAGACCAGAATGGCCATGCCGCCCCCGGCAAAGGCCCCGCCAATGGCGCGTTTGCCCGTACCGGTTCCGAAGGGCCGTTCGCGGTTTTGCCAACCGAAGCTGATATTAATCGTCAGGAAGAGAACCGTGGGCATGATCCCAATCGCCAACCAGACCCAGGTCGGAACATCGATTGCGCCAAGTAACAAAATTCCGTTGGCGAGGCATTGAAGGCCGTAGAGCAATCCGGCTGCAAAATAGTTGATCCCAAAAGTTCGATCATAAGTATCGTTTTCTTCCAGGATCGCCCTCATGAAAGCGAGATCGCCTTCAGCGGACTTTTTATCAATCGTCATGTGCCGATCTCCGCGGTTTCAAATTTCTTGCGGCTGCGCTTCTTCCCGTTGAGAATCCAACCTACAAAAGTGTATCGTACTAGGAGTTCGTAAGTGAGCAACATGAATGGGATGGAGAGGCCGA
>JALEGJ010000139.1 GCA_022763115.1 Aquisalinus sp.
AGGTAAGTCTGTCATCACCATGTCTGTTTCCCGTCAGGATCTGAAAGTTGTTGCCTGTGTCACCGCCTATAATGAGGAGGCGACCGTAGGTGAAATCGTCCGTGCCTTGAAAGCCTGTGAGGCCATTGACCAGGTGCAGGTTGTTGATGACGGATCAGAGGATGGGACGCGGGCTGCGGCTGAGGCGGAAAGCGTCAAGGTCATCTCGCTGGAGACGCGCGTGCCGGTAGGGCAGGCCATTATGCGCCATCTCGATGATCTGGACGAAGAGTGCATCCTTTTGTGGTGTGATGCCGATCTTGTTAACCTGAAGCCGGAATATATGGCTGACATCGTGCAGCGCTTCAAGGCAACTTCCCTGATGCAGGTCATGTCTTCGCGCGGCGTGCCCTTGAACTGGCCTGCGTTCTTGCGCTGCTGGCCGATCGCGAATTTATGGGGCTGGTTTTTCGGTCCTATTTCCGGTGAACGGGCGATCCTGAAATCGGATTTCCAGCAGGCGATTACTCTGGCGCAATCCCTTGAATGGGAGGAGATGATGCGCGGTTACGGCATTGTGCTGTTTCTTAATTGGTACTCAAACGTTTTCGGGCAGGGTATCGAAGTGCGCTATTTTGACCAGCTGCGCCAGCGCCAGAAATACCAGAAATGGGGCAGGGCCGCACACTTCCAGATGTGGCGCCAATGGCTGCAATTCGGCCTGTGCTGGCTGAAAATCCGGGTCAACGCCGGAAAAATAAAGGCAAAGCGGCAGGCCTTGCTGCCTGGTAGTTGACCGTCCTGATACTTTAGCAGGACGGCCTACTTTACTACATCACCTTCAGGTCAAAGAGCAGGAATTCTGCGTCGTCACCTTTTGTGAAGCTGAGGTCGCCTGCCTGCGTGATGGCGAGGCCATCGCCGCGTCGCAGTTCCATGCCATTCACCGCCACATTGCCACGGGCCACCTGAATCCAGGCTTTGCGACCCGGTTTGACCGTGAAGTCGACCTGTTGGTCGCCGCTCAGGGTGGCGGCATAGACATCGGCATCAGCCCGGGCCGCGATAGAGCCCTCGCGTCCGTCGGGTGAGAGGAAGAGCTTCAGACGCCCGTCTTTCTCAGCCGGATCGATGTCGAGAGTATCGTATCGCGGTGTCTCGCCAAAGACATTCGGCATGAGCCAGATCTGCAACAGGCGCATTGGTTCTGTGGCAGACGGATTAAACTCCGAATGCGTGACACCTGACCCGGCGCTCATATATTGGATGCCGCCCGCACTAACGACAGATCCGTTGCCCATAGAGTCCTTGTGCTCAATAGCTCCGTCCAGGACATAAGAGAAAATCTCGAAGTCCTTATGCGGATGCATCGGGAAGCCGCCGCCACCAGCAATGAGGTCGTCATTGATGACGCGCAAGGATTCAAAATGCGTATGGGCCGGGTCGTAATACTGGGCGAAAGAAAACGAGAAGTTCGATTTCAGCCAGCCCAGGTCCGACTTGCCGCGCTGTTCCGCCGGGCGCAGGTGCAAGGCCTCTTGCGGGACGAGGGCAGATGCCTGTCCGGTTAAAGCGGCGGTGGCGGCTGCTGATGTGCCGCCAGCAATCATTTCACGTCTATTCATTTTGGGTCTCCTTTTCGGAAAGCTGTTGAGACAGATATAGAAAGTTGACCCGTTGTTCAGAAGACCGCTGCCCTGCAAGACAGTTTTGCTCATTTGGCAACAGGTGCGCGTTTATCTGGCGCACGGCCAGGGATGCAGATAGTCTCATCCGACCCGACAACAGGATTACGGAGCCGGCATGGGGAATTTTTACCTCGCAAACGAATACTGGTTCGCAGCCGTGCAGCTGGCCCTTGCCATGCTTGGCATGGGGGCGACCCTGACCGTTGAGGATTTTCGCAAAATTCTGGACCAGCCACGTTCTCTGGCGATCGGCACGGGCGCGCAGCTCCTGCTGGTGCCTATGGTGGCTTTCCTGTTTATCGCCTTGTCGCGCGCTGAACCCGGCGTGCTTGCAGGGCTTGCGCTGCTGGCTGCCATTCCCGGCGGTACGGTTTCCAACATTTTCACCTATCTGGCCCGGGGCAGTGCCTCCCTGTCGATTTCAATCACCGGCCTGACGACAGTCGCGTCACTTGTGACCACACCATTGATCCTCGGCTTACTGATCCGTGATTACATGCCGGATACTTTTGTGATGCCGGCTGGCCGGATCGCATTCGAGATCATGTTGTTTCTGCTGTTGCCCTTGTTGGCGGGTATGCTCACCCTGCGGCAGTTTCCGGACATGGCGCCTGCTTTGTCCAAATGGTGTATTCGCGCCTCCCTGTTCATTATTCTGTTGATCGTCATCGGCGCGAGTGCTGCCGGTCGCCTCGACATGGACGCTTTTGGTGGCTCGAATGCCCTGCTGGTTATCCTGTTCACACTGGCGCTGGTGGCGATGAGTACGGCCGTGCCGTACTTTGCAAACTGTCCGCGCGGGGATTTGACGGCGATCCAGATCGAGGTGGCGATTCGCAATACAAATCTCGGTCTGCTGATTAACGCCTCCCTGTTCCCGGCACGTCCGGGGGAGCCGAACCTGCTTGGAGATATGGTCCTGTTCACGCTGTTGCTGTATGGCGGATTGCAGCTGCTGGTCGGCGCCGGGCTGATCTGGTTTCACCGCCGACAACAAACCGCCTGAGACAAAGGAGCCATTGTCATGGATTACACGCTCGATAAAGCGACGGCGATCAGCAAGGTTTCTGATGAGGTTTTCACGCTCACGTCAGATGAGACCTACTGGAATTTTACCAGCGCCTTTGGCGGGTGGCTTTCGGCGGGAACCCTCAAGGCGCTCCAGTCGCGGGCGGATTTTCGTGGTGAAGTGACGTCACTCAATTTTACATTCATCTCGGCGGTGACGGCGAAAACGATCACGCTTTATGTCAATCTTTTGCAGCGCCGCCGAACGATGGATTTCTGGCGCGTAACAGCCCGTGATGACGAGAGCGACGGCAAGGTTCTCTTCACCGCAGACATTATCTCGGGTATGCGCCGCGAATCCGAACTGACCTACAACGCAGAAATGCCTGCCTGTAAGCCTCTGGAAGAGAGCATACGGCTTGAGCCGAATCCGATGGCGCCGCGCTGGATAAAGCTGTTTGACCTGTATCTGGCAGAAGGCGTGCCATTCAGGAAAAATGAAACCGGTCGCTCGATCCTGCATATTCGAGAGGCAGACGGACGGCCTTTTGATGCACAGGCAATCGTCGCCTTTGTTGATACGCCCATGCCGCGCACTTTCTTTCTGGAAGAGGGCTTGCGCTTGGCGTCGACACTCTCCATGTCCACACATATATACGCAACCGAAGCAGACATAGCTGAGGTGGGTACGGATTATTTGAGGCTTGTGGCGGACTGCGCCACGGTCAGCCATTCGTTGTATAATCAGGAATGTCGCCTGTTCCGGCAGGATGGACTGTTGTTGGCGACGAGCTATCAGACAGCTTTCTTCAAGTAAGTGTCACTTTTGAGCCATCAGCGTACCACGTGCGTTCGTTGCTAAAACGTAACGTGCAGGTAAGTGCGATTTCATCAAACGGTAAGGTCAGTGTCATCTTTCTGTGATAATGTCAGCATAGGGCGTTTCAAAGTCAAACGGCATCTATGCCGATTTGGACACAATGAAATGATGGAGAGACTACATGAAAAAACTGTTTATTACCGCCGCCGCTGTTGTTGTTGCCTTTGCTACTACTGCTCAAGCAGAAGAGTTCAAATTCAACTTTGATCGTGAACTTCTGACAACACAGTCTGGCGTTGAAAAAGTGTATGATCGCTTGCAAAAGCGCATAGATACTTTTTGTGAAGACCCAGGCTTGCGGTCCCTCAACATGCGTGCCCATGAAGCCCGGTGCAAGAAGGACCTGATGGATCAGGTTGTGAACCAGATCGGCAGCACACGCCTTGTGTCTGTGCACCGTAACTACCTGCGTGTCGCATCTGCCAATTAGACCTGTCTGCTTGCTGCATGGTGAGCAGAACTGAATGACTGGTAATTGTCGTCGTCAGGACTTATATGGCGGCGACAATGATAATTGATGCAGACATAACAGCAAAAATGCCATTGACGGCGCGCACCGCGGCAGCCCTTGATCTGGGGGTGCCCAAAGGCGCGCGCGTCATTGTTGCCATGTCGGGCGGGGTAGATTCCTCGGTTACGGCAGCGCTGTGCCATTATGCCGGATACGACGTGGTCGGCATCACCCTTCAGTTATATGACCATGGCGTTGCGATCCAGAAGAAGGGCGCCTGTTGCGCTGGGCAGGATATTCACGATGCGCGGCAGGTCGCAGACCGCCTCGGCATCCCGCATTACGTTCTTGATTATGAGAACCGTTTTTCCGATGCGGTGATGGAAGATTTTGCCGATACGTATCTTGCTGGTGCCACGCCCATCCCTTGTGTGCGCTGTAATGAGCGGGTGAAATTCAAGGACATGCTGGAGACGGCGCGTGACCTTGGCGGCACGTGCATGGCAACGGGGCATTATATCTCTCGCAGTGAGGGGCCTGCCGGAGCGGAATTGCGGCGCGCTGCCGATGCGGACCGTGACCAGAGCTATTTTCTGTTCACGACAACGCGTGAGCAGCTTGATTTCCTGCGCTTCCCGCTCGGTAATCTGCCGAAGCCTGACGTGCGCGAAATTGCTCGCGAACTCGGGCTCGTTGTTGCCAATAAACCGGACAGTCAGGACATCTGTTTTGTGCCGGAGGGAAAATATACGTCTGTTGTTGAGCGCCTGCGCCCGGGTGCCGCAGAGCCTGGCGAGATCGTCCATGTGGATGGCACGGTTCTGGGGCAACATCCGGGTATTATTCATTACACGATTGGTCAGCGCCGAGGCCTTGGTGTTGCCATGGGCGACCCGCTCTACGTGGTGAAACTGGACCCGGATCAGCGGCAGGTCATTGTTGGCCCGCGCGCAGCGCTGGAGACCAAGCGGATTTATGTGAAAGAGCTGAACTGGATCGGTGAGGGTGATACCCCGACTGAAGGCACGCTCGTTGCCGTCAAGGTCCGCTCGACAAGACCGCCGGAGCAGGCCCGTTTTGGTACGGATGAAACAGGCCTTTTCATTGAACTGGAAGAGCCTGAGGAAGGCGTTTCTCCCGGTCAGGCATGTGTGTTTTATTCGCCTGAGCCAGGCCATGGCCGCGTGCTGGGTGGCGGCTGGATCACCCGGACGGCAGCGCCTCTGGATCTTGCCGCTTCCAACTGACAGCCCTGTCCGGTGCAGGGCTGCATGGCCTGCTTTACTCAGCGCCAAACTGCGCTAGTTTCCCGTTAAGGATCGTCAGGTAATTTCTGACACAAAGGCTTGAGACTATTCCGGAAGAAACTGGCGATGAGTAAACTGAAGTATGATTGTCTGAAATGCCCGGCCTATTGCTGTTCGTATGAGCATATTCCGGTAACGGATAAAGACCTGAAACGGCTGGCGAAGTATTTCGGCCTGAGCGTGGAGCAGGCGAAAAAACGCCATACCAAACGCGGCGACAAGGAAACGCCGATGGTGCTACGCCATCAGGCGGACGGGCATTACGAGACGATTTGCAAGTTCATTGATATCGAAACACGCAACTGTACAATCTATGAAGCGCGGCCTGCGATCTGCCGGGATTTCCCGACCCAGAAACGCTGTGGCTACTACGAGTTTTTGAAATTCGAGCGCGAAGTGCAGGAAGACGAGGAGTGGGTCGCGACGACCAGCTAAACCAGCCATGACGGATCGTGTTGAATGTGTGGTGGTCGGGGCTGGCTGTGTCGGTCTGGCTGTAGCTCGCGCGCTGGCCTTGGCGGGGCGGGAAGTGCTGTTGCTGGAACAGCATGACATGTTCGGCACGGAAACGTCTTCGCGCAATTCCGAAGTGATCCATGCGGGCATTTATTACGAGCCCGGCAGTCTGAAGGCCCGGCTTTGTGTACGTGGCAAGGAACTTCTTTATCCGTATCTGAACGAGCGCGGCATCGATCATAAAAACTGCGGCAAATTGATCGTTGCCACATCACCGGCAGAAGTACCCCGGCTTGATTTTTATCAGAACCGGGCCCGGGAAAACGGCGTGCATGATCTGGTGTTACTGGGCGCGCGCGATGCGCAGGCTTTGGAACCTCTGCTCTCCTGCGAGGCGGCGCTGCTGTCGCCATCGACAGGTGTTTTTGACAGTCATACGTACATGCTGTCGCTTCTGGGTGACCTGGAGAACGCCGGAGGCATGGCAGTTTTCAATGCGCCGGTCATGGCGGTGAAGCTGGTCGGGGAGGGCGCTGAGATTGAGATCGGCGGGGAAGAGCCCTCAACCTTGCAGGCGAAGTACCTGATTAACAGCACAGGACTGCACGCCACAGCGTTCGCGCGTCAGATTGAAGGGTTCCCGGCGGATCATATTGCCGAGACAAGATACGCCAAGGGGCGGTATTTCATGATCTCCGGCAGGGCGCCGTTCGAGAGGCTGATTTATCCCATGCCGACCAATGACAGTCAGGGCACGCATTATACCTGTGACCTTGGCGGGCAGGGGCGCCTCGGGCCGGATATCACCTGGAACGTGCCGCTGAATGACTACGCAGTGGAAGAAGAAGCGCGTCACGCTTTCTGGCAGGCTGCGACGCAATACTTGCCGTCCCTGCAGGAAGATCAGCTGCATGCCTCTTATGCTGGCCTCAGGCCCAAGATTGGCCCGCCGGGTCAATGGATGGATTTTCGCATTGAGGGGCCGGACGTGCACGGCGTTCCCGGCATCATTCAGTTGTTTGGTATTGAGTCGCCGGGGCTTACGTCCTCCCTCGCGATTGGCGAGTATGTCAGTGAGCTGATTTGATTGCTGTGCCGTCGCTCAAGGTGAGGATTGCTGCCTCCCTACCGAGCTTGTTCACCTTCCTGCTGCTGCTGCCAGAGGGTTGCATATTCACCGCCAAGGGCGAGCAATTCGGTATGGGTGCCCTGTTCGGCAATCTCGCCGTCGCGCAGCACGATAATGCGGTCGGCATCTATGATCGTCGAGAGGCGGTGCGCGATGACAAGGGTCGTGCGATTAGCGGCCACATCGCGCAAGGCCTGCTGAATTTCGTGTTCCGTCACACTGTCCAGGGCGGAAGTTGCTTCATCCAGAATCAGGATCGGCGGATTTTTCAGGATGGTGCGAGCAATTGCCACGCGCTGCTTTTCGCCGCCGGAGAGCTTCAAACCACGCTCGCCGACCAGTGACTGATAACCGTCTGGCAGGCTGGTAATGAAATCATGGATGCGGGCAAGTTTCGCGGCCTTCTCAATGTCTGCCTGCGTTGCGCCTGGCCGAGCATAGCCGATATTATAGGCGATGGTGTCATTAAACAGCACGGTATCCTGCGGCACGATGCCGATGGCCTTGCGCAGGCTGTCCTGCGTCACGTCCCGAATATCCTGCCCGTCAATCAGAACACTGCCTTTCTCGATATCATAAAACCGATAGAGAATGCGGCTGAGGGTGGATTTGCCCGCGCCGGAATGACCGACCAGCGCTGTCGTTTCGCCCGGCGGTACAGCAAGGCTGATGCCCTTCAGGATCGCCCGGTCCGGTTCATAGCGAAAATGTACATCTTCAAAAGTGATGGCTGCGGCATTAACGCGCAAGGGCTGCGCGTCAGGTTTATCTTCCACTTCCGGCGGGACATCCAGCAGCTTGAACATTTTCTCCATGTCCACGAGTGATTGCTTGATCTCGCGATAAGCAAAGCCGAGAATGTTCAAAGGCTGATAAAGAGTCATCATAATCAGGCTGATGGAGGTGATCGTGCCGATGCCCATCTCGCCGGCCATGACGGCACGTGCGGTCAGAACCAGGATCATCACGAGGCCGGTATTGAAGATCAGCGCCTGGCCAGCATTGACGAGGGCCAGCGAGTTATTGGAACGCACGGCAGCCTTTTGATACTGCTCCATGGCGCCGTTATACCGGTCCGTTTCATAGCGCTCATTGTTGAAATACTTGACAGTCTCATAATTCAGTAGGCTGTCGATTGCCTTGGTATTGGCATCTGTGTCCTGCTGGTTCATTTCACGGCGAAACTTCAGCCGCCATTCGGTTGAAGACGCGGTGAACCAGAAATACAGGCCGACAGTTACGGCGGCAATCAGCGCAAACACAGGCTCATAGCGCAAGGCGAAGAGGAAACTGACAATTATCAGTTGCAGCAATGTCGGGCCGATATTGAACAGAAGGAAGCGGAACAGAAAATCAATCGACTTGATGCCGCGCTCGATAATCCGTGACAGGCCGCCGGTGCGGCGCTCCAGATGGAAGCGCAGGGAAAGGCCGTGCATATGCCTGAAGACATCAATAGCCACTTCGCGCTGGGCATTTTGCCCGACCTTGGCAAAAAGGAGTTCCCGAATCTGCGGGACCGCGACGCTGAGCAGGCGTAACAGGCCATAGCCAACGATAAATCCAGTCACGCCGCCGATGACGCCGAGGCGCATATCCTGTTCGGCAAGGGCATTGACGGCCTCTTCAAGCAGCAGCGGTGCGCCGATGGCGATGAACTGGCCAAGCAAAATGACCACTAGCGCCGCCACGACACGCAAGCGACATTCCAGGTTACCCTTGGGCCAGATATGGGGCAGCAGGAATTTCAGCGCGCCCAGCTGTTGCACCAGACTGCTCGGGGTTCCGTCGTCCAGACCGTAGGATTTTTCACCGCGCCCAACCATGGGCCGACAGGTAGGGTGTTGAGGGGCAAAAGGGAAGGGCTCAGTTGCTGAGGCTGCCCAGAAACTCAAGATAATGCTGACTGACTTCTTCGGGTGCTTCGACCTGCGGGTAATGCCCTATGCCTTCAAGCGCGGCAAAATAATCCGGTGTGCCAACAACTTCGCGGTAACGGGCAACCATATGCGCGCCCGAAACAGGATCAACCGAGCCATTGATGAGGGCAATCGGCACGACAGACTCTCTCAGGGCTCGCACCCAGCGCGCGCGATGTTCTTTACGGTCACTCATATAGGTAATGAGGTTGTGGAAGATGTGCTTGCCATCATTGTAATTTATCAGTGTCCAGAAAGCGTCCAACTCTTCGACCGAAGGTTTGGTATCCGGTCCGAAGACATTGGAGAAGGATTTGTCAAAGCGTGGCTTGCTGGTCAGCTTGTTCACCAGTGGCCCCAGGGGGCTGAGCAGGAGTTTCTGGATCAGGAGGGCTTTATGTGTTTCTGGAAAAAGTCCGCCATTCAGAAAACAGACGGATTGCCATTTGCCTGCGCCTGAGCCGTTATTTTGCCGCGCCAGTAATTCCTGCGCGACCGTATCGCCATAATCATGCGCCAGGACATGAAAACGGGTCAGCCCTTTCTCGCGCACCAGCGCTTCAATAATGTCCGCCTGCTCCATGATCGAATAAGTGTGGCTGGAGGGTTTGGCGGAATAGCCAAAGCCAAGCATATCCATGGCCACGAGGCGATATTGCTGCCCGAGCGCTTGCCAGACAGGCATCCAATCCCAGCTGGATGTCGGAAAGCCATGAATGAGCAAGACCGTGTCACGCTCGGCTACGCCTTCATCCACAGCGAAGATGTCATGCCCTAGCAAGGACATCATTTCCCCGCGTGCCTGCCATTGCTCAATCGTGGCCATTGGTTGCTCCTCGTGCGTTCCGCTGTTGTTCTGACTGAACTTGACCTGTGGTTCAGGTTTTGTATCGTCTCGTCAAGCGTAAAGTGGTGTAAAACCAATCACTTGAAGATGTCAGGGCGATGCGCCGATGCAAGTCACAGCGCCGCTCCGTTACGGAGGAAAAATGCCGGAAGCTCACTGGGATACTTTGATTAAAGGCGGTTCTGTCTTTGATGGCACTGGTAACATGCCACAAAGAGAGGACATTGCCATCAGCAATGGCCGCATTGTTAAGCGCGGTGTGAATCTCAACCCCGGCCAGGCCTCGGAAGTTATAGATGCAACCGGCCAGTGGGTGATGCCGGGCATGGTTGATGTGCATACGCATTATGACCTTGAAATCGAGGTCAGTCCCGGTTTGCCTGAATCTGTGCGTCACGGCACGACGACGGTTGTCATGTCGAATTGCAGCCTCGGCCTTGCCTATGGGGCGCAGCGCCGTAATGGGGATGACCCGGTAGTCTCGTGTTTTGCGCGGGTCGAAAACATGCCGAAGCATGTCCTCAGCAAGGTCGCTGATCTTCTCACCTGGGAAACATCAGACGCCTATATAGATCATCTGCACACGCTGAACCTTGGGCCTAACGTAGTGCCGATGATCCCGCATTCCATGCTGCGTATTGAGGTAATGGGCCTCAAGGACAGCGTGTCGCGCGAGCCAACGGATGCAGAACTGAACGAGATGAAGGCCTTGCTCAAAAAGGGCATGGAGGAGGGATATGCCGGTTTTTCAACGGATGCACTGCCATTTCACTTTCTGGCCAATGATCCGAACCGGGACAAACAGATTCCGACCCAGTTTGCCAGCTACAAGGAGTTGAAAGCGCTCACCTCCGTTGTGCGCGAGTATGATCGCGTTTGGCAGGCAACACCGCCGAAAGACAGCCCGCCCAACACGATCAAGACGTTTCTGCTGACCAGCGCCCGTTTGCATCGCAAGCCGCTCAAAACAACTGTGGTGGCTGCGCTGGATGTGCACACCAATCGCAACATTGTGCGCCTGGGCAAAATTTTGTCCGGTTTGTTGAATTCCAGTTTTCTTGATGGGCGTTTCCATTTGCAGGCGCTGGCAGCCCCGTTCAAAATCTGGGCGGATGGCATGTATTCTCCGCTATCGGAAGAAATTGATGAATTGCGCGAGTTGATCGAACTTGACCTCGAAGACCGCGAAGGGCGGATGAAATTGCTCAATGACCCGGCCTTTATCGAGCGCTTTCGACGCATGTGGATGTCGGGCAAGTCAGGCTTCAGTCCGGCACGCGTCAAGCGAATGCTGCGCCTTGAAGATTACGCTTTCAGTCGTGCGCTCGATGAAATGATAATCGAGAAATGTCCTCTCACCAGTTGGGAAGGGAAAAGTTTCCAGACTGCGATGGACGAGGTGACCGGCAACGGGTCGTTTGAGGAAGAGGAACAGGCGATCATCGATCAGTATTTTTCTGACCTGAACGACGAAGCTGATTTCGTGCTCGCGACATTGCGTGCCTTCGATACAGACCTGATCTGGCACACGGTCACGGCGAACCGGGACCCTGAGAAAACCCGCAAGCTGCTGATGGATCCGAAATTGCTGCCCGGGTTCAATGACTCAGGCGCGCATCTCACCAATATGGCCTTTTACGACTGTAATCTGCGCGCGCTGCAACTGGCGCGCAGGGGCGGGGAAGCAGACGTGGCTTACATGGTCAAGCGCCTGACCCGCGATGTGGCCGAGATTTTCGGCCTTGATGTGGGCACGCTCGATGTTGGCGTGCAGGCAGATATTACCATGATCGACCCGGAGGCCCTGCAGGCATATGACGCTGAGGCAAATGTCGAACGGGTCTATCGGGACGAGTTCGAACATGAGCAACTGGTCAACCGCTCGGATGGCGTCGTGACCCTGACGATGATCGCCGGCAAGGCTGCCTGGCGAGACAACAGGTTCGCTGAAAGCCTGCATCACGAGAAGTTCGGGCGACCCTTGTTGGTCAACGCACCTGAACCTATGGCCATGGCTGCCGAATAGCCGCACATTACGATAATTTCAGGCGCTATCTTTCACCTGATCTTAAAGGTCAGCGCCTTACTTATGGTAAACAAAGTATTAGTACGCGAGTGGCCTGCCAGGTGATGCTTCGAGTGAAATTCCAGCGCCTTTGTGTCGCTGCCCTGATGGGCGGTGCAGGGCTGTTTTGCCTCGTCTCTGCTGCCCATGCTGCCGAGTTATCGCCTACGGTTACGATCGAAGGGATCGACCGCAATTCCCTGCGCTCTGAAATGCGTGAACTGAGCGATTTGGCCAGTGCCGAGAATACTTACAACTCCCTTGCCGCCATCCGCCGGGCGGGCAAGGCAGATGCCGGGCGCATTGTGCAGGCCCTGACCTCAAAAGGTTTTTATGCCGCTCGTGTCGAGCCGCTATACCGCCGGGCCGGTGCAGAAGTGGCGGTAACCTTTGAGGTTTTCACCGGCGACAGGTTCACAATTTCTCGATATGCCATTCAATATACGGATAAACAGGATGTTTCACGCCCGCGTCAGTTCGCTGATGCCGGTATCAAGACCGCTGGCAACCCTGATGGCAAAGTCCTGCAAGGGCATTTGACCAGCCTCGTGACATGGTTGCAGGAAAACGGCTTCCCCGCTGCCACGCCAACGCAGCATTATGTGCAAGCCAATTTCGAAACCGGCAATGCGATTGCGATCTATGAGATCAGTAGTGGCCCGAAGGCTGTTTTCGGCAAGGTTGTTGTAGATGGTGCGGAGCAGACCGAGCCCGGATTTATAGAGCGATATGTCACCTGGGAGGCGGGCACGACATATAGGCGCTCGAAGACTGCGTCGTATCGAGATGCGTTGGTTGAAACGGGGTTGTTCCGCGAAGTGTCGGTCAATCCGCAGAAACCGCTTGCGGATGGCACCGTTGATATTCTGGTCACAGTGTCAGAGCGCAAGCGCCGGACGGTTGGTGCCGGTGTTTCTTTCGCAACGGATGTCGGTGCCGGTGTGCAGCTGTTTTGGGAGAACCGGAACCTGTTCGGCAGGGCGAACCGTCTCAGTACACGGTTGACAGTCACAGCCCCCGAGCAGGAACTCGCTGTCACGGCTTCGCGGCCATACCCGTCATTGCCGGGCAGCCTCAATGGCACCTTCAGCATCAGGAATGAAATATCAGACGCTTTCGAGGCACAGACGATTGAGCTTGGCAGTGCCTTGTCGCGCTTCTGGTTTGATCGCAGGCTGGAGGTCAGCGGCGGGGTTGGCATGAATTACAGCCAGATTGAAGATGGGGGCATTGAAGACACGTTCTTTTATTTCACGCTGCCCGCGAACATTGCCTGGAACAGTGATAATGATGTGCTGAACCCCACGACCGGTTTTCGCACTGCGCTGACGGTGACGCCTTATATAGGCGATGTGAACTTCATTCAGGCGAAATTGACAGGTGCCAGCCGCCGTGTTTTTGGCGAGGATGGTCGCTACACCCTGGCCGGGCGCGGCGCTATTGGCTCCAGTTTCGGGATTGACCGTGATGATATTCCGGCAACGGAGCGCTTCTTTGCCGGTGGCGGTGGCTCCGTGCGCGGCTTTGCGTTTCAGGAGGCAGGGCCGCTTGATGCTGTGCTGGACCCCATAGGGGGCGCTTCTCTGGTCGAAGCGAACATTGAGGGCCGTGTACGGGTGCGCGAAAAAGTGCAGGTCGCGGCCTTTGTTGATGCGGGCACTGTCTCTGAGAGCCAGTTTCCGGATTTCTCCGAGGAAGTGCTGGTTGGTGCAGGCCTTGGCGCGAGATACCTCACGCCTATCGGTCCGTTGCGGGTTGATGTGGCAACACCGTTGAACGGACGCGAAACCGATGACCCGATCCAGTTCTATATCGCTTTGGGGCAGCCCTTCTGATGAACCTTGCGCTCAAGATATTCCTTGGCCTGATGGCCTTCATCGTGATGTTGCTGGTCGCGGGCTGGTTGCTCCTGTTCCAGACATCATTTGGCAAAAATTTCCTGCAGCAGCAGGCGATGGACCGTGCTGTGGGTTTTGCGCGCGATCTTTATGACAGCGATATCAGTCTCGGGGCTTTGCGCGGCAGCCTGCCGGGCGAGATCATCCTGCGAGACTTTTCGGCCAGCCATGAAGGAGAGGTCTGGTTTCAGGTCGAGGAACTGAAAGTTGAATGGGCGCCATTGGCGCTGGTCCGGCGCAAGGTGATTGTCCATAATCTGACCATCACCAATGCCGATCTGTTTGCCGCCCCGCCATCAGTAGAGCGTGAAGAGCAGGAAGAGACGCAAGAGGCGCGCCGACCGCTTCTCGAAATGGACCTGCCATGGATCGAATTGCGCAATATCGAGGTCAACCGTTTCGGTATCAGCGAGGCATTGCTGGGCGCGCAGCGGGACATCACGTTGTCCGGCAGCATCTCGACGGCCAATGACACTATCCGGTCAGACCTGACAGCAGGCACCTTGCAGGAAACTGATGACATGCGTGCCCTGATCGAATTGACCGGCGATATATTGTCCGTTGACCTCTCGCTGGCAGCAGAGCCGGGCGGCATTGTCAGTTGGGCACTGAAGGAAGAAAAGCCGCTGGAATTTTCTCTTACAGGTAACGGACCGGCAGGCGACTGGACAGGCGACCTGAGTTTGGAGAGTGAAACTTTCGGTAATGCCGACGCGCAGATGCAAATTGACCTTGAGGCTGGCAATGCTTTTGCCGTTGTTGGGGAGTACACTCCCGGCGCACTTCTGTCACCGGCTGTCGCCGAAGCCATGGGCGAAACACTCTCGCTGGATTTGGCTCTGACTGGCGAGGGGGAAGTATATACCCTTCAGTTGACGGATATATCGGGCTATTTCGGCACACTTACAGGTTCCATCAGAGATATCAGAATCGGGCAGGAGCAGGAAAATGTCGAGATTGACCTGACCCTTGGTCTTGGCGAGAGCTTTGCGGCTGATAATCAGATTTCTGCGGTGAGCGGCCAGAACCGGCTGACCGGAACAGTCAGTTATCTGGAGAATGTATTGTCGGCTGATGCAAGATTGGCGACCCCCGTCGCAACGGCGATACTGGATGACTTTGTCCGTGACGCGGCAGGCACAATTCAAACAGTGTTGCAACTGTCCGTACAGAATTCACCCGTCGACCAGCCATTGCTGAACGATCTGCTGCAAAATGGCGGCAGTGTCAGCTCACGGCTTACATTTGCTGATGAGCAGCTTGGTTGGCGTAATCTCTCGCTTTATACCGGCAACTCGCGGGAGCAGGCGAGATTACGCCTGACTGGCGAGGGCAGTTTTGCTCTCTCTGATAGCCGGATGCAGATGAAAGGCAGCGCTTTTGCGCGCAAAGAGGTGGTCGCGCTGGTGACCGAGGCAGTATCTTTCTCGGGCCCGGTGACGGCAGATTTCACGGTGAGTGGTGTGTCATCGGCTTTGAATCTGACGTTGCAATCTAACTATAGTAACTTTGCTTATCAGGACCGGCCATTTTCGTCCGGCAAGATTGGTGCGAACTTGCGCAATCTCCCATCCAGACCAGCGGGTAATATAACGATCACATCCGATACCAATCAGTACCGCGCAGGCTTTGCTATCCGCAGTGCAGAAACCGGTATGACGTTTATTGAAAATATCAGCGCCAATGCTCTTGGCATGACGCTGGCTGGCAATGTGCAACTTAATCAGGGCACCGGCGCTATAGGTGCCAATCTGCAACTGGAGGCGCTGGAAGGCGCAGTCTTGCCAACAGGACAAACCCTTCAGGGTACGGCTGACCTCGATTTGCGGTTGCAGGGCGGTGAAAGTGCCCGCAATCGCAGCCTGACAGCCAGCGTGTCTCTCGCGGATTTCAGCACAAGCGGTATCAGCGCAGAGAGTTTTGCACTGGATGCTCAGGGGACACTGGCAAATGCAGATTTCACAATTGTAGCTGAAAATATGAGGCTGCCGTCAGAGATCAACTTCGTGACACTGGAAAGTGATGGCAGTCTGTCATTGGGTGAGCAGGGCACAGTCCTTGCCCTTACCGGTTTTCGGGGACAATCCCGCGTGGAGGGTGATCCCGGTGCTATCGTGCTGACCAGCCCAACGCGCCTCACCAGCCGGGATGGGAATATCTCGCTTGCAGAGACAGCGATCAAATGGTTCGGCAATACACGGCTGAATGTTTCAGGCGGCCTGGTGGATGATGAGATCGTGCTGGCCGCAACCGGCGAAAATATCCGCCTGCCATCTGTTACAGCGCCAATTTCAATCGACCTTGATGTGGATACAGGTGCAGGGCAACCCGGTCGTCTGGTGTTGACGGGCACGGCGCGGGATCAGAATGACGGCGAGCAGCAACTGCGCCTCGAAAGCCTCTGGGACGGGATCGCGCTTTCCACGACCGCGACCCTGACGGATGATGCCGGGGCGACGGCAGGGCGGCTCGTCCTGCAGAACCCCTTGCGCCTGATCCGTTCAGATGGATTATCCATCAATTACCGGGATGGCCCGCTGGAAGGGCGCTTCACCTACAATGACACGCTGGTGCCGCTATTGTCCTTCCTGCCTGTGGATACGGACTTTGTGGATGCGCGCCTGCAGGCAGATGTCAACATTGGCGGTACGGTCAGTGCGCCTGATGTCAGCGGTGGTATCAGCCTTGCTGAAGGACGCTTTGAGGAGCGCGTCACGGGTGCGCAGATGAATGACATCAAGGGCCAGCTGGATTTTGCCATTGGCACCAGTGGCTCGGAAGGCAAGTTCTCGCTGACCGCAGCTGATGCCACTGGCGCTGCAAACACGATCCGTCTGGCCGGTGATGTTCTGTTAGCGGAACAATCAGACGGCGCGCTTTCGAAAGTGGAAGGGCAGCTTGTCCTCGACCGTGCCAAACTGATCGATTCAGCCATGCTGGAGGCAGAATTGACCAGCACGCTGGATTTGACCGGCTCCCTGACGGATTTGTTGCTCGCAGGGCGGATAGATATCCGCCGCATACGCGCAGCGATTCCGTCAATGGAAAGCCGGAAAAGCTATACGCCGGTGCGTGTCGTGCGCGTTGACAGCGACGGGAATGCGGTTCCTGTACCACAAACCGTTCAGCAGCAGGCCAGTGCCCTGGCACTCGATATTTTTATTGAAGCGAAGGACGAGATTTTCATTTCCGGGCGGGGTCTGCAAAGTGAATGGCGCGGCCAGCTTGAAGTTTCGGGCACTTCTTCGGCTCCGACTGTCGGTGGCACAGTGGAAACTGTCAGTGGGCGGCTTGATTTTGCCGGGCGACAATTCCAGATCAGTCGGGGGCGTCTTCTGTTCAGCCCGTCAGGCGGTTTGGCGCCTGATCTCGATATTGTGGCGCAGAGTGATGTTGATACGGAGCAGGGTGATGTGCAGGCCATCATCACGGTTTCTGGTCCGGCGGCAGATCCTTCGATTGAGCTTTCCTCCAGTCCCGAGTTGCCGCAGGAAGACATCATGGCGCTGGTCCTGTTCGGCAAGCAGCCGTCACAGTTAAGTGCGCTGGAATCCCTGCGCATCGCGACAGCAGTCGCGCAATTATCCGGCAACGGCGTATTTGGCGGCACCAGCGCCGGACTTGCCCAGACGTTCGGTCTTGATGCCCTCAGCTTCGCGCAGGATGCAGCCACCGGTGCGGGGATGGTCTCTGTCGGCAAATACGTCTCGGACGACATCTACGTTTCGGCAACACAAGGGGTCGGGACTGGTGGCTCGGTGAGTGTGACCTATGATGTCAACGACAAGGTCTCCATAGAGACCAGCGTAGAGCAGGACGGCACCCAGAGTGTTTCCGCCAATTACAAGCGGGACTATTGAGGGATAACCGGCACAAGCAAGTGCGAATCATAAGTTGATCCGGCGTGTACCTTATGAACACCCTCGTTCACAGAGTATCCATGTTCCAGTGCCGGGTGCTCAAACAGATCATCACCCTGAATGATCAGCCTAAGCGTTTCGCCTGCCCGGAACAGCGTGCTGCTCGGCAGAATTTCGATTTCTACAGGAACGACCTCACCTGATAGAAGAGGCTGCTGGACCTCGTGTGAGAGGACAGGCTGCCAGGGCGTTGATTTCTCTTCATCAAGGGTGCGTTGCGATACTCGTAACCAGCCCATGGCAACAGGGCCTTTGGTGTAGCCGGTCTTGGCGAAGAACGGGACTACGTCTCCTGTTGCCGTCAGTTTTTCGATCCCTACAAAAAGGTCCATGTCTTCACCCTGAGATATGGACACCCAGAGTTTCAGCTTCATGTTGCCGCTCAACTCTGTGTCTTGTGTGAATGTATGTGTAAAGGTGACATTTTCGGACATGGCATCATATTGCGCTATGCCTGTTTCCTTTGATGGTGAGGCAGACAAGGCCCCTGATGTCGCATCAAGATAGAGTTTTGTATAAACTGTATCGGGAATTGGCCAGTCGCTTTCGTACCTCACCTGATATTCAGACAGGTTTTCGCGTACTTCAAGTCTGACGGCAGGTCGTTCATCAAAGCCATTGTTCAGGCCTTTCAGGAAGTGATCAAAAAAATCTTTCTGGTAAGCGAGCGCGTCTGCGCTGTAATAGACATCCCATTTTGCCCGCCCGTGCGTATACAGCCATTTCTGACTGGAAGAAATTCTCTTGTACCCCTCGAAGGAGCCGCGAGTGTGCAATCCCTGATCAGACCAGGTCGCGCTGATCAGCGTAGGCGCATTGATCTTCGGCAGGTCAATGCCGGATGTCGTAGCCGGGCGTTGCTGGACACGGCGCATTAAAGCCGGGCGTTGATGCGCAAATCTGAAAACTACCGGTGGCGGCAGTGGATTGCCATTGGCGCCCGCACGCATTTTCCGGGACCAAAAATCCGTAAACGCTGTTTCCGGAATGCCGCCGTGATATAGTACCTCTCGATAACTGTCAGATTGTCCTTCCCACGGAATGATGGCTTTGAGGTGGGGCGGGTTACCGCTTGCAGCGACCCATTGGGCGATGGCCAGATAGGAGACGCCGTTAAGGCCAACATGCCCATTGCTCCAGTCGCGTGTGCCAGCCCATTCTATCGCATCAAAAAAATCATCCCGATCCTGACGGGATAAGGTGCTTGGTTTGCCCTCGGAGGTGGCAAAGCCACGAGAGTCAAGATAAACAACAGCATAACCATTCGGTACCCAGAATGCAGGGTCTGGAGCTTCCCAGGACGTCCATGGGCTTACCTCGAAGGTCCCGAGATTGAAATCCGGGTTCAGGGCATTGCGCAACAATTTGGGATACTGATCTGGCCCCTTGTTCTTGTCATAGGCGGTGAGCGCCATGACTACCGGATACTGTCCGGGTGCAT
>JALEGJ010000140.1 GCA_022763115.1 Aquisalinus sp.
ATTCTTCCAGCCACAAGCCTGCCATGGTTTATTTCCTTTAATCCTGAGGGGTAATTTTATTCAATTTGCTGCAAGGTTTCTAGAATACGCTTTGTCATAATGGCAAGGCAGGGAAGCGGTTTCGCTTTCTCGCCATAGGGGACAGGAAAACACCACGGTCTTGCCATTATGCGGCGAATTTGGGCGCGCAGAAGAATCATCTGATTCTTCAAGTGAGAGAGATCGTAAGCATGAGCAAGCAACGTACATATTTTGGTGAGAGACCTGCCACTCCGTCCCTGACCGGCTGGTTTGTCACCTGCGCATCCGTGCTGCTGGCCCTGGCGTTTGCCATTCAGATGGTGATCTGATTTGACAGCCTGCTGATTTTGCGGTGCAGCATAACAGGACGATACTCTGAATCGCCCTGATATTATCTGCATAAGATGCACCAGACAGAGTATTGGCTGCCCTCTGCCCTTTTCAATCTCACGACAAACTGTACCCTGTCACAGACGACATGATGGAGGGAACGGTCATGCGCATCTTTATTGGTCTGGCACTTGTTTTAGCTGTCCTGTTTGGCGGCTGGGTCATGTTTGACCGGGCGGTGATGTCCGGCAAGCTGGGCGAGGAGCGCAGCGCGGGCACCATTGTCGGCGACGCGCTGCCAGAGCCTGTCGTGATCGCCCGGGAAGAAGCGGATGCGGCTGTCGCACCGTCGGGCGCGCAAAAGCAGATCCTGTTCGGTGACCTTCATGTGCACACGACCTATTCCACGGACGCCTTCCTATGGGCCCTGCCGCTGAACCATGGCGAGGGCGTTCACCCTCTCGCGGATGCCTGCGACTTTGCCCGCTACTGCTCGGCAATCGACTTCTGGGCCATCACGGATCATGCAGAAGCGGCAACCCCTGCCCGCTGGGCGGAAGCCAAGAGAAGCCTGCGCCAGTGTCAGGCGAAAGCGCTCGATCAGGATAATCCCGACCTTGTCTCGTTCCTCGGCTTTGAGTGGACACAAGTCGGGGCAACACCAAACGAGCATTACGGCCACAAGAATGTGATTTTTGAAAACCTCGAAGATGAGGAAGTCTCGGCCCGGCCGATTGCCGCTGTAGGCGCTGCAATGGACGCGTTACGGACGAATGCGTTCGGCATGCCTTCAGCCATCTCGATTATGGATTGGGAAAACCGCAGCACTTACTGGGATTTCAACACATACATCAAAAATGTTCAGGCGACGCCTTTATGCGATGCCGCCCTGCCGTCCAGCGAATTGCCCGCGGACTGTTATGAAGCGGCAGCCACACCGGGTGAACTCGTTGCAAGGCTGGAGAACCAGGGGCTCGACCCGCTGATTATTCCGCATGGTTCCACCTGGGGCTTCTATACACCGCCGGGCACCACATGGGACAAGCAGCTGGCACCGGAACAGCGGCCTGATGCCTTCCCGCTTCTTGAGATTTACTCCGGACACGGTAACTCGGAAGAATATCGTGATTTTGTTGACCTTATCCCGTCCGAAGATGGCCTGAGCGGCATTTGCCCGGAGAAAACAGACACCTATACACCAGCCTGTGTACGCGCTGGCGAGATCATCGAGGAAGCCTGTCTGGCAAACGGTGAAGACCCGGATGAGTGCACCGCTCGCGCTGAACGCGCCCGTGTTGCGGCAGCCAATATGGGCATCGCCTACCATATCGCGATTGGCGGCGAGACAGCCGAGGATTGGCTTGCTTCCGGTCAATGTACGGATTGTTACCTGCCCACTTTCAACTATCGCCCGAGACTGAGTGCCCAGTATGGTCTTGCCATCTCCCGTTTTGATGAGGACGGAAAACCAGCGAGCCGCTTTAACTGGGGCTTCATAGCGTCCTCTGACAATCACCGGGCACGGCCCGGTACGGGTTACAAGGAGGTCGCACGCCGCCTCAACACGGAAGCAGGCGGCGTGGTCAGGCCTGGACTCCGCGATATTTTCCTGCGCGATGATACGCCAGCCGATGGTCAGGTGTACCGCCGCAGCCGCGAGGAATTACAGGCCCTTGCCGGGTTCCAGCTGACGGAAATTGAGCGCCAGTCTACCTTCTGGCAAAGTGGTGGCCTCGCCGCCGTACACAGTGAAGGGCGCTCGCGCGCTGAAATCTGGGATGCCCTGCAACGCCGTGAAACCTACGCAACCTCGGGCCCGCGCATGTTGCTCTGGTTCAACCGCGTAGCAGCAGACGGCTCTACTCACCCGATGGGTGCGACAGTGACTACCGCAGAAGTTGGTACGTTCAAAGTCAAGGCCACAGGTTCATTCAAGCAAAAACCGGGGTGCCCTGATTATGCGACCAACGCCCTTGGCGAAGAGCGGGTTGCCTCAATCTGTTCCGGCGAATGCTACAACCCGTCTAATGAACGCAATCTGATCGAACGCATTGAAATCATCCGCATTCGCCCGCAAATATCTCCGGATGAGGATATCGGGGACCTGATTGATGACCCTTATCTGGTCCATAATTGCACGCCCGATCAGGCCGGGTGTTCCTTCGAGTTTACCGACCCGGACTACGCCACTGGCGGGCGGGATGCGCTCTATTATGCACGCGCCATTCAGGAGCCGCGACCGACCATCAACGCGGACCCATTACGCTGTGAGCGCGATGAGGAAGGCAACTGCATCAAGCCGAACATCTGCTACGGCGACTGGCGCACGGGCGACGAGGACTGCACGGCACCGATGGATGTGCGCGCCTGGTCATCCCCGATCTATCTGACCTATACACCGCAGACTGAGGGGGCTGAGGTTAGCCCTTCTCTCGACTGACAGAACAGCCAGCATGATACAAGACACTCTCAAGCAGGTCCCCGCCTCGGCGTGGTATGTGATCGCCGCTCTGATGGCTCTTGCCGCCGCTCTTGCCTCGGCGCTGGGCGTTGCGCCCGGTGTTGACCGGCGCATGGCCGTCGCTGTCGTCAATGAGGATATCATTCCCCACACGGAGTATGAACGCGCCCTCTCTGCCATGCAGGCCGGGTTGTCGCGCGAGTTGACCGCAGAAGATCGTGCCCGGGCGCTGGAAATCCTTATCAATGAGGAACTCATCGTCCAGCGCGCACTTGATCTTGATATGGCGCAGACAGACCGCCAGACGCGCAAGACGCTCATTCAGGCAATGATCCGCACCTCCCTCGCGCTGGATGGGCCGCTGGAGCCGTCAGAGGCTGACTTGCGGGCGCTTTATGAGGCCGAACAGGGTCTGTTTTCCTCTCCGGCCTTCTTCACTGTACGCATTGCGGGCACACCCGACGCCAGCAAAATAGACATATTTCGCAATAACATGCAGGCAGGCAGCCGTTTTGAAGATGCGGTGAGCGCCGCTGGCATGGAGGATTTCTCCCCGCCACCTGACCTGCCGCTTGGCAAATTATCGGACTATACGGGCGCAGCGGGGCTACAGGCAGTCAACGCTATGATGGCTGGCGACATCGCCGGGCCTTTCTCGTACGCGGATCGGCAGATCTATATCTGGCTGCAACGCCGAACGGGCGGCGGCACTCTGTTGTTTGATGCAGTCCGCGATCAGGTGGACGCTGAATGGCGTCGCCGACAGGAAGAACAGGCGTTTACGGATTACATACAGCGCTTGCGCCAGCGGGCGCATATTGAAGAGCTGATTGATCCGGTAAATGAGACGGCACCAGCCCCATGATGCGTCTCCTTTTATTCGTTTGCCTCTTGGTGAGCTTTCCGTGCGCCCCGGCCATGGCGCACACCACGAGCCAGTCTTTTTCCAGCTGGCAGGTCAGCGGCAAGGACGTGGACGCGGTCTTCGCGGTTGATGCCCGGCGCATCACGCAACTGGCGCAGCTTTATGACCTGAATGGCGGGCTTTATCCCTTGCTGGAAAGCCATTTGCGCGAAACCATCAGTGTGCGACAACAAGGAGCAGTCTGCGAGTTGCAGACAATTTCTCCGCTTACCAGCAGCGGCTCCATCATTCGGGCGCAGCTTGGCTTTTCCTGCGCAACGGGTATTGCAGATGCTGGTGCGACCGTCACTATTGCTGCGTTTCACACTGTATCTGCCACACATATTCACATCGCCCGCATCTCATCTGAGACAAGCGACCTGCCCGAGCGCGAAGTCCTCTTGAATGAGGCACAGCCTGTCCTCTATCTGACTTCATCACACGCGCCCTCCAGTATCCCGGGGTTTATCAAACTGGGCTTCGACCATGTACTGTCCGGTCCGGATCATCTGGCCTTTCTGGCCGCATTGATGCTGCTGGCAGGGTCCATACGCCGGGCCCTGATTGCCGTCACCGGTTTCACGCTCGGCCACAGTATCACTCTCGCGCTCGCAGTACTGGGCATCATTGAGCCACGCGAGCAGATGATTGAGGCACTGATTGCCTTCACGATTGCCACAACAGCGCTGGAAGCAGGTCTTGCGCACCAGCGCAAAACCGCCTTTCGGCTGTTCGCGTGCCTGACAGCTATCGTGATCCTGCCCTCCGGCCTCCTCCTGCCCTTTGGCGCAGCCGTGATCGTCTACGTGCTGGCAACAGCGCAACTCTCGCACGCCACCGCCCTCAAATTATTGCCCGCTATTGCCATCGCCTTTGGCCTTGTGCATGGCGCAGGCTTTGCGGGCGGTTTGACGGAACTCGACCTCTCCGGCACCACCCTGCTGGCACCGCTCGTCGGCTTCAACATCGGCGTGGAACTGGGGCAAATTCTGGCGCTGGCTGTCATCGCCGGCGCAGCCACTCTTCTACGAAAGGTCTTGCCCCGTATGGCACAGATACAGGCTGCCTGGCTGGCCCTGCCCCTGTTTTGCGCTGGCTGTTTCTGGTTTGCAGAACGGATGTGGACTTGAACACCAACTCCTGAGAAGTGTCGGGCATCATGGCGCTGAAGATCACCAACAAACAGGCCCGCTGGCTCTGGCTCGACAAACAGGGCCTGAGCCGCCCCCCGACCGGCCCGGCCACATCCGAGGCGCTGGCAAAGATCATCCGGCGGCTGGGTTTCGTGCAACTGGATACGATCCGCGTCATCGCCCGGGCGCATGACCATATTCTCTGGAGCCGCAACCAGAATTACCGTGAAGAGATGATGCACCGCCTGCTGAGCGAAGAACGGCAAGTGTTCGAGCATTTCACCCATGATGCCTCGGTGCTGCCGATGGCTTTTTACCCTTTCTGGCAACGCCAATGCAGACGGATGGCGGACAAACTCAGCCGGGGCCAATGGGCAAACGTCATGCCTTCCAAAAAAGAAACGGCAAGCATACGCAATCGCATTGAGCGGGAAGGCGCTCTGTGCACGAAAGATTTTACAGGCAAAGCTGACAAGTCAAGACATGCCTGGGCGCGGCCACCCCATAAATACGCGCTGGATTATATGTGGTATGCCGGTGACCTCGCAACCTGTCACCGCCACAACTTCATCAAGTATTACGACCTGTCAGAACGAGTCATTCCGGTAAAATGGCGAGAGGCAGCGATCACGGACACCGAGCAACTGGACTGGCTTTGTCGGGAAGCGCTCGCCAGACTTGGGTTCGGCACACCCGGCGACATTCAGCGCTTCTGGGACGCCGCAGACCTGTCAGAAGTGCGAAGCTGGTCCGACGCCAATAGCCAAACGCTTGTCGAAGTTGAGATCGAACACGCTGATAAAACCAGCCACACGGCGCTCGCGCCTGTCAACATTGAGGAACAACTCTCGAGCTTGTCACCCCCCACGGCACGTCTGCGGATCATCAACCCGTTTGATCCGGTGGCAAGGGATCGTGATCGACTGTTGCGCCTGTTCGGCTTTGATTACCGGATCGAGATTTTCGTGCCTGCTGCAAAGCGTCAGTATGGCTATTATGTGTATCCCATCCTCGAAGGGGACCGCTTTGTCGGGCGCATTGAGGCCAAGGCTGATCGCAAGAAGGGCACGCTGACTGTCGAAAAACTGTGGTGGGAGATTGGCGTTCGCCCCACTTCTAACCGACTGGATAAACTTTCCAGCGAATTGACGCGCATTGCCCGCTTTGTCGGCACAACAGACATCATCCGGGAGGAC
>JALEGJ010000141.1 GCA_022763115.1 Aquisalinus sp.
ACATATTGCGCACACCATTAGAGGAGGCGCTTTTGCCATCCAGCTTTTTGCGCAGGACAAAATGTGTCTCAGAGCCCATCAGTAAAATTCCGTTTACACCAGAAAAATCCGACGAAGTGGTTTACAGACGGTTAACACAATCGATTGCTTTCGCCCCGTCATGGTTAAACGCAATTTTACGCCTGTCCGCTAGGTTGCCCCTCAGTGCACAAGTTCGGGGATTAGGTGGTCATGGCGGATACGCTTCAACCAATCATCAAAAAGAAAAAAGTTGTTGGCGGTCATGGTCACCATGGCGGCGCCTGGAAAGTTGCCTATGCGGACTTCGTGACCGCGATGATGGCGTTTTTCCTGCTAATGTGGCTATTGAATGCGACCACGGAAGACCAGCGCAAGGGTATTGCCGACTACTTCAACCCGACAATTCCCGTCAGCCGCATTTCCGGCGGCGGCTCCGATGCGCTCAGCGGTAACTCTATATACAGCGAAGACACGCTGGCGCGCGATGGTACAGGCGCAAGACAGAAAGAGAATGCCACCAAGGAAAGTGGTGGTAGTAGTCAGGATAATACAAAAGACGGGCAAGATGCCAATCTCGTCAGTGAGAAAGCCGCGCAACTGCAGACCGCGATTGAGAACAGCAATACCAGCCTCTCGGAACACCTCCTGATCAAGATGAGCCCGGAAGGATTGGTCATTGAACTGGTCGAGTCAGACAGTCGTCCCCTGTTTGCTGTTGGTAACGCCAGATCGTCCCAGTTGCTTCAGGAACTCCTCAAAATCGTCGCAGCGTCGTTTGCTGATGTCGAGAACAACATCAAGATCGTTGGTCATACAGATGCAAAGAGTTTCGGCCCGAATGCACCTTATACAAACTGGGAATTGTCCACGGACCGCGCCAATACCGCACGGCGCTATCTGCTGAAATCCGGCTTCCCGGCTGACCAGATCACGGAAGTCGCTGGCAAGGCGGATACGGACCCGCTTTCGGAAGACCCCTTCGCGCCGGAAAATCGTCGTATTTCCATAACGATACTGAAATAACGTCAGCCAGCACGTCAGCACGCCTCATTAATATATTATCTAATTCTTAACCCTCCCTTTTTACAGCTGTACATGACGCAGTTTGAAAAAAGGGTGTACCCATGAGCATTTCCTCCTCACTGAATGCCAGTGTGGCCGGTCTTCGTGTTAACGCAACACGTCTGGCAACGATTTCTGATAACATCGCGAACTCGGCTACCTTCGGCTACAAGCGCAGCGATGTGGATTTCTCCACACAGGTTCTTCGTCAGCGGGAAAATGCGTATGCTGCCGGTGGTGTGTCCGTCTCGGTTTTCCGGGATGTCGAAGCCCAGGGCTCCCTGATCAATACAGGTGGCGCAACGGATCTGGCTGTATCAGGTCGTGGCCTGCTGCCCGTTACAGATGAAACCGGCACGACGGCACTCGCCTCGCAGCGCCCGCTTTCACTGACCCCGACAGGCTCTTTCCTGCCGGATGAAAACGGTCTCCTGAGAACCTCCAGCGGCTTGTTCCTGCTGGGCTGGGAAGTTGATGCTGCCGGCAATGTCCTGAACCAGACACGAGATAATGCTTCCGGTCTTGTGCCGGTAAATGTCGCACCAAACCAGTTCGTTGCCTCACGTACCAATGAAATCACCATGGGCATCAACCTGCCCGCTGATGCGACCAATGCAGGTTCATCTGGCGATCCATTCACTGTACCGATTGAATATTTTGACAACCTCGGGCGCTCCGAAACACTCACAGTTACCTTTACACCAAACATTCCGGGTACGGGCTCCAGCAACCAGTGGTCAGCCACCGTTGAAGACAGTGCAAACCTCGCCGGTGGCGTTATTGCCAGCTTTGATGTGGAATTTGACGCGACAGCGACATCCACAAGCGGCTCGATCCTGAATGTGACAAATGTTGCAGGCGGAGTTTACGATGGTACTGCGGGCACATTTGCCCTGAACGTTGCTGGCGGCCCGATGACCCTCAACATTGGTGCCCCGGGAGACAACGCCGGGCTGACACAGCTCGCTGGTCCCTTCTCGCCAAACGCCATTAGTAAAGATGGCTCCCAGATCGGTAACCTGACAGCCATTGAAATTGACGATAACGGTTTCGTTGAAGCAATTTACGATAGTGGTTTCCGCCGTACACTGTATCAGATACCTGTCGCCGATGTACCGAACCTGAACGGCCTCCAGGCCCTGAATAATCAGTCCTACGCTGTTTCACAGACCAGTGGCGACCTTTACTTCTGGGATTCAGGCAGCGGCCCTGTTGGCACCGTCACCGGCTTTGCCCTGATGGAATCCACCACGGACGTCGCTTCCGAACTGACTGACCTGATTGCAACCCAGCGGGCATATTCATCCAATGCCACAGTTGTTCAGACTGTTGATGAGATGCTGCAGGAGACATCGAACCTCGGCAGGTAATGGCTAACCGCCTGATGCCAGCCGGAAGGAGTTAAATTGTGACATTAACGCGCGCAATCGCTAATGCGAATTCCGGCCTGGCAGCTGCCTCCTTGCGGGCAGAGATTGCGGCAAACAATGTCGCAAATGCCAGCACACCTGGTTACGTTCGCCGCACTGTTGACCTAGCTGAATCCCGTCTCGGCGGAAGTGGCACAGGCGTTACAGTTGCAGGCGTTATACGGACAGAAAATCCTGCTCTAACGGCAGAAAGGCGCCAGGCTGAATCTTCGGCTGGCCGCGCTGATGTTATTTCTCAAGCCTACACAGAGCTGAACCGGGTATTGGGAGAGCCGGACGACACAACTGGCCTGTTCAATAGCTATCAGCGTTTAGAAACAGCGATGCGTGAGCTGACGGTCACCCCTGAATCGCCTGCTCTGCAGAACGCGCTTTATGGCGCCACCGCTGACGTCGTCTCTGAATTCAACCTGATCTATTCAAAGGGTCAGCAAATGCGGATCGATGCAGATGCCAGTATCGAGAATGCCGTCACCACCGTTAATAACGCGGTGAAAGATATTGCGGATCTCAATCAGAAGATTACAAGCCTGCCTGAAAACTCTACCGAAGCAGCTGTCCTTCTGGATCAGCGCCAACAGCTTGTGGATCAGGTCTCGCAGCTGATTCCGGTTAAACAACTCCCTGCAGGCAACGGCGAAATCAACCTGATCACGGCAGAAGGCGTATTTCTTCTGTCCGGCGCGCCACGCGAGATCGAGTTTACCCGTACACCATTTATCGGCCCCGGTGCCACATATGATAATGGTGCAGGCACGCTCTCGGGCCTGACCGTTGACGGCCAGAACATTACTCCGGGCAGCGACAGCACTTTCGCGATCCAGTCTGGCCTCATGGCAGGCTATTTTGCTGTGCGCGATGAGGTTGCTTTCGACTTCCTTCAGCAGACAGACAGCCTCGCCGCAGATCTGATTGCCCGTTTCTCCGACGATGCCCTGGACCCCACGAAAGCCGCTGGCGCTGCTGGCATCTTTACGGATAATGGTGGCCCTGTTGACCCTCTTAACATCGACGGCATTGCCCAGCGCATGACCATGAATGCAGCTGTGGACCCGACACAGGGCGGGCTTGTGTCCCGATTCCGCGATGGCGTTGGCGCCACAACCGAGGGCCCTGCCGGGGACGCAACCATTCCCGCAAACCTGTTGAACGCCTTTACGGAGAGGCAACCCGTTCCCGCTGGCACCGGCCTCACCGGAACTCTGTCCGTGAGCGAAGCGGTTGCGGGCGTTACATCTCTTATCGGCGAGGAGCGTATCCGAAGTGATGCTGTTCTTTCTTCAGCCCGCGCACGCGCAGAAATTCTCAGCGATGCTGAAATCGCACAGACCGGGGTCGATACCGACCAGGAGCTTCAATCCCTCCTGCTTATCGAACAGGCCTATACAGCGAATGCCCGTGTCATTCAGACCATCAATGACATGTTTAACAGATTGCTGGAGCTCTAGCCATGGCGATATCTTCCGTACCTGATCTTCTTTCCGCCCGTCGCTTCAACCGGACGACACTGGAATTGCGGCAACGTATAGAGGTAGTTTCGCAGGAAGCGGTTACCGGCCGCAGGCAGGACCTGACCGAGGCAACGCGGGGCAGCGTCGGGGAAGCACACCTTCTCAACAAGGCCGTGCAGGACATCGACAGTCGCCTGAATCTTTTCAAGGTCAGTGACACCCGCATCAGCGTGATGAACCAGACTCTGAGCGGTGCGCGCCAGACAATGGACAGTATCGGTGTACGTGTCTTGACTGTCCTTGGCAGTAACAGTGACGCTGGCATTGATACGATCATTCAGGAAGCTGAAACTTCTTTACGCACAATCTTTTCCTCCCTGCAGATCAATCAGGGGAACAGAAACCTCTTTTCAGGCGATGCAACCAACGTCTCCCCACTGGGTGATGTGGACCAGATGCTAAGCGACGTGCGTGCCATTGTCTCGGCTGGCCCGGACACGGCCACCATAGACGCCGCTCTTGAGACATATTTCAACGACCCGGCTGGCGGTTTTCAGACCACCATCTATCAGGGCGGCACGGGCAGCGCCAACTCAATCCTTCTGGAAGGTGACACCCGGCTTGATTTCAACGTCCGGGCGGATGATGCCGCCATCAAGCAGGTTTTCCGTGGTCTGGCCATGATAGCATCTGCGGATGTGACTCCTTTTGAGCGCTACTCTGACGAATATGAAGCGTTCTTCAATAGCGGCTCCTTTAACCTGACCAACGGTGAAAGCGGTCTCATCGAGCTGGAGTCCGGTTTGGGCATCGCACAGCAAACCATTGCGAATTCTCAGGATACGCTCGCCTCCGCCAGGATAACTCTGTCAGCGACGTATAATGATATGACGGCCCGAGACCAGTTTGAGGCCTCTGCCGAGCTGAAAGCTATAGAAGTGCAGCTCGAAGCATCGTATCTTCTGACGGCACGACTGACAGAACTATCCCTGACCAATTTCCTCAGATAAGCTCCATGAAACATAAACTCCTCGCCTTCATTGCTGCCCTGACAATCTCGGCTATCATCCCTCTCACCGCCTCTGCGGAAGTACGGATCAAGGACATTGTTGACGTCGAAGGCGTCCGCGGGAATGACCTTCTCGGCTATGGCCTGGTGATCGGCCTGAACGGTACCGGCGACACGCTGCGCAATTCACCGCAGACGGAAGAAGCACTGACCAGCCTTCTGGAGCGCAATGACGTTAATATCGCCGGTGAACAGATCCGTGCCAATAATGTTGCCGCGGTGATGGTCACCGCGACCTTGCCGGCCTTTGCCCGTGGCGGCTCCAGCATAGACGTGACGGTTTCATCCATAGGCGATGCGTCAAGCCTGTCCGGCGGCATCCTGGTGATGACCCCGCTAAAGGCAGCAGACGGCAGTATTTATGCCGTGGCCCAGGGCAGCGTCCTGATCAGTGGTTTCCAGGCAGAAGGTGATGCCGCCGCCATCACGGAAGGCGTCCCGACAACCGGCGCGATCCCGAATGGGGCACGTGTCGAGCGCGAACTTGAATTCGAATTCAGCTCCTTGTCCGAAATCAATCTGGCCCTGCGCTCCCCGGATTTCACCACCGCAACACGCATCGAAAACGCGATCAATATCGGTGCACAGCGACCACTGGCGACCATGCTGGACGCAGGCACCGTCCGCCTCAACCTTGCAGGTCTGACCGACTCCCCGGCCCGCGTCATCAGCCAGATCGAAAACCTGACCCTGACACCGGCCCAGCAGGCCCGCGTTGTTGTGGACCAGCGCTCGGGCACGATCGTTCTGGGCTCTGACGTTAAAATTTCTTCTGTGGCCGTTGCACAGGGCAACCTGTCTATCCGCATCGCAGAGACACCCGTCGCTGTGCAGCCAAACCCGTTTTCTTCAACAGGTGAGACCATCGTGCTGCCCCGCACACAAATTGATGTGGTGGATGCAGAGCCCGGCAATATCGGCATCGTTGAAAGCAACGTCACCCTGTCTGAACTGGTTGCCGGACTGAATGCCCTCGGCGTCTCCCCGCGCGAGATGATCGACATCCTGAAATCAATGAAAACAGCCGGTGCACTGCACGCCGAACTGGTCCTCCAGTAACCCCGCCGACAGACTTGTCGATCTGGCCCTGATCAGGATAGGGAAGGTTTAGGGAAGTCGCCCGACGCTCTACCGCTATAAGGAAAAACCTATTCAGCGTCAGGATCAGGGGGCGGTATCAGGCTCAGGCGGCCTTCCTTTTCCAGCCGCGAGACAGTGGCCATGAAGACAGACTGTGCTGCTTCGCCCTCTTTCTGACTGATCTCTGCGAGATCTTCCAGCTGCTCCTTGAACTGATCAGCCATACGTTGGGAGATGTTGGCAAAAAGGAACTCCAGACTTTCCGGCGCGTTCCCCTGGCCCATTTTGAGCGCTTTCAGCAACTGCACGGTATCAGCCTCCCGGAAAATAATCGGCACAGCATTGCGCGGCAGGCGCTGCGGCAGATCTTCAAAGGTCACGATACCCTTCTTGACCTGTTCTGCCACCGCCTCATCTTTTTCCGTCAGGAATTCAATCAATGCGTCTCGTTTGGCTGTTGGCAGGACACTGAAAATCTCCCCCACAGACTTGAGCGGATTGTCCTGCTTTTCACCACCACCTTCAACACTCAGAAACTCTGTATCAATAACTTTCCCGATTGTCGAAAGGGTCATCGGATCAACCTTGCCGGGCCGGGTCAGGTAGTTGACGATTTTCGTACTGGCCTCATCATTGATTTCTCCCAGAACCTCACCTGCTTTGCCGGAAGGTAATTTGGACAGCACGATCGCGGAGACCTGCGGGCGTTGCTTTTCAAGATAGGCAGCAATCTCGTCAGATTTGCGCTGGGCCAGCGTGTGCCAGACCGTTGTTTCCTCCTCCGCCGGTTCCTCAATAATTTGCGCATTACCAAACAGTTTCTCCATGCGCTTTTCATCAAGAATTTCCTCTGCCAGTCCGCGTGCTTCCTTTTGCCCGCATTTCAGGCTTGATGAAACGATCTCGAGGTTGGCGATAAAGTCTTCCACGGCATGTAATAAAATCGGCCGTGGCACCAGTTTCATGTTTTCATACGCAGACAGAAATACTTTCAGGTGCCGGTCACCAATCTTTTCGACAACCGGCCCGGCAAATTCCCGCCCCAGAAGCGCAATCACAATGGCGGCCTTCTGCGGCCCGCTCAACTGAAAGCCGCCGGTATTGGCCGGGGCCGTTTCGACGGCTGGCAACTGTGCTCCTTGAGTGTAGGGTGTAACCTGCGCCTGCGCACTCATCCCGAGTATCCCATCAATAATGCTTCAGTCAGTTTCATCCAGCCGTCGGCCATTACGAAAAAGGCCAGTTTGAACGGCAAGGACACAATGGCAGGTGGCACCATCATCATCCCCATGGCCATGAGAATGGAAGCCACGATCAAATCAATAATCAGGAAGGGAAGGAATATCACAAACCCGATCTGAAATGCCCGCTTGATCTCGGACAACATGAAACTGGTGACCAGAAGCGAGAGCGGTTTTTCTCCCTCAAGGGAAAACTCGCGGTTCGGCAAAGCCGCCGCAAGCCGCTCTATGGTTTCTGGCTCAACCCGGTTCTCCATGAAGCCGCGAAACGGTTCCATGGTCCGCTCAAACGCCTGTTCTTCCGTAATGTCATTATCCATCAGCGGTTTGATGCCGGTTTCCCAGGACTCCATGAACACCGGCTCCATAATGAAGAAGGTCAGGAACATGGCGAGGCTCATCACCATCATGTTTGGTGGTGCCTGTTGCAGGCCAATCGCCTGCCGGAGGAAAGAAAAGACGATGACCATGAAAGGCAGACAGGTAATCATCATGGCAATGCCGGGCGCGAGGCTCAGTACCGTGATAATCAGGAAGAGCTGGATGATACGCGCACTCAAGGCCCCGCCCTCATCCTCGATGATCGGCAGTTCCTGCGCAGCAGCCCCTGTCGCGAGGGCCATCAAAAAGGCCACGCCCGCCAAAAGGCAGATCAGTAATTTTGCGCCCGGTTTTGGCATCACAACATGTCTTCGGCTGTGTCCACTATCTCGGTCAAGCGTACACCGATGGAACCGTCTCCATCGTCTGACTCAATCAGTTCGCCACGCGCAATCACCCGGTTATCGACATACAGTTCCACCGGATCGTCAATGCGACTATCCAGTTGAATGAGCGAGTCACGTTTCATCTGAAGCAACTCGGCCACTGTCGGTCGTGCCGTACCAATCGTCACCAGTACCTCTACCGGAATACTGTAAATGGAGCGACGATAGGCATTCTCATTGGTGCTATCGCGGCGGTCATTCCCCCCGTCGCCATCCTTGCCATCACTTTCGGCAGTATCTGCGGCAGCATTCTCGATGCTGATTTCTGACTCTTCAGTTTCCGTGCTCATCGTCTACCTGCTTTCCGGCATTGTTTACGATTTCCAGGCCTGGAATATTCGCTTCAAGAACTTCCAGGCATTTTTCCAGTGCGACGCTGGTGTCAATCTTTGCACCACCATTTTCCCATGAAAGGTCCACAACATAATCCTCCTGTTGCGGCTTTTCCTGAAAAAGCAATCTCTCTCGCAGCGCCTCATCGGCAATCCTGTTTTCAAGTGCCTCGCACATCATGGTGTTTGCCTGCACCTTGATCTTGCCGGACAGGCCACCAGATGCAGCGTCCCGGATGATTTCGGCAATCTCCTCTATCGCCTGCTTTTCTGCGAGTGTCGGCAATATATCGATCAGTATTCTCCGCACCGACTGATAATGACCTGCCTCGATGGAGGCAGCCAGCAAATCAACCTTGCCCACAAGATCAGCAAGAGCACGTTCTGTGTTGTCCTGACGAGCCGACAGATCAGCCTCAGCTTCAGCGTATCCCTTTTCAAAGCCATTTCTATACGCCTCATCACGGATTGCCTGACGCATAGATTCAGGGTCTTCCCCGGCAGGCTTTTCTCTGGGGGCACGTGCTGGAAAGACTTTAAGACTGGTAAGCAGTGCCTCAGCCATCACGAGGCCACCCTCCCCTCTTCCTCAAGCCAGGACATCAGCAGCGCCGCAGCATCATCCGGCTTTTCTGCTGTCAGATCACGCAACCGATCAACCGGGTCGATACTGCCGGCAAGCGCTTCCTCTGCACCCGCATTTTCAATCATGCCTGCCGCAGCACCGCCAGCCGGTGATTGCAGTGCGCCGGCATTTTGCGCATTCGGATCAGCAAGAGCACCATTTGCAGCTCCGGCAACTGTCCCGTCTGCAAGCTGCAAGGCCGGAGCATCCGCAAGGGCCGGCGGGGCTGGTTGCGGTGTCAGCAATGGCTTGACCACGAACAGCCCCAGTACGATGACGACAACAGCCAGAACACCAACCTGAATCAGGCTCCAGAGATGTGTGCTGACAAATTGCTGCGCCATACCGGGTGCTGCTGGTCCTTCAATCTCCGGCACAGCAGAAAATGCAAGGCTCTTGATCGTCAGGACATCACCACGAGCCGGATTGATCCCTGCAGCCGCCGAGACCAGCTCCTGCAGGTCTGCCAGCTCTTCAGCCGTGCGTGGCTGGGCCGTAACTTCACCTTCCGTGCTGGTAATCACCATGTCATTCAGCAAGACGGCGACAGTCATGCGGCTGACATCGCCGGGCAGTTTCTCCATCTGCCGGCTCACTTCGGAAATCTCGTATTGCGTATCCTCGGTTGTTTCCGAGCGATCGGAACTGGAAGAACTGCCACCAGCGCCCTCACCCTCCGGCAAATTGCTGGCGACCGTGACGTTGGCCGGACCGGTCCCGTTACTTGTTTCGGACACCTCGCTCGCCGTGCGGGATTTAATCACCCGTGATTCAGGATCAAACACACGCTCGGAAACAACTTCCCGATTACGGTCAATTTCTACACTGACGGAAACGCGCGCATTACCCGGACCAACCCGGGCTTCCAGTAGCGACACAAGCGCCTGCTCAATTCGTTGACTGCGCTCATCCATGTCAGCCGAGCCACCCAGCGTCTCATTACTTGTCCCGGGCCCTGCCAGCACACCGTGGATCGTATCAATCACGGCCACATCATCAGGCGCGAGGCCGGACACCGCCAGCGCTGCCAGATATTGCACAGCCCTTGCCTGTTGCGGGTCCAGTCTGTTCGTGGTGGTGACAGTCACGGAAGCGGTTTGCGCTTTCGGCGTCCGCGAGAAGGAGGATTGCTTTGCCGTTCCGATGTGAACCCGCGCTGTCGTTACCGCTGGCAGTGACATGATGGTGCGCGACAACTCACCCTCTTTGGCCCGCCAATAGGCCGTGTTGAACATTTCCGACGTCATCGCGAAACTGTTAAGATTATCAAGCAGTTCGTAACCGGAGATATTCTGACGTGGCAGGCCCTGCCGCGCGAGTTCCAGCCGCAGCATGTCCCGGCGTGAGGCATCGGTATAAATGGTCTCCCCGCGCACATCATAGGCAACACCCAGGCCTTCCAACTCGGCGATCACCTCACCGGCGGCAGACGGCTCGAGACCTGAATATAGCAGAGCCATCTGGGGTTTTGTGGTGGTCTGCAACAACAGGCCAAAAACCAGGAAAGTGGCCAGCACCGCACCAACAGAAAAAATCCTGTTCTGCATCGACAATGACTGCCATGTGGCGAATAAACTCATCCTGTTTTGCCTGCTCTTTCAGGAACAATAGCCCCGCTTCCTGCGGGATTTACCTTGGTTAAGAATTAGGCAGAAAGCGTTAACAGATAGTTTACCAGTCATTGCGATACCCGGAT
>JALEGJ010000142.1 GCA_022763115.1 Aquisalinus sp.
ACCCGTTACGACAAAACCAAATTATCCTTCGAGGCATTTCTAACTCTGGCGGCCCTCAAGGATTGGTTACGACCTTTTGTCAACACGCCCTAGTTTTTCTGTCCTTACTCACAGGAAAAAAGAAGATAGCGGTGCCCTTACGCGCGGCATTTTAATTTTTTTCAATAAAGACAGTGGCTTATACAAGATGCCGAAAATTACAAAAATGTAATGTTAGTGAGCGCTCGCATTTATTGACATCACACTATCGTCATGGTTAATGTTAATGAGTAAACGCTCACATATGAGCAAGGGAACAAACGGAGAGATAAAATGACATACAACAAATTCGCAAATGGCGGTCTGTACAATCAGATGGGTGGCAACTCACCTGACTACGACAAGCGCTCTGGCGGTGCCGCTAAAATCATCGGCATCCTGCTGGTCATTATTGTTCTGGCAGCAGCAGGCGCGGGTATCTGGTTCCTGCAATAATCTCAGGGAAAGGGGGGAGAACGCGACAGGTCGGCAAGGAGAGAGGCCAGCCTGTTGCAGAGCGGAAGGCCCGGGGTTGGGGGAGAACCAGGGCCTGACGGGAGCCCGCGCTGGTTGCGTGCCTCACCAGCGCGGGTCTCTTTTATTTGCCGGAGTTAGGCCTGCTCGATCAGGCTCGGTGCTAATCAGTTACGCTGACCTCTTCATAAAAAGTTTCTGTGCGGTCAGAGTTTGCTTCTGATATGACATAAGCCCGAATACTTTCAGCTTCTTGCCGAGACAGATAATCAGAAAAGCCCGGCATACCGGCATTGGCTAATGCGCCACCAAGCACGACACTTTGCCAGGCAGTCTCATCTGTTGTGATGGAGGAATAGCGCAGGTTCGGCACAAGGCCGGAAGAGTAGGCGTGGTCCCCATGGCAAATGCCGCAATATGTGCCATAGGCAATGAAGCCAGCGGAAATAACCGCAGGGTCATCTGTAATTGGTTTGGGGACAGAGTTAACTGCGCGCGCCACTTCGAGTGGCTGTAACTTGCCTTCTGCTTCGAGCTTGAATGTGAGGATCTTGCCGACTTTCGCCTGACTGCCGGTCGGGAACACACCGCCATAACCGAGCACGAAAGACCCACCCCAGCCCGCAGCGACAGTGACATATTGCTCACCGTCGAGCTCATAAGTGATTGGTGCAGCAACAATGCCAGTCTGTGTGAAGAACTTCCACTTCTCATCGCCAGTTGCTGCATCATACGCCGCGAAGTGCGCATCTGCTGTGCCCTGAAAAACCAGCCCACCAGCGGTAGACAGAACACCGCCATTCCACGGGCCGCCATGTTCCACTGCCCAGACCTGCTTCTGGTTCACAGGGTCCCATGCCAGCAAACGCCCCTTCATCATCGACTTGACAGCCTTGAACATGGCAGCATCGGAAGGCAGAGCGTTGATGAAGAAATCACCACCCGTGTTCCAGACACCAGCCTGATAGGCGTAGTCCGGATCATCTATATAGGCCCACGGCGCTTCCTGAGCCGGAATGTAAACCAGCCCCGTATCATGGCTGTAGGACATGGGATGCCAGTTGTGGGCGCCCAGTGGCCCCGGTAACTGGATGAATGGCTGGTCACTGTTCCAGCGCGCGCCGTCCACTTCGACAGGGCGGCCCGTCTCCATGTCTATATGCGTTGCCCAATTAACAGGTACGAAGTTTTCTGCCGAGAGCAATTCGCCCGTTGCCGCATCCAGTATATAAAAGAAACCGTTTTTGGGTGCCTGCATAATCACGCGGCGTGTCTCGCCAGCGATATCGAGATCAGCCAGGATCATATGCTGCGTGGCCGTATAGTCCCATGTTTCTGCCGGAGTGGTCTGGTAATGCCAGACATACTCTCCGGTGTCCGGCCGCAAGGCGACAATGGAGGAGAGAAAGAGATTATCCCCGCCTTCCGGGCTGCGGCGGCGGTGGTTCCATGGTGAACCATTCCCGACACCGATATAAAAAAGATCAAGATCCGGATCATAAGCCATGGAGTCCCAAACGGTGCCACCGCCACCTTCAACCCACCATTGCCCGGTCCAGGTCGATGAAATCTCTTCCATTAAAGAAGTCTCAAAACCATCCTCCGGGTTACCGGGCACGGTATAAAAGCGCCACGCCTGCTCACCCGTCTGCGCATCATACGCCGTGACATACCCGCGCACACCCAGCTCCGCGCCGCCATTGCCAATGATGACCTTGCCTTTGACGATACGCGGCGCGCCAGTGATGGAATATGGCCTGCTCAGATCAACCGTCAGAACATCCCACACTTCCTCGCCTGTCGCCGCATCAATGGCGATGAGGCGCCCGTCAATGGTTCCTGTAAAGATTTTATCACCCCAGATAGCGACACCGCGATTGACCACATCACAGCACATATAGGCCGCGCGGGAACGATCCACTTCAGGATCATACCGCCAAAGCTCCTCGCCCGTTCGGGCATCAAGCGCATGCACAACGTTCCAGGTTCCCGTCACATACATGACACCATCATGGACGATCGGCGTCACCTCAATCCCGCGACTGGTACCAAGATCAAAACTCCAGGCGAGGCCCAGATCACTAACATTGTCGGAAGTTACCTGTGCCAGCGGGGAAAATCTGTCCTCAGCATAATTACGCCCATGCGATAACCAGGCATCAGGATGCTCATCAGCCGCGATGATATCAGCGCCCGTTACGCCAGTTTCCACTGGCTGCGTAACATCACTTTTCTGACCGCAACCAGCCATTAAGAAGGCAAGTAAAACAACCCCCAAGCCGCGCTTTGACCAAATGGAAAACATCTACAGTTCCTCCCTTTTTGAGGGAGGCTAGCAGAAAGTGACACACCGCCCAAGGTCGGCGGACATAAGCGCATTTTTGGGGCTCAACTTAAATCAGAATATCGTCCTGCACAGCAGCGATGGTCGTGTTGTTGATCGTCAGAGTATCGCCGTTCAAAGAGAAAATAACATTGCCAGCCGCTTCACTCATGAGCGCTGTTGCAGCGGCAAGGTTCGCAAAACCAAAATCAGACAGATCAATCATATCTTCCCCATCACGGAAATCCATGACCGTCGTGTCTTCATGCCCGGCTGCAAAGATGAAAACGTCATTCCCGCCCTTGCCAAACAGAACATCAACGCCAGAACCACCAGAAAGAATATCGTTCCCGGCCCGGCCATCCAGCATGTCGTCATCCGCGCCGCCATTGAGCGTATCATCTCCCTGCCCGCCAACCAGTATGTCATTCCCGGCATCGCCGTTCAGAGTATCACGTCCCCCATTCCCGCGCAGGTCATCATCGCCATCACCCCCCGAGATAATATCCGTCAGCCCACGACCTGCAACAAAATCGTTGCCAGCGCCAGCGTCTATAATGTCAGAGCCACGACGGCCAGAGATTATATCATCACCGTCACCGCCGAAGATACGATCAGCCCCATCGCCACCTACAAGGTCATCATTACCCAGACCACCATCGAGGAAATCACGCCCGCCGCCGCCATCAAGTTGATCGTCGCCATCACCACCATTGAGAATGTCGACACCACCATTACCAAACAGCACATCATTGCCGGCCTGCCCGTTGAGCAGATCGTTATTGGCCCCACCTGTTAGTGTATCTGCACTACTGCCGCCATTGAGCTCATCACGGCCACTGCCGCCATCAAGCACATCCCGGCCAATACCCCCATTGAGGATATCGTCTCCGGCACCACCAACCAGCAGATCGTCGCCGTCACCACCCTCAAGCCTGTCCTGCCCAAGACTGCCAAACAGCTCGTCATTCCCCGCAAGACCGCTCAGGAGGTCATCCCCGAACAGGCCCTTGATGACATCATCACTATTCGTACCGGCAAGCACATCATTATTCACTGTGCCGATAATATCATTATCGCCGACGGTGATCGCTGACAGGCTGTAGGCACCAGTCACATTATCGGTAAAGTTCCTGTTGGCGCCCGACGAAATGCCAACAAAGAAGGTACCTGTTACCTGGAAGTCGACAATCACCAGATTGGAGAATGTATCGCCCTGATCGCCTGTAAACAGAAGCTGTCCGGCAGAATCGAACACCTCAATCAACGGCCCTTCAAAGCTGTTATTGGTCGCAAGCACTGCAAGCAGTACCTCCTGCGGCGAAGCAATTGAAAGAGCGAACCAGTCCCGGTCCTGATAAAAGTCAATGTTACCGGTGGCATCATCATCCAGTGCCAATACACCAGATGTCGTCACATCGTCTGTAAAATCGTCACTCTGCAGAAAGGCCTGCAACTCATAAGGCGCAATCTCATTGATGATCGAATCAATTTCGACATAATAAGTCCCGCCCTGATTGAACTGCTGGGTCAGGATCGCGCCACCAGCGATCGGGTCATCAAACGCCTTGCCATTAAAAAATGACCCATCTTCATTATAGAGGTTAAAAGCCAGAGATTGCCCGGTTGAAAAGTCAGTACTTGTCGCAATGAACTCTACCACATCGCCGCTGCCGACCGTAAATTCGTACCAGTCTGTATCATTCTCAAAATCGAAATTGCCGGAAAGAACCTGTCCGTCAGTCGGCAACTCAGCAGCTGACTCAGGTGATGCGCCCGCCTCATCCGCAATAGAGAGAGCCGTCAGGGCATAGGCACCAAGATTGTTTTCCGGCGCACCAATAGCAAGATAGAATGTACCGGCCTCCTCAAACGAATGGGTCAATGTCGTAATGCCAGGGTTCGTCTGGCTGGCAACCCCAAGGGAAAGAAAGAAGCCATCCGCACGCACCAGTTCCATGCCGGCACTGAGGCTTGCAGGATCGTCCACCTCCAGAACAAACCGCACAGTCTGCCCGGCCTCAACACTAACGCCAATCCAGTCTTCATCAAAACTGAACTGGATCGCCCCGGTGGTAGCCGGTCCATCCACAACAACCTCACCCGTGGTTGCGGCAGAATCTTCAAACTCATCCGTCTCGGCGCGTAACGCAGATACCGTATAATCTTCGTTTACAGAGCCGATGACTTCCAAATAGTACGTATCAGTCTGATCGAAGGTAAAGCTGAGGTCACTATTCGTTCCGGCACCGCCTATGCTGTCGCCGTTGCTGTCAAAAACTGTCAGCTGATAAAATCCGCCAGCCGTTTCCAGCATGAAGTTGATGAGATCACCAGCATTGGCTTCGAAGGCAAACCAGTCCCGATCAATGCTGAAATCCTGCCGGCTGGTGACGCCGGGCCCGTTTATCTCCAGCACGCCGGTTGTCGATATGTCTCCCGCGATATCATCTTCCAGCCGACTGGCCGTCACTGAATAGGCACCCAGCGCAGAGCTGCCGAACCCTTGCGCTATCTGCACATAAAAAGTGCCCGCCTCGATAAACTCTGCATCCGTATTCGGACCAGGATTACCATCAGCGAAACCGAAGGTAACCGGCGCCGGGTTATCATCCGCCGTGAAGAACTCAAGCTCAGCTATCGAAATACTGGACTGTATAGTGAAATTGACGATATCCCCGGCAGCAACAGTAATGCCGAACCAGTCCTTGTCACCATCAAAGTCCAGATTGCCGTTCACAGCCGGGCCATCAATCGTCAGTACACCCGTGGTTGAAGCATCACCGGCAAAATCGTCCCCATCCATATTGAAGAACGGGATCGCAGGCCCCTCAAACTGCCCCGGATGTGCCTCCTGCCCCGGCGCGACCTGATAAAGTCCCGGCCGCTCCTCACCCAGCACCTGACCGCTTTCAATAGAAAGAATATTTCTCACGCAACTGCCCCATTTATACTCGTCACAACTCCCTTGAGGAGACCGCAACTCTTTTACTTTGGGCAGATGCTAGCAGTATAGCGAAACCGGTCAACAAAAACGACGGACAGCACACTGGACAATCCTCTCCCACCGCATCACCCTGTGCTCATGCCGCACGCCACATCTCCCGGAACCGTACTTTTCCGCAAAGCGACCATGGACGACATTCCCCTCCTGGAGCGCTGGGAGGAAGCGCCGCACATGGTCGAAGCCATGCCGGATTTCGAATGGGATTACGCTGAGGACTTTCAGCATGACCCGGACTGGCGAGACCAGTTGATCGCCGAAGTGGACGGGGTGCCGATTGGTTTCCTGCAGATTCTGGACGCCCACAGGGAAGAAACCCGTTACTGGGGCGAGGTGCCGATAGGCACCCATGCCATAGATATCTGGATCGGCGCGCCGGATTATCTCGGCAAGGGCTATGGCTGGCAGATGATGACGTACGCCATCACCAAGTGCTTCGCCGTGCCCGCCTGCCAGCAGATCCTCATAGATCCGTTTGAGAGCAACGCACACGCCATCAGCTTTTACAAAAAGCTCGGCTTTGAATTTGTCGAGTCCCGACTGTTCGACGAAGAAGACGAGCCATGCTCAGTTTACAGACTGACACGCAAGAAATGGTCAGAAACTAATCCCGCGGAATAATTTCCGACACATAATCAATATTGATGAAGGAAAAAGCGCCGCCCTCCTGAACAATGCGCAGGAATTTGTCATTGGAAAAGTCCGGGTCCTGCTGAAAGTCAACCCAGACTGCCCCTTCGCCCTTATAGCTGATCGTCTGTACCTCAACATCCTGATACATCAGCGCATCCTTGTTGCGCCGGAAATGAACATCATATCGCATCGATTGACCCTTCGTTTGCGTGTCTCGCTTCAATATATGACCTCTTGCCAATCAGAGCCAGTGGGCCCACGCTGCAAATGCGTCAACTCAGGAGAGACCCATGACATATGTAGATGGTTTTGTGTTCGCCGTGCCGACCGCCAACAAGGAAAAGCTGCGCGAGCATGCGCTACAGATCGACCCGCTGTTCATTGAATATGGTGCCCTGAAAGTAGTCGAGTGCTGGGAAGATGACGTGCCCGAAGGTGAAGTCACCTCCTTTCCGCTGGCCGTCAAACGGCAGGAAGGGGAAGCGATTTGCTTCTCCTGGGTCATCTGGCCCTCCAGGGAAGTGCGAGACGGCGCCATGGAAAAGATGATGGCTGACCCGCGCATGGAAGAAGAAGGCAGCAAGATGCCGTTTGACGGCAAGCGCATGATTTTTGGCGGCTTTCAGCCCCTGGTGGAACTCTCGGCCTGAACCGGCTCCGACCGCTTTAGTTTGCAGCCCGGCGGCAGGTCCGTTAAGGTGCCGCGACTTTAATCGCGAGGAGTACTACCATGAAGAAACTGATGATGAGCGCCGCTGTGCTGGCGCTCGCCGCCTGTGCTGAAAACACTGCCGAAACGGAAACGTCAGCCCCTCAGGCATCTCCTGAAGCTGCGGAAACCATCACCACAACCACCCTTGAGTATCCGGAAACCGTAACTGTGGACCAAACTGATGACTTTTTCGGCGTCAGCGTCGCCGACCCCTATCGCTGGCTCGAAGATGATGTACGCGTCAATGAGGATGTCGCCACCTGGGTCACAGCCCAAAACAGCGTCACTGATGAGTACCTGGCTTCACTGCCAAACCGCGCAGCGATCGAAACACGCCTCGGCCAGCTTTGGGATTATGAAAAGTTCACCCTGCCGAACCGCGAGGGCGGCAAGTATTTCTTCCGCCGTAATGATGGCCTGCAAAATCAATATGTCTATTACGTACAGGACTCACTCGACGCAGAACCCCGCGTCCTGATTGACCCGAATGGCTGGTCAGAGGATGGTGCCACCGCTCTTTCCGCTGCAGTGCCAAGCCCGGATGGCAGCCATGTCCTCTACTCCATTCAGGACGGCGGCACTGACTGGCGCACACTGAAAGTTTTGAACGTCGAAACTGGCGAGACACTCGAAGACACAATCGAATGGGTCAAATTCTCCGGCCTTGCCTGGGCACCGGACGGCTCCGGCTTCTTCTATTCCCGTTACCCGGAGCCGGAAGAAGGCGAAACCTTCCAGTCACTGAATTTCGACCAGAAACTTTACTTCCATAAAATCGGTGACGCCCAAAGTGACGACACACTCATTTATGAGCGTACGGATAACCCGGAAATTTCGGTTGGGGGCTACGTTGTTGCCAAGCGCTTCCTGATTATCCTGATGTCAAAGGGCACAGATGACGTTTATGAAATTGCCGTCAAGGATCTGAATGACCCTGCTTCAGAGCCGGTCATGATTATCGAGGGCTTCGAGAACGATTATTCATTCGTCGGGGCAGAGGGCCGCGTACTGTACGCACGGACTGATCGTGACGCACCGCGCGGGCGTATTGTCGCTATAGATCTGGACAATTTCGCTGAAGCAAACTGGCAGGAAATTATACCGCAGTCGGATAATGTGTTGATTGACGCATCTATTGTTGGTGGCAAGCTGGTCACGGAATATATGGAGGACGTGAAGTCCGTCGTGCGCATCTATGAGATGGACGGCACGGCTGCCGGCACGGTTGACTTGCCGGGCCTTGGCAGCGCAAGCGGTTTTGAAGGTGCACAGGATGAATCAGAAACATTCTATTCCTTCTCCAGCTACAACCGCCCGACAACAATCTATCGCTTTGATGTGGCGACGGGTGAAA
>JALEGJ010000143.1 GCA_022763115.1 Aquisalinus sp.
CCCTTGAAAGTAGCAATACTTCCTGCGGCCTTGCGCCTTGTGAGCAGGCCATTTGACCTCGACCAAAAAGGTGAGATTAATGGGTCCTGACCCTAGCGTTATTCAGCCGCTACCAGATGCTCAGCGGCGCTCAGGTCAACGGACACCAGTTGCGACACGCCGCGCTCGATCATCGTCACGCCATAAAGCCTGTCCATGCGCGACATGGTGAGGGCGTGGTGCGTGATCGTGATAAACTTGGTTTCTGTCTCGCGCGACATTTCGTCCAGCATCTGGCAGAAGCGATCCACGTTGGCGTCATCAAGCGGTGCATCAACCTCGTCGAGGACGCACACCGGCGCCGGGTTGGACATGAACACGGCAAAAATCAGCGCCGTTGCCGTCATGGCCTGTTCACCACCGGACATCAGCGACATGGAGGTCAGCTTTTTGCCGGGCGGTGAGGCGAATATCTCAAGGCCCGCTTCCAGCGGGTCTTCGGAGTCAATGAGCCGCAATTCAGCTGATCCGCCCCCGAACAGTTTTGTAAACAGGCGCTGGAAGTTCTGATTGACGGTTTCGAAAGCGTCCAGCAATCGCTGACGGCCCTCACGGTTCAGATTACCGATCGCACTGCGCAGTTTACGGATCGCTGCCTCACAATCCTCCCGCTCTTCGGTAATTTCCGTGAGGCGCGTGTCGATCTCTTCCATCTCGGTATCAGCGCGCAGGTTGACGCCGCCAAGATTTTCGCGCTCACGCTTGTAGCGTTCCAGCTTGCGGTCCACTTCTTCGCGGGTCGGCAGGTCTTTGCCTTCATTGTGTTCCGCAATCTGAAGAAGCTGCTCGGGTTCCGCATCGCAGTTTTCATGCGCCAGGCTGACGGCCTCCTCAACGCGGTTGCGTGCTGCTTCCAGCTGTGCCTGCAATCTGGCGCGCTCCTCGCGGGCATTGCTCGCTTCCGTTTCGCTTTCGCGTACAGCCTTGTCAGCGTCTGTTGCTGCTGTTTGTGCTGCTGCCAGTTCATCTGCGGCATGACGACGACGGGATTCTGCGACATCCAGCTGCTCAAACAGACTTTTGCGCTTCTCCTCAATCTGCACAGGTGCATCCTGCTTTTCGCTGATCGCGGTTGCAGTTTCTTCCAGCCGCGTTTGCAACTCTGTGATGCGGGTGCGCGCTGTTTCATTCCGTGTGCCCCAGACACCACGTTCTCTCGCAATCTCGGCCAACCGATCAGCCCGCATTTTTGCTTCACGGGAGAGGTCATTATGAGCCGCGCGCGTTTCGCTTGCCTGCGCCCGGGCAGTCGTCAGTTGCTCGCGCGCGTTGCTGACAGCTTCGCGCAAGGCTGTCAGATCAGGCAGGTCATTCAGAGCAGATTGCGCAGTCGCCAGTTCGCTCGCAGCCTCGGACTGGTCTGCCTCAAGGCGCTCAATGGTTTCGCAAACAGCCGTCAACATGGCACTGGTGCGTTCATGCGCTTTTTCAGCATCCGCCAGCGCACGGTCTGCATCAGCCTTCTGTTGACGGGCAGCCTTTAGCTCTTGCCGGGCCGTCTCGCGTTCCGCTTGAGCAGCTTTGCGCGCAGCAACGCTCTCTTCAAATTCGCGCTCTGCATCCTGCGCAGTCTGTTCTGCTGTCTGAATATCCGCGCGCAGCCCTGTCAGGCGGTTGCGCTGTTCGAGCCGTATGGCCGCAGCCGTTTTCGCTTCGGCGCGCTGTGTGTAGCCGTCCCAGCGCCACAAATCCCCATCACGCGAAACGAGGCGTTGCCCCGGCAACAGGTCCGCCTGCAGACGATCTCCTTCGCTCCGCTCAACAACAGCGATCGAGGCGAGGCGTCGGGCCAAAGCTGGCGGCGCGGAGACAAAATTGGACAGGTGCTCTGTCCCCTCTGGCATTTGTCCGGTAATCAGCGCGTCGCCGCCAACTGAAGACCAGAACGCAGCCGCTTCCTGCGTCAGGGCCGCATCCAAGTCATCACCAAGAGCAGCTGCCAGTGCTGTCTCATAGCCCGCTTCAACGTCAATCTCCTCGATCAGGGTGGCATGATCCGTGTTCTCGCCAGTATCAAGAAAGCGGGCGATGGTCTCGGCCTCAGCCTGCAGTTCGGTCAGGACCTTGGCCGCTTTCTGCATCGGTGCGCGCAACAATTCCTCGCGCTCGCTGGCGCGCTGCAAGGCTTCCTCGCTGCGCGTGCCTTGGGCTTCGGCTGAGGTGAGGTGTTCCGTAGCTTCCGCTGCTTCGGAACTTAAAGCGGCGAGCTTCTGGCTCTGCTCGGGGCTCGGCTCAAGCCCGGCTTTTTCTTGCTGCCTATTGGCATGTTCTCTTGCCAGCTTGTCAACACGGGCCTGTGCTGCTCCAGCCGTATTGCTCAGTGAACGACGCTCGGCTTCCAGTTCTGCAGCTTCCTGATTCTTGCGATCGAAGGCCGCTTCAGCTTCATTCTGGCTTTCAGCGGCCTTGATCATCGCAGCTTCTGCGCTGCTCAATCTGTCCGTCTCGGCACTCATGCGCGCCTGCAGCTGGGCTTCTTCGGCTGCCAACTGTTCCAGTGCCTGCGCAGCATCAGTACCCAGATCATTCTCGCGGGCAATATCGCGCTCAAGCTGTTCTTTCTCGCTGTTCAGGCGCTCGCTTTCGCCTTGCGCCCGGGCAAGTTCTGCATCCAGACCTTCCATCGCCACGGTCAGGCGATGCAAAGCCGCTCCAGCCTCTGCCTCTTTCTGGCGCAGCGGATCGAGCACGTCATGGGCTGTCACTTGCGCGGCGGAGGCAGAAGCGGCGACCCGCACTGCTTCCTCGACCAACTCGTTCACCTCAGTCAGCTTTGCATCAACCTCGGTAAGGGCACTGGTCGCTTCCTGCCAGCGCAGAAAGGCAACGTAAGCCTCCGTGCGCCGAATATCTCCCGAGAGGTTGCGATAGCGTGTCGCCTGCCGGGCCTGGCGAGCAAGCGTCGCACGCTGCGTTTCCAGTTCACCTGTCACATCATTCAGGCGATCCAGATTGGTCTCGGCGGCGCGCAGACGCAGTTCCGCTTCGTGGCGGCGGGTGTAAAGCCCGGTGATGCCTGCTGCTTCTTCCAGCAACTTCCGCCGGTTCTGCGGCTTGGCGTTGATGAGTTCGGAAATCTGTCCCTGACGCACCAGCGCCGGGGAGTTCGCACCAGTGGAAGCATCAGCGAAAAGAAGCTGAATATCGCGGGCACGGACTTCCTTGCCGTTGATCTTGTAAATTGACTGCGAGCCTTCTTCCTTGCGCAGGATACGGCGGGAGACTTCCAGCGTCTCATGTTCGTTGTATTCTGCGGGCAGGTCGCGCTTGTCATTGGTCAGGGTCAGGATCACTTCGGCCCAGTTTCGGGCCGGGCGACCCGTGGTGCCGGCGAAGATCACATCTTCCATGCCACCGCCGCGCAGGGCCTTGGCGGAGGTCGCCCCCATCACCCAGCGCAGGGCTTCCAGCAGGTTGGACTTGCCGCAGCCATTCGGCCCCACAATACCTGTCAGACCCGGCCTGATTTCAAAATCAGTCGGTTCAACAAAGGACTTGAACCCCACAAGGCGCAGTTTTTCAAACTTCATGCGACGTCTTTCCTGCGGTGCCTGTGTGGCCCGCTCTGTTATGTTACCTCACCTGTCGGCAAAGGTAAGACCCACCATAAAGAAGAAAGGTGCCGCGATTCCTGCAAACAGGAAAAGGGCAGGCCGTCGCCAGCCTGCCCTTTGTGGAAAATCCATCTAGTCGCTGATTTCACCTAGTTGCTGGCGGCCTCAACGGCAGCATCCAGCATCTCAAAATACTCATCTACAGAACGATAGCGCTCCATTTTCTCGCCGTTCAGCACAAAACTCGGTGTAGAGTTCACACCGGCATCCATGCCTGCCTGACGCGAGGCCTGCACTTTTTCAGTAATCTCCGGGCGGCTGACGCAGCTGCGGAAGCCTTCCTCATTCAGGCCAGCCTGCGCGGCATATTTCAGGATTTCTGCATCCCGGTTCGCACCCATCCAGCTGTTCTGGTTCTTGAACAGGGTGGACAGCATGGCGAAATACCCGTCAGCGCCCCGGCCTTCAGCGGCACAGCGCGAGAGCGCAAAAACCAGATAATCCAGCCGTTGCAGCGGGAATTCGCGGAAAGTGAAATGCACCTTGCCGGTGTCGATATATTCCTCTTTCACGCGCGGGAACATTGTTTCGTGAAAGGTTGCGCAATGCGGGCAGGTTAGCGAGGCATATTCGACCAGCTTCACCGGCGCATTCGGGTCGCCCATGCTCATCTCGATCAGAGCGAGGGAATCCGCGTTGCCAGCAGCACTGCCAGGCGCCGGGTTGGAGGTTGCGGGCGTCGTTTGAGAGGCTGGCTCGGTTTGCGTCACTTCTGCCGCATCGGCCCCGCTGTTGGACTTGCCGCAGGCCGTGAGCGCCAGAGCGCCAATAGCGCCGAGTATAAAAAGTCTGGATTTCAGCATGATAGCTCCTGTCCTTGAGAATCCTTACGCCGCAAATTAGCGATCATGGCCGCTAAGGCAAGACTTACTGCCATTGCCCATGCTCACGTGTCACAGGTTTCATGATGCGTTCATCAGGCCTGCCTCATCAAGCAGTTGCAGTGCAGGTCGCATATATTCCCGATAACGTTGCCAGCGCCCGACAGAGCTCGAATAAAGTGGCTGGCGCACCTGTGCGGAACTGGCGGTTGCCACAGGAGCAGCATTCTCATGGAAAGCGATGCAGGCAGGGTCCCAGTCAAGATTGCAAAAACTGATCAGTCTTCTGGCTTCTGCCTCGATATCAGCAACCACATTTTCATAATGAACTTCCGTAAAATGTGTCGCCGGAAGCTGGTCGCGCCAGTGCCTGACGAGACGGTCAAACGCGACATAGTAGTGGGCTGCATCTGCCAGATCAAAAGAGTAGTTGTAATAGGAAAAGCCTGTCGCAAACATCTGGCGATAATTACTGAGGACGCTATCGGCCGGGTGGCGCCGCAGGCAGATGATCTTCGCGTTCGGCAATGCCTGATGGATTAATGCCGCGCACAGGAAGTTGAGGGGCATCTTGTCGATAACATGCGGTGCCTCGGGCACGATTTTTCGGGCTGCGGCCACATATTCACGCCCGACCTGTGCCAGATCAGCCCTGGCAGCAGCATCAAGCGTCTCAGGGTCAAGCACGTAGCGGGATGTCGTGCCAGTCGCCCGCTTCAGGGCGAGGGAAAAATCGGTCAGTTCTCCAGCGGAGGCCACTTCCGGGTGGCTCGAGAGAATGCGATCCACAAGTGTGGTGCCGGTGCGCGGCAGGCCAACAATAAAGACAGGCGAGTTGTCTTCATGGCCCTGTTGCCGGATAGCACCGGTCTCCTTCGCCGCCGCAAACAGCTGTGCATCGGCTTTGCGATCATACCCGATTTGAGCCGCCTTGGCGGATTTGGCGCGGCCCAGCCAGGCCATGGCGTCAGCCGGTCTTTTCAGATCCTCATACACCTTGGCTAATGCGTGCCCCAGTTTCAGCGCTTCATCCGGATCATTTCGGCATTGCCGGAACATCTTTTCCAAAGCTGCAATGTCATTGGAGGTTTCAGTTTGTCGCGTAATCTGCGCCGCCGCGGAGAGCGCCCGTGCGTCTTCAGGGTTAAGTTCAAGGCAACGCCGGTAGGCCACATTGGCCTCTTTCATGTTGCCAACAAACTGCAGGGCCGCGCCGAGATTGTAAAAGTAGTTGCTTGTTTCAGGCGCCTTGCGTGTCGCGGCTTCGTAAAAGCCGACAGCCCTTTCGTGCAGTCCCGCGCGGCTGAAGACAACGCCCAGCGTGTCCAGCGTCAGAGCATCCGCCGGCGACAGGCTGGCAGCTTTTTCGGCAGAATCTATCGCGGTATCGCGTCTATTGAGAGCAATGAGGCTGCGCGCTTTCTGCGCAAATGCCCTTGCTGACGGCGTATCCGGCGCTTGCGCACGGTCGAAAAGCTCACAAGCCTTGGTATGGTTGTCATGGTCAGCTGCCAATATGCCGAGAAGATAGAAAATGCGCCTTTCTGTCGGGTCTTGTTGAAGAACCGACATGCACAAGGCATGCGCCTCTTTATAGCGACGCGCAGCAAGCAAGACCTCTGCTTCATCAAGCGCTTTGTTGTGTGTGGCGTTTTTCGGGGAGTTGGCAGAGTCCGACATGGATTAGGGTTTCATGCTAAATGTGTGTCAATTTTGCACCGCAATAGGTGAATATACGTGCCCGGAAACAGCGTTAACTTGCGCTTAACATAAGTGCCGCTTTAACGTCATATAAAGTTAACAAAACTGAAGGTAAATATCATGGCAAAATCTCTGCTTTTGGGGTCCGCAAGTGCTGCCGTTTTGGCAACAACTGCACTTTCCGTCACGGCTTATGCGCAGGATGGTGAGGAAACAGCTCGCGACAACGATACCATTATCATCACCGCGACAAGGCGTGAAGAAACTGTCCAGGATGTTCCGATCAACATTGCAGCTGTCGGTGCTGAGCAGATTGAAGAGCAGGGCTTTGATGAGCTAGATGACTTCCTCGCCTATGTTCCAGGCATCAATATCGTTGATCGTGGCGGACGTCAGGGCAACCCGATCATTGTACGCGGCATCAATGCCGACCCACTTGGATCAGGTGATGGCAATAACAATGGTGGCGGCACAGTTGCGACATATGTTGGCGAAATTCCCCTGTTCATTGATTTGAAATTGAACGACCTTGAGCGTGTTGAGGTTTTGCTCGGGCCGCAGGGAACACTTTACGGGGCCGGGACACTTGGCGGCGCCATCCGTTACATTCCGAAAAAACCTGACTTCGACGTAGACAGTCTCTCTGTTCGCGCGGAAGCCTATCAGTATTCAGAAGCTGACGATCTGAGCACTGACTTCGGCTTCACATTCAACAAAAGATTTTCTGATACTTTCGCGATCCGCGGTTCGCTGGATATGCGTGACGACTCAGGTTTTATCGACCAGCCCTTCCTTGTTCAGCAGATTGGCGTTTCGGACCCTGATCCGGATTTCACGGACTCAGCTGCAGTTGCGGCTAACCTCCGCCGGGCAAACGATGTCGATAGCGAAGAGACTCTTTCCGGGCGTATAGCCGCACGGTGGATGCCAAATGACTGGCTCGATGGTACGCTGACTTATTACTATCAGCAGGCTGATATCGGCGGACGTACAATTAATAGTTTCCGCTCAACGGTCCCTGCTGGTCGTTATGAGTCCGGAACACGTGTTCCGGAGCCTAACGAGATCACGAACGAGCTTCTCGCCCTTGAAGTTGTGGCCGATCTTGGTTTCGCCGAACTCACATCGGCGACAGGCTTCAGCAAGTTTGAAGATGATGGCCAGCGAGATCAGACAGATCTTCTTATTACGCTGGAATATTCATACGAACTATTCCCATCTTTCACTTCGTTTACACGTGAAGTTGGTGAGGAAGAGCGTTTCAATCAGGAAATCCGTCTTGTTTCCACTACAGATAGTCGCTTCAACTGGATTGTTGGCGCATTCTATAATGACTTTGAATCTGTAGGCTCATCTTCTGAGTTTACGCCTGGTTACGATACATATGCGATCAACACACTTGGATTTTCGTTCCTCGTGGATCGTCCAGATGATCTTGAGTATTTCTCACAAGGTATAACCGAGCTTGAAGAGACAGCCTTTTTTGGTGAAATCGGTTATGATTTGACAGACCGTTGGACAGTTACTGTCGGTGGTCGTTATTATGATTATGAACTGGTTACTTTTGATCGCGTGGATTTCCCGCTTTTTGACGCAGGATTCGAAGCGCGTAGCCTAAGCGAAATCCAAAGCCAACTGCCAACCGATCCGTTTGGTAACACGGGTGGCCAGTCCGACAGCGGTACATTATTCAAGTTCAATACATCATATGATGTTACGGATGATGTGCTTGTTTATGCCACGGTTAGTGAGGGCTACCGTATAGGTAACTCAAACGGTGTTGCGACGTGTCCTGACTTTGATCCGAACAGCCCCAATACTCAAGGTGCGTGTGCGCTCCTGCCTGGCCAGGAGTTTGCTCCTGGCGGACCGGGTAATGTCTCCAACCGTGACGAAACCCAATACGGACCTGATCAGACAACAAACTACGAGCTTGGGGTGAAGTCTACGCTTGCTGATGGAACTCTAACACTGAACGGTGCTGTTTACTTCATCGAATGGACAGACCCTCAGGTTAGTTCGGCTACTGTGAATGCAAACATTCCTATCATCGTCAATGCAGAAGGCGCTGAGTCAAAAGGCTTTGAGGTATCAGCAGACTGGCGCCCTTCAGACCAATTGAATCTTCGTGGCAGCTATAGCCACGTTGAGACTGAATTGACCGCACCTGTGCCTGATCTCGTAAGAACCATTACGCCTCCGGGGTTTGGCACTGGCTTTGAAGATGGTGAGTCAGGCGATCGTCTGCCAGGCGCTCCGGAAGATCAGTTCTCCTTCTTCGCGTCTTATGATCAGCCGCTTGAAAATGGCAATGATCTGACATGGAACTTCGGTTACGCGTATCAGAGTGATGTACTTAGCCGCGCAAACAGCCGGGGTAATGGGTATGTTCTTGATGGTTTTGGCATAGCTAACGCGTCCGTTGTTTACGATGCTGGTGACTGGTCTGCCACACTGTTCGTAAATAACCTGTTTGATGAGTATGCAGAGACTGGGGTCACAGGTAACGAACTCTTTAATCAAACGGTGAGTGACTTCGACGGCGGTGACGTAAATGTTCGCACATTCCGTATTAACGTCGCACCGCCACGGGCAATCGGTGTACGTCTCAACTGGGACATCACCGGCGGCGAGTAGATTTCTCCTCTCCCAATTTACTGGGTAGTGCGAGGGCTCGGGTTTCAAAACCCGGGCCCTTTTTGCTTGATGCGTGTCATCTCTGATAGGGACTTTGCGTTTTGGAGGCTCAGTCTTTGCCAGTGTTGAGCAAGGCTTTCATGCGGCGCAGCGCTGTTTTCAAGTCATCGGAGTTGGTCGAAGCGTCTTGTGCCGCGCGGCTTGGCGGGCCAACTTCCGAATATGCTGACTTTTGAGAGAGGCCAGCTTTCCCGGTCTGGCGGATGGTAACGCGGGCGATGGCGCCGGGGCCGAGATAGGCGTTCACTTTCTGGCGTAAACTCTCAAGCCGGTATTGCAGCTGCATCCCGGCTGCGCCATTGGCGACCGCCACTTCGAGAGACTTTGCCCGCCCATGCGCCTTGGTTTGTAAGGGGCGGCAGAGTTTGGCGAGGTCCGGCCCGACAATTTCATCCCAGTTTGCCGCAAGGCGCGGGTCCATCGCACCGGATTTTTTGGCCAGCTTCGCGAGTAGCCGGGACATCTCCCGGCTCAGATGCGGCGCGCCAGAGCGCGGTGGTTTGGTCTTGATCGGGCCTTGCAAATCAGCGCCTCCTCTTTAAGGCAGGTGCATCTTCGCATTTGCAGGCAGAAATATCAAAAACTCCATGGCGTCTGTTCAAAACTCTCCCTCTGCGGCGCGACCTCTCGCCATTTCAGCGCCGTTGCTGCGCTGGTATGACCGGCACGCCCGCGAATTGCCCTGGCGGGTCTCGCCTGCGGACCGCCAAAAAGGGCAGCTGCCGGATCCATATCGCGTCTGGCTCTCCGAGATCATGCTGCAGCAAACGACGGTTGCGACGGTCACGCCACGTTATCAACGTTTCCTCGATCTTTGGCCGACACTTCAAGACCTCGCTGCCGCAACACAGGAGGAGGTGCTGGCGGAATGGGCGGGGCTTGGCTATTACGCCCGCGCGCGCAACCTGCACAAATGCGCGCAAGTGGTGGCGGCGGACCATGACGGCGTCTTCCTGAATACTGCAGCTGATTTGCAGAAACTGCCCGGTATCGGTCCGTACACTGCAGCCGCGATAGCTTCCATTGCGTTTGATGAACCCGCCCCGGTGATGGACGGCAATATTGAGCGGGTGATGGCAAGGCTTTTTGCCGTGCAGACGCCATTGCCTGATGCAAAACCCGAACTGCGTGAATTGGCCGCGCAGGAAACGCCGAATAAACGTCCAGGCGACCATGCGCAGGCGCTTATGGACTTGGGCGCAACAATCTGCACACCGCGCAACCCTGCCTGCGCACTTTGTCCGTTGAGCGATTGCTGTGCAGCCTACAAGCAGGGGGTCGCCGCAATGCTGCCGCGCAAGAAAAAGAAAGCTGAAAAGCCAACACGATATGGGGCAGCTTTCATCATTCGCCGCAAAACAGACAATCACATACTACTTGTGCGGCGACCGGAGAAAGGCCTTCTGGGCGGTATGCTGGCAACGCCATCGACAGACTGGTCAGAAAAGCCAGCTACGACGCCTCAATTTCCGTGCAAGGGAAGCTGGCAAAAACAGGAAGGGGGTGTGCGTCATACGTTCACGCACTTTCATCTGATGCTTGACGTATGGGAGGCGGTTGTGTCCCCGAAGGCTGCTGGCCCTCTCTGCGGGCAATGGCATGAAACCCCTCTTGAGGCGGGTTTGCCAACTGTTTTCAGGAAAGTCTTTCTAACTGATCGGTGACGGTCAGACTTCCTGCTTCAACACTTTGGAAATATCTTTCATTTCCTGATCAGTTAAAGGCTCCGCCAGTGAACGGAGGTTCGTGTGCGGTTTATACGGCAACTGGAAGAGGTCACTGCATTCATTGCCAATATAGCGGCTGGCAATTTCGGCATTCTGCTCCCGGTAAGTCTCAAGAAAAGCGGTTCGTTCTTCTGGTGCCATAATGTGATCTTTGCCAAGAGTATCATATATTTTCTGTGAATAGATCTCCAGGGCGCGAATGGTCGCGGCATAGGTCTCCTGGTCCATGGCCTCAATATCCATGACGTCCTGAACATACCTGATGGCTGCATTGCAGAGAGAGATGTTTCTCTGCCTCAATATCCTGAAGCCTTCCGTACTCTTGATGTTCATTATATTGAGTAGAACATTCTCCAGCCCGTCATGCCATGTCGCCGGCTCAAATGGAATAATGGTGAAGTTTTCGCGCCCGAAAATGCCCTCCAGCAAAGTCAGCTTTTCGAGATAATCGAGCCTTTTCAGTCCGTTCCGAACAAAAGTGGCTGCGTCCCCAACCCGTTTTCTGGCCTTCACGTCCTGCCGGTAGAGCGCGTTCATGAAATCATCCTGACGCCGGAGAAGGACGATCACCTTTATGTCGTAATCAGCAAAATCCTGTCGAAACTTGTTCAGGCGCTTGCGACATCCCCAGAAAGCCTCTGACGACAGGCACAGGCTGTGTGCTTCGGGCATGGCTTCCATGGCGCGCGCAATTTTGCGCAGCACCTTGCCGCGCGGGATGGGCTCCACCCAGCTCAGTGGCTGGGTGCGATAATTATTGGCGATGTAATGGTGCCCCGGCGTTTTGTCTGACAGGGCAGGGTAGAGAATGCCCTGCTCTGCCAGCACCTCGCGGTTCCGGTACAGGAACCACTGAATGGTCGAGGTGCCGGTTTTCGGGGTGCCGACATGCAGATAAAGAATTTTACGCATAGCCGTGCACTAAAGTGATTTTTGTCGGCGCTGGCAACGACCTTGTTTCGCAATAACTGCGATATGTCAGCCGTCGAAGGCGGCCTCAATGCCAGCAATATCAATCTTGCGCATTTTCAGCATGGCATCGCGGGCGCGGGTGGCGGCTGTCTTGTCCGGCGCATTGCTCAACTCGATCAGGCGGCGCGGCACAATCTGCCAGGATACGCCATACTTGTCTTTCAGCCAGCCGCACATGCTTTCCGCGCCGCCATCGGCCGTCAATGCGTCCCACAGGCGGTCAGTCTCGGCCTGATCATCGGTCAATATACTGATTGAGGCAGCCTCGTTCACCTTGAACATGTCACCGCCATTGAGGATCATCATTGGTGCGCCGCCAAGCGTAAACTCGACAACCATCGGCTCCTTGCCATCCTGCGGAAAGAAGTCGGCATCAATCTCGCTGTCCGGCACCAGAGAACACCAGAACTTGGCGGCTTCCAGACCGTTCCCGTTAAACCACCAGCAGGTGCGTACTTTCTTCTGTAAACCGGTCATGTTCTTTCCCTCCGCTAACTGTTAAGCGACTTTGCCAGTTCATTGAGCTGGTCTGCTGCAGCATTCCATCCTTGCTCAAAATTCATATCGAGGTGCTGCTGCCGCGTTTCTGCCGTGGCGTGCCGGGCACTCCATATCATCTGCGTTGTACTGTCCGCAGCATCACTCAAGTCGACAACGCCGGTCATGAAATGTTGAGGCCGGGGCATAAAACCTTCTGTATAAGCATCGGTGAAAACAAGCCGGGTTTCAGGCAACACTTTCAGAAAACAGCCATCACTTTCGACCCGCTCGCCTTCAGGACCAGCTATCACCATGTTCATGCGCCCACCTGAGCGCACATCCATGTCCGCTTCGGCCAGATACCAGGGTTTGGGCACGAACCATTTTTTGATTAGGTCATTGTCCGTCCAGCAACGCCAGACCAGATTGCGCGGTGCTTCAATATGCCGCGTAATGGAAAGGGTCAGGTTTGCTGTGGCGGCCATAAAAATGTTCAGCCTTGCGCCTTGTTGCCTTCATAATTCATCATCCAGGGCGTGCCGAAGCGATCCGTGAACATGGTGAAACGCTCGGCCCAGAAAGACTCCTCCGGCAGCATCTGTATTTCGCGGGCGTCTTTCGACAGGGTATTAAAAATCCGGTCGAACTCTTCCATCGACTGAGGCTCAATCTGTACCCGGAAGCCTTGTGGCTTGCTATACATATCGGGCGGTGTGTCAGAAGCCATAACAGTCATACCGCCAATTTGTGCCGTCAGATGCATGATGAGATCATCGCCGCCCGGCATTCGCTGTGATGGATCAGGCGCGTCGCTGTTGCGCATTGTGAAAGCAATCTCGCCACCCAGCGTCTCGATATAATGCGTAATGGCCGCCTCACAATCGCCATCAAAGAAAAGATAAAGTGCGTGGTTCATGGGGTTCTCCCTTTTATGTAATCAGGTTCAGTATTTGTGGTGTGCAGATCATTGCTGCGCTGAAACAAAAGCTCAATATATCGCTTCAAGTGGTCAACGCTTTCCAAAGCCACATCACGGCTGCCTGTCGCCTTGGCCAGAATGAACGCGCCTTGCAAGACAGCCTGCGTGTGGCGCGCGAGGCTGGCAGCACTCCAGTCACTGGTAATCTTGCGCTCGCACATTGCCTCTGCAATGTCAGCTTCGAGAGTTTCGGCATGGCCGAAGATACTGTTCGCGCATGCCTTCCGGATGGCATAGGATGATCCGTAGACTTCCTGTGTCATTGTCCCAACAAGGCATGTCCATTGTGCAATATCCCCGTCTATGATGGATTTTCGGAAATCAACATAAGCGAGCACCCGGGCCAGAGGGTCTTCTGGTGCGTGATAGGGGGCACTGGCGAACAGAGCCGAGGTGGTCTCGGCCCAGAAATCCGCTGCGGCCACAGCTAGCACTTCCTTGCTTTTGAAGTGATGGAAAAAGGCGCCCTTTGTTACACCTGCCTCCCGGCAAATGTCGTCAACGCTGGTCGCGGCATATCCTTGTCGTCGGATCACGTCTCTCGCTGCTTCCAATAATCTCGTTCGGGCATCGCCCCGCTCGGGTTGATGCTTGGTTGGTCTGGGCATAAATAATTAATACCGTATGGTTGGTATGTATGTCAATCCTGCTCATTCTGGGTCTTGGCAAAGAGAAGGAGCGTTTTTGTTCCGGCAGCGTCGACAATGAAAGCCATGCCCCGGGTGAGACCCTTACCGCCCCTCCAGCATCCGTTGGGCGTGGGTCGCAAACTCGCATAACAGGGGCCGGGTCTCACGAGGGTCGATAATGTCTTCGATTGAATAATGCTCGGCGGAACGGAAGGGCGAGCGTACTTTATTCAACCGTGTGCGAATGGTCTCAAGCGCAGATGCCGGGTCTTCCGCTTTCTCCAACTCGGATTTATAGGCAACTTCAATACCGCCATCGAGAGGCAGGGAGCCCCAGTCTCCTGATGGCCAGGCAAAGCGGTATTGAAAGCGCGTATGGTCGGACATGGCAGAGCCGGCAATACCATAAGCCTTCCGGGTAATGACGGTCGCCCAGGGCACACTCGCCTTGTAGACCGCGTTCATCGCCTGTACACCGTAGCGGATAAGGCCGTCACGCTCAGCCTCAAGGCCAATCATGAAACCGGGGTTATCCACGAGGTTGACAACTGGCAGGTTGAACAATTCAGCCAATTTCACAAAGCGCTCAACTTTCTCGCTCGTCTTGGCGGTCCACGACCCACCGAGGTAAGTCGGGTCATTAGCGAGAACGGCCACAGGCCAACCATCAAGTCTGGCAAAGGCCGTGATGCTGGCGCGCCCCCAGCGACGGCCCATTTCGAAAACGCTGCCCCGGTCGAACACACTATTCAGGACACGCCGCATATTATACGCCTGTCGCGGATCTTTCGGTACAGTGTCGATCAGACTTTCTTCCCTGCGTGATACGGGGTCGGCAATCTGTTTGCGCGCTGCCCGGCTGAAGCGGGAAGAAGGGAGATAGGACAGGAATTGCTTGCATAGCGCAAATGCTTCCTCTTCGCTTTCTGCCTCTTCATCCACAACGCCGTTGCGGGCATGAATCTGCGAGCCCCCCAATTCCTCCTTGGTCAGTTCTTCGCCAAGGAAGGCCGCAACAGCAGGACCGGCTGAAAAAAGTTGTGAGAGACCGCGCACCATTACCGAATAATGGCTGGCAACAACACGCGCTGCGCCAAGGCCCGCGGTCGGCCCGAGCGCCAGTGAAACCACTGGCACCGTCTCCAAATTTTTGATGACATGCTCCCAGCCCGGCACGTAAGGCACATAGGTGAAGCCCATATCTTCCAGCATCTTCACTGAGCCGCCGCCGCCAGTGCCGTCAATCATACGGATCAGGGGCAGGCGCAATTCATGTGCCATCTGTTCGGCCTGAACAAACTTTCTGTGTACGGCGGCATCTGCGGCGCCGCCACGCACGGTAAAATCGTCGGCACTCGCGACAACTGGCTGCACGTCGATCATGCCGCGCCCAAAAATGAAATTGGAAGCGGAGAAGCCGGTGAGGTCGCCATTCTCGTCATAACTGCCGCGCCCGGCAATCTTGCCAATCTCTCGGAAACTGTTTTCATCCAGCAGTTTCGTCAGGCGCTGCCGTGCATCCAGCTTGCCCCGGGCGTGCTGGCGGGCAACTTTCTCTTCCCCGCCCATCTGCTCGGCCAATGCCTCGCGGTTGCGCAATTCTTCGATTTCTTTTTCCCAGCTCATGGGGCAAGCCTATCCGGGCTTGTCGCTGCTCACAATATGCGCGGCGTCAATTCTCCATGCCGGATTTCAATTGCATCTTCTCACCGGATTTCAGATTGCTGCGAATGCGATCACGCAAATGGTCCAGCGGTTTCAGACCCTGGTCGGTTTCCACATGCCAGTAGGTCCAGCCGTTACAAGCCTGTGCGTTCTGGGCGGTGGCGCCGATTTTATGGATGGAGCCCTGGGTTGGCCCCTGGCCTGTGCTGGTTGTCTTGCCCTTGCGCTCCAGTTCAATGGATCCATCTGCCTTGACGCGCGCAATCTTCGCAGAGCGCTTCAGCTTCGACGAATAGAGTTTCTCGCCGGGCCGGATCAGCCCGGTCTCGACCAGTTGGCCGAAGGCAACACGCGGCGCACTGCGCGGTGAGGGGGTAGGGGTCAGGTCTTCCGCGCTCAAAGCGCGCGTCTCCGCAAGTCTTTCCTTCGCGGCGGCGATATAAGTAGGGTCACGCTCGATGCCGATGAAATGCCGCCCAAGCATCTTGGCGACCGCGCCGGTGGTGCCGGTGCCGAAGAAAGGATCAAGCACAACATCCCCGGCATTTGTGGTTGCATTCAGTATGCGGTGCAGCAGGGCTTCCGGTTTCTGGGTCGGGTGGACTTTCTTGCCGTCCTCGCCTTTCAGGCGCTCCTGCCCCGTGCACAGGGGAAATTCCCAGTCAGAGCGCATCTGCAAATCTTCATTACCGGTTTTCATACCCGTATAGTTAAATACCGGTTTTGATTTCTGGTCGCGCGCTGCCCAGATCAGGGTCTCGTGCGCATTTGTGAACCGGGTGCCACGGAAATTCGGCATCGGGTTGGTCTTGCGCCAGATAATATCGTTCAGCATCCAGAAGCCAAGATCCTGCAAAGCCGTCCCCAAGCGGAAGATATTATGATAGGAGCCGATGACCCAGATCGCGCCATCCGGTTTCAGGATGCGGCGGGCCTCTGTCAACCAGCCACGGGTGAACGCATCATAGGCGGCAAAGCTGTCAAACTGGTCCCACTCATCATCAACGCCATCAACGCGGGAATTATCAGGACGGGAGAGGTCGCCACCCAGTTGCAGGTTGTAGGGTGGATCAGCGAAGATCAGGTCAATGCTGTTATCAGGCAGCGTTTGCAGTTGGGCGATGCAATCCCCCTCAAGGATACAATCCAGCCGGTCGGCAGCCAGCTTATGTGTCTTCTTTTTCTGTCCGGCCATGCCATGCACCTCTCAAGCCTTTGATTGGAAACGCATAGTGAGTCGCGGGGATTCACCCGTCAAGAATTTATTGGTTAACAGGCAGCATTATTCCGTGCGTTAACCAACCTTAAGCTCTGGCGCGTCCCATTATGAGTCAGAATGGGACAGATTATTCCGCTGGCAACTGATAATCAAAGAACTCGATGGTGAATTCCTCATCAAATTTCTGAAACATCGCTTCGCCGCTGGCCTTGTTGTAATAACTCTCCAGCAGGGGCACCGGCATGTCGGGAAAATTGGCGAAGCGTTGTTCGACAATCAGTGTCTCAACTTTTGCAACCATGGCCGGTTTGAAAGGCTCGCGCGCCTGCATCGAAATCAGGCTGATATGCCCTTCGCGCGTATCGAGATGCAAGGTCATGTCGAGCGCTTCGCGCATGGCCTTCGGCATCTCGCCGTTCTTGCCGCTGATATTGATCCGATAAATTTCCCGGTCCGTGGCGGTCTCGATCAGGTCGGCGACGCTCAGGCTGTCGCGGGCACTGGCATAGGTCAACTCGCCGGGCTGGCTCAGTTCCGCCTGCATTTCGGCAATGCCAGCGCTGGTTTCCTCATCCAGTGTGCTGGCGTCGCCGTCAATAACAGACCAGCTGTCGCTTTGGGCATCATAGCGGTAGACAATGGCATCTTCTCCGGGGCTGGAAGCGCGCATCGAGAAAGAGGGCTGAATATCAGCATAGGCTTCTGCGCGGGTCAGCGCCTCATCGACTGCTATTGGCAATTCCGCTGCGACAAGGTTTGCGGGCAGGATCAGCAGCAGGGCTGTTGCTGCAGTTGAAAGCAGAGTGCGCATGTTGTTTTCCCTTTATGCTGCGGTGTAGGCTAGGGGTTGCCTTGGCGGGCGGACAGTTAAATCCCTGTCATTGGAATATTGTGACTTAGGGTCCTGACCCTAATCAGCAAAAAGCCGTGTTGTGTGCATCAAGGCGATTGCGGATTGGGGCAAAAGAGCGCCGGTGATGCGGCGTCACCCCTAATGTATCAAGCCCGTCGCGATGGGCTTTGGCACCATAGCCTTTATTGCTGTCCCAGCCATAGCCCGGAAACTCGCGGGAGAGCTCAAGCATCATCCGGTCACGAGTTACCTTGGCGATAATCGAGGCAGCGGCGATGGACTTTGATTTGGCATCCCCTTTGACCACCATATAGGCCGGGCATGGCAGTTTTGGCTTCACTGTGCCGTCCACAATGCAGGTCGCCGGGGCAACAGGCAGATGGGCCGCGGCGCGTGACATCGCCAGCATGGTGGCCTGCAGAATGTTGAGGTCGTCAATTTCCTCAACCGAAGATATGCCAACGCCAATCCGCGCTGTTTTCCATAAGGCATTCGCCAGGTCTGCGCGGCGCTTCGGGCTCAGCTTCTTGGAGTCTTTCAGGCCTGCGGGGGTGCAGTTGGGGTTGAGGATCACCGCTGCGGCCACAACCGGTCCGGCCCAGGGTCCACGGCCTGCCTCGTCAATACCGGCGACAAGACCCGGCAGGGAGTTTTCGATGTCGAATGTGGGCAGGGGAGTAGACATGCCGCGTCCCGAAAGGGTTAATGAAAAGTTAACTTTATATATACCGGGCGATTCTGATGGAAAGGCAAACTGCCAGCCGCTTGTGCCGGATCGCGGCACCGCCTAGCCTGCAGCTGCGTAAAGCGAGGGCTGAGAATGTTCAAAACTGTCAATCCCGTACTCGCCGTCATTGATATGGCAGAGAGCATCCGCTTCTGGCAGCGGCTGGGGTTTTCCGTGCCTTTTTCGGATCAGGAGGACCCGGCCTTTTCTGATTACGCTGGGGTGCGCCGGGAGAATATCGAGTTTCACTTGCAGACATTCACACCGGAGCAACGCGGCAGCAACAAGGCCGTCTCAGTGCGTGTGCAGATGGAAAACCTTGATGCGCTCAAGGCCATTTATCAAGAGTGGCTGCCCCTGGAAATCATTTCTGCGCGCCTTGATGAAAAGCCATGGGGTACAGTTGAGTTCGGCTTTTATGCGCCTTGCGGCACGGCTTTCTTTTTCTACGTGGATCGCTGATGAAATCAGTTACCTCCGGGGCCAGATCAGTTACCTCCGGGGTAAGTGCATTGGTTCAAAACGCTGCCTATAATGTTTACTTGGGAGGTAGGTATTTTCATGACCCTGCAATTTGGTGACATTCTGAAAGAGTGGCGTGGCATCCGCCGCATCAGCCAGCTTGATTTGAGCCTTGAGGCTGACACGTCCTCCCGGCATGTGAGTTTTCTGGAATCAGGCCGCTCCAAACCCAGCCGCACCATGATCCTGAAACTGGCGGAGGCGCTGCAGATGCCCCGCGCGGCGGTCAATAATGCGTTGCTGGCCGCAGGCTATGCGCCGGTCTTTCCTGACCTGCCGCAGGATCATGAAGCGCTGGCGCCGGTTCACGCCGCGATAGAAACCATGCTGCAAAATCACATGCCCTATCCGGGTGTCGTGGTGGATCGGCACTGGGATGTGGTCAACGCCAATATGGCGGCCTTGCAGATGTTTGCGGCAGCAGGGCTTCATGGTGTCGGTAACATGATTGAGATGCTGATTGTTGATGATGCCGAGAGTTCCATCATTGCCAACTGGCCGGAACTGGCCTCGCTGGCGCTGGCCCGCCTGAAAACCGAGAACCTGCATTGCGGGGGCAATCCACGCCTGCAAAAAATGATTGCTGATCTTGCCGGACACGACCGTTTTGAGGGAGAGGATCTGTCCAGCATTGATCTGTATGCGCCGGTTATCCCCATGAAACTGCGCATTGGTGACACTGAGTTGTCGCTTTTTTCTACCATTGCCCGGTTTGGTACGGTGCAGGACATTACCCTGAGTGACTTCAGCATAGAACTGATCTTTCCGGTAGATGAGATCACCCGGCAATGGTTCAGGGAGCAGTCGGCGGGCTGATACATAGGGTCAGGACCCGTTAATGTCGCCATTTTGGCGCAGTGAGGATTTGCGATGATTAGGAGAGTGAAGACAGACCGTTTGCTAAGCAAACGCAGCTGTCTCAACGCAGGAATGGGTTCAGCATTCAAAAAGGTCCCCCGGACCTTTTTGCCAGCCTTTCGGCTAACCATGCCTCACCCCTTTCAAAAGTCTTCGACGCCACTCATCGTAGATCCTCGCTGCGTCCCGAAGGGATCGTGCCAAATGGCCTTCTCACATCGTTGCAAGCCCTTGAAAGTAGCAATACTTCCTGCGGCCTTGCGCCTTGTGAGCAGGCCATTTGGCCTCGACCAAAAAGGTGAGATTAATGGGTCCTGACCCTAATCCTTGCCTCACCCGAACAGGTCCTGCTGACCGGATATTTTTGACGGTACCCGGAACTGGCTGGTATCAAGGGGCAGGCGGTCGCGCCCGGTATTGAGGCCAAGGCGGTCAGTGACTTTTCGAAAGCGCTGCATCATCAGCTTGGCGTAGGTGCCTTTGACCTCGGCACCCCGCGCCCATTCAGGGTCATAATCCCGCCCGCCATTCATCTCGCGAATATGCCGCATGACGCGCTTTGCCCGGTCCGGCGCGAACGCTTCCAGCCATTCCTGCCAAAGTTGCGAAATCTCATATGGCAACCGCAGAATTGTATAGGTCGCGTAAGTGGCCCCGATCTCGGCGGCCTGTTCGATAATGCTTTCCATTTCCGGATCATTCAGTCCGGGGATCATCGGGCCGGTCATGATGCCGGTGGTGATGCCTTCACCAACCAGACGACGCAGCGCTTCAAAGCGCCGGGCGGGTGTCGAGGCGCGCGGCTCCATGGCGCGGGCCAGTTTCCGGTCCTCAGTGGTGATCGAAATCATGCAACGCGTCAGGTTCCTTGCGCCCATGGGCCCGAGAATATCCAGATCACGAATAATCAGGTTCGACTTGGTCAGGATCGACACCGGATGATTGAACAGCGACAGGGTTTGCAGGATATGTCGCATCACCAGAAACTGGCGCTCAATCGGCTGATAGGCATCCGTATTCGTGCCAATGGCAATCGCCCGCACTTTATAATTCGGGTTGGACAGTTCCTTTTCCAGCAGCTTTGCCGCCTCCGGCTTGGCAAAGAGTTTCGTCTCGAAATCCAGCCCGGGTGACAGGCCCATATAGGCATGGGTGGGCCGCGCAAAACAGTAGACGCAGCCATGCTCACAGCCGCGATACGGATTGATCGAGCGGTCAAAGCCCACATAAGGCGACTTGTTGAATGTCACGATCTTGCGCGGCGTCTCGAGGGTCACACTGGTTTTGACCGGCTCGGGCACCTCTTCACGCCAGCCATCATCAATCTCTTCGCGCTTCTCGCTCTCAAAGCGGCCGCTGTCATTAGACCGCGCGCCACGGCCCCTTTCCCGGCTAGGCAGGCTGGCAGGACGGAAGGAAAGGGGCGTGGCGCGGGTCATGGGCAGACCATACCCGTTAAAATGAACAAATCAAGAACAAATAGAGGTGATAACCGGAAAATTTTTCACACAAGGAAAGCCACTCCAACCTCACGCGCCGTTGCACGCATTGGTGACCGCGCGTCAGCGAGCGGTGAGTTGTCGCCAGTGCCGGTTTCCGCCAAGAGGTGGCACAGCCTAAAGCCAAGAGCGATCATGATAACCGTCATCATCCCCACATTGAATTCCGCGCAGGCGCTGGAAAGTGCGCTCCCTGCGCTGATGCCCGCGACCTTGCAGGGCATGATTTCGCGCGTGGTCATCTCTGACGGTGGGTCAGAGGATGAGACTGAAGCCATCGCCGCTGCGACCGGCGCAGAGTTTGTCACCGGCGAAGCAGGGCGGGGCGGACAACTGGCTCGCGGCGCAGAGCTCGCGCGCAGCTTCCAGAAGCCGCAGGACTGGCTGCTGTTTCTGCACGCGGACACAGTGTTGCAGGAAGGCTGGGAGAAAGGAGCCGCCAGCTTCATCATGTCGGCCGGGGCCAAGGCAGCCGCTTACTTCAGTTTCCGGTTTGATGAAAATGTCTGGCAGGCCCGCGTGGTGGAGGCGGGCGTCTGGTGGCGCTGCCGCCTGCTGTCATTGCCGTATGGCGACCAGGGCCTGTTGATCTCGCGCACCTTTTACGATGCGCTGGGCGGTTATGGCCCGATGCCCCTGTTTGAAGATGTGGACCTGGTGCGGCGCATCCGCAAAAACGGCAGCTTGCAGCCATTGCGCGCCGTTGCGACCACCTCCGCCGCCCGTTACAAGCAGAACGGCTACTTCCCGCGTGTCTGGAAGAATTTTAACTGCCTGATGTCTTATTATCGCGGCGTCCCGCCGGAGAAAATACTGGAGAATTATCAGTGAGGGGAATGTTGAACAATGGTCAGCCATGGCGGCCACGTCTCGTGATGATGGTCAAGGCACCAAAAGCAGGCCGTGCCAAGACGCGTCTGGCACGGGATATCGGCAAGGCGCGTGCCGCCGGATTTTACCGCCATGCAACAGCCGCGCTGGTAAATCGTCTGGGGACAGATCGTCGCTGGGAAATGGTGCTGGCGGTGGACCCGGTCAGCGCCCTCTATCAGGACTGGACATCGGTCTGGCCCGCTCACATCGCCCGGGTGGCGCAAGGCGGGGGAGATCTGGGCGATCGTATGGGGCGGCTGTTTCAGGATATGCCGCCGGGCCCCATGGTCATCATCGGCTCGGATTCGCCCCATGTCAGCACAGACCTGATTGCAGAAGCCTTTGCGCGCCTGCGCGGCAATGATGTCGTGGTGGGGCCAGCCCCTGATGGTGGCTACTGGCTGATCGGTCTGCGCCGGGCCCGTCACGCATCGCAGCTGTTCGACAATGTGCGCTGGTCTACGGAATATACGCTGGCAGATACGCTGGCAACCTTGCCGGAGAATTTCAGCGTGGCACAGCTCCCCGTGCTGGCAGATATCGACGAAGGCGAAGACCTTGCTGCCAATCCCGATGTTTTGATCAGGTCACAATCAGCAAGGCTTTAACTCAAAGACGGGACCTGCGTTCTTCCCCTCACAAATATGTGAAAACCTGATCCAGGCGGACTTCACGCTGGTTTGTTCCAGCCTCACATCCATGTGATTTTTTTACGCTCTAAAAGGGCATTCTGTACCACAATGGGTCGCTTTGAATATATATAGCTAATACGTGTACTAATATTTATGGCAAGACACCACAGCAAGTATGACTTACGTAATACCCGGTGCCTTCAAGGCAGGGGTTGAAAATCAGTAAGGAATAAAGCGATGGTTAACGCAATCCCCAACTATGCCCAAAGCGCAACAACAACGCGCACAGCAGCTGCAGAGCAGGAGCAGACCCCCACAGCAGAAAACAACAACGCCCATCTCGCAGGGCAGACATTCGAGCTGGAAGACTTTACAATTCGCGGCAGAAAAGTGTCAGACGCCAAAGTAGAGTTTCTTGATAATGGCAAGGCAAGGTTTACAGGCACTGTTGAAGGCCGTCCGGCCCACGCGGCGGAAATTGATTTCACAGGTGACTTTACGATACGTGCCGGGTCGATCGAGTTGACAAATCTTGATGGTCTGGCTCCGAGCTTCCGTCGTGGCGACACAGCGCGGAATACCGTTGAAGGTGGCCAGCTGACAATTACAACGGGTGCCGATGGTACGCCTGCAGGTGGTAGATTGACTGGTAATGTCAAAATCGACGAAGCACCGAATTATAACATCGATGCAAACTTTGAACCTGCTGCTCCTGTAGTTGACCCGGCAGCGCAGCTCACTCAGGAAGAGTTTGCGATTGCTTCGCAAGCGCTGCAAGGGCCAATCAAGGAGATCTTTAATGGCGCTGACTTTGACAGTCTGACTACAGGTGAAGTTCCAGGCTTTGGCACCTACACCCTGCAGAAAAACCCTGGCGGTCAGGGTGGTACTATTGAGCTGCAGTCAGCTGATGGCGGCACACTGACATTTGACCTCGATGCTTCTGGCCAACTCGTTCGCGGCAGTGCAGATAATTTTGATGTCAATGATCTGATCCCGACACCGGAGCTCGATGAAACAAAACTTCTGGATCAGGACGGTTTGCGCATCGCATCTCAGGCGCTGCAAGGGCCGGTCAAGCAAGCTTTCGATAGCGCTGCTTTTGACAGCACAACGACGGGTGAACTGGATGGTATCGGCACTTATACATTACGCAAAAACCCGGCAGGTCAGGGCGGCGTCATTGAAGTCCAACTCGAAGATGGTGGTTCTGTTTCGCTGAAGCTGGACGCGTCAGGTCAGATCACACGCGGCAGCACGGACGGTGTTGACATCAACAGTCTGATCCCGACACCCGAAGTGGACAACTCAAATCTTCTTGACGAGGAAGGTCGACGGTTCGCAAGAGTTGCCTTCGGTGATGCCGTTAGGCAGGTGTTTGATGGTGCTGCTTTTGGCAGCAAAACAACAGGAACAATTCCTGGCGTTGGAACGTATAACCTGCAAAAGAATCCAGAAGGTGAAGGCGGTATCATTGAAATCCAGCTGGAAGATGGTGGAACAGTAACATTTGCACTGAACAATTCAGGCCGTATTATACGTGGCAGCACAGAGAATTTTGACATCAACAGCCTCGTGCCAAATCGGGATCTTTTTGACAGTATTCAGAATTTCCTGGGCGGCAACAATTTTGCTGGTACAGAATATAATGCAGAGCAAACGGAGGAAATTATCGATCTCGTCAACAACGCGAACTTCGACCCGGAAACAAAGCAGGCCATTCTGTTTGCTTTGAATTTCTATCTGCAGGGTCGGACCTTTTTTGCGGATGGTTTAGATGTCATATCGCCTCACTAGGCTCACGTCAAAACACCCGGCTTAACTGAGGCCGGGTGTTTCTTTTAGAACATCATCTGATATTTAAAGAGCTTCTGCTCACGCTTCCGCTGGTTTGTTCCAGCCTCACATTCATGTGATTATTTTTCCGCTATACAGATATTTTTTGTATCAGAATGGTGCGTTTTGAGAAAATATAGTTAATTCGTGTACTAATTTTAACGGCAATACTTCTCGGAAACTATGACTTACGAAACACCCAGTGCCTTGAAGGCAGGGGTTAAGAATTAGTAAGGAATAGAGTGATGGTAAACGCAGTAAATGCCAATACGCAAACAGCACATGCGGCGCGTAATGAAGAAACAACACCAGAGTTGGATAATACGGCTCTGTTAAATCAGGAGAAGCTTAAAATTGCGTCTGATCGTTTGCAGGCGCCAATCAGTGAAGCTTTCAGGCAAGCAGGCTTTAACACGACCACAACGGGTGAAATCGAAGGGGTTGGCCACTACACTTTGAAGAAAGATAATGCTGGCCAAGGCGGTACTATTGAGGTCCGCTCACCGGATGGGGGAGCGATTACGCTGGCACTGGATGCGTCCGGGCAAATTTTCCGGGCCAGTACAGACAATTTTGATGTCAATGATCTGATCCCGACACCAGAACTTGATAATGCAAAACTGCTCAATCAGGACGGTTTGCGCATCGCGTCTCAGGCGCTGCAGGGGCCGGTCAAGCAAGCCTTCGATAGCGCTGCTTTTGACAGTACGACGACGGGCGAACTGGATGGTATCGGCACTTATACATTACGCAAAAACCCGGCAGGGCAGGGCGGCATCA
>JALEGJ010000144.1 GCA_022763115.1 Aquisalinus sp.
ATGTTGCCGCCTTCAACTACCCGTAGATTATTTGCCATGTCTGCCTCTTATCTCTGTCACACTCGGCTGAGTCGTGAAACTGAAATTATTTGTACGCTATTTGTTCCAATTTGTCAATCATCATAACTAGCTGTTTTTGCTTGGTTATTCAATTTTGTTCTTTTTAAGTTCCGAACCTGCTCACCATGCATTTCACGAACCTTGACGAAGATAGCCGTGATTCTCCGGCGCGGCGCTATCCGGGATAAACAGTCAGGGCCAGATGGCACGAGTTTCAGATTGACAAGTCGCGCGCGTTCGCTTTTATACCGTCCTTCACGCATGGCGAGAGATCGCCGTGTCCCGTGACTTTGGCGGAGTAGCTCAGGTGGTTAGAGCAGCGGAATCATAATCCGCGTGTCGGGAGTTCAAGTCTCTCCTCCGCTACCAAAGTCACCAGACAAAGCCCTTCCCCGCGACAACCACACGCTTGTTCGTTGCGCCGGCTGTTTCCGGAACATCATTGATCAGATGGAATCCCCCGCCGGGTCGTGAGATACGTCGCAAAACTCGCCAGCCAGTGACTGCCGGAATAATGCTCGTCAGAGACGGCTTCGATGCCAACTTCCCTGTGCAAGACTGACGATGCCATCAGAGCGGGCTTGCGCACATCCCCGTCCGGCAAGGCACTCGCGATGCCCTCCAGTGCCCAGGCCCGCGACAGGTTCACACCGTCCAGATGCACCAGCTTGCCATCTGAAGCGTCAAGCACGATCCCTGGCGCCAGCCAGTCTGACGATCCGTCCACGGGAATTTGCGGCAGAAATGCCGACAGCCAGACAGAAAAGTCCTGTGGCGACAATACACGTCGCATGAGATCCGCCACCATCAGGCACGGCGACAGAAAGTCCTCTCCTGACGGCTCATACGATAGCGGGCAATTTACATCGTTCTGGTGAAAAGAAAGCGTCTTCTCAACAAGGTCCGCTTCAAAGGCTTCATCGCCCACGATGCGTGCATAATCAATCATCAGGCCAAAGGCGAACGCAGTCTGATTATGCGTGCCCAGACGAACAGGATAGCGCAATTTCGGCAACCAGTCCCGCACCTGTTCAACAATGGCCTCTTCAAGAGGCCGCAGTGTCTCGCGCCACTCGCCAAGTTGTGGGTCATTGCTCTCTTCCAGTTCCGCCACAAGTTGCAAATACCAGGCGATGCCGTATGGGCGCTCGAAAGAGGCGCGCCCCTCCTTTTGATAGTATGCCAGTTCGCCTGCCAGTTTTGCCGGGGTAAAACTTTTTGCCAGCGCATCACGGATTTCACTGGCCAGAACACTGTTCGATTGTGTATTGAGCATCCGCGTCAGCAACCAGTGACCGTGCACAGAAGAATGCCAGTCGAAACAGCCATAAAATGCCGGCGTCAGGTCGCGGGGCGCAGCAACATCATCCGCCGATTGCATGACGTGACTGATTTTGTTGGGATATTCCCGATGCACACAATCGAGCGCCAGAATGGCAAAACGGTCCTCTGTGGTCACAGGTAATGGTCTTTCAGAGGGCATCGCGGTGTCCGTATTATTTAGTGGTTCGTTTGCATCCTGCTGTGCGCAAGCCGTCAGCAACAAGCAGCCCATAAACATCCATATCTTCATGGTTGCACCTCCAAATTCAGAATGAAAGATTTGTAGGCTGTTTGCACAAAGGCGACAACATCACAGGGCCGACATGCTGCCCCCTGATATCATACCGTCAGAACTGCTCCGCGATTTTCAACAGGGCGGAATCAATCCGGTATCGCGCAGAAGCGGAACCAAGCGGGCGGTCATTCACGATAATAGAGAAAGCCAGCATCTTGCCGCTGCGCGCGACTATATAACCGGACAGCACATCCGCGTGGTTGAGCGTGCCGGTTTTGGCAAAAACCTTTCCCTCAAGGGCTGTGCCACGAAACCGGTTCCTCAATGAACCCGCCTCGCCACCGCTCACGGGCAAGCTGTCACGATAGACCTCTCCCCATGGCGCTGCCGCGGCATGGCGCAGCAGCGCTGTGACTGTCGCCGGGGTCACGCGGTTATAGTTGGAAAGTCCCGAAGCATCATCAAAATCATAAGACTCCCGGGGCACACCTGCCTCTTCCAGAAACGCCTGAATTTTCAGTAATCCGCAAAAGGAGGACCCCGTGCCAGCAACATGTCCAAGCTGGCGAAGAAGCACCTCTGCATACAGATTTTTGCTTTCCAGGTTTGTCTCTTTCACAATCTCACGCACTTGCGCTGGCTCGAGCGCGGCAATTACTGTGCCGCCAGACGAAGGTCGACTGGCTTGCGCACAGGTCATCCCGGCGGGCGACCCGTCTGTATCTGCGGGCTTTGGCTCATCATTGTACTGGAGGGGCCGGTTTCGTGTGCGCAGATCGCCGGAAACTGAAACGCCCTTCGCTTCCAGTGCCCTTTTGAAATACCATGCGGCGAGATGCGCAGGGTCATCGACGCCAAGCTCCAGTGTTACGGACCTTGAGCCAGCTGGCAATTCTCCATAAAGCCGCGCCACGTCATCGCCGATGCGCCGCTCCAGCCGAAGCGCCTTCTGCCCGTTGGCAACGCTCGTTTTGGCCTGATTATTCAGCGTAAAGTAGTCCGCCCCGTTATCGAGCCAGGACGCTCCCATGCGCTCGCCTGTGGTGCCGGTTGGGGAAACCCGCAAGCGCAGGATATTGTCATTCACAGACAGGGCCGAAATAGACGTACCATGACCAAACTTGAGGTCATCCCAGTTCCAGCCAACCGGCCTTGGCTGATCGGCAAACCATTGATCGTCCCCGATGATGTCACCAACTTCTGTCACACCTGCTTCCACGACTGCTTCGGCGAGCGTTTCGAGACAGCGTGCCTGACAGTCTGCCCCAAAGCCGATGGTCGGGTCGCCACGCCCCACCAGGGCGATATCAGGGCGCCCTGTGTCGCGCGGCTCAATAACAACACGCAACCCTGTATCAAGGCTCGACAGTTCCTGCTCGGCAGCGAGCGCCGCCGCCGTCACGAACAGTTTTACATTCGAGGCGGGGACAAATCGCTCATCCGCCCGGTGCGCGATGAGAACGTTACCCTCAAGGTCAGTGACAGAAACGCCGTAGCGGAGGCCGGCAAGATCAGAAAGAAGCGCAGAGTTGGCCGGCACGCTGGCGTGCGCGGGGACGATGGTGAGAGAAATGATCCCGAAAGCTGCGACCACCAACAACCAGTAAGCAGCCACTAAATTTCTGAGATCATTTGGCCGCCTTTTTGTGCCCTGTATGCAGTTTGTCGTGGAGATAAAGTTCACCATCACGCCGTTCTGTTTGCTCGCTCTTAACGCGAATTCTTACAGCAAACTCACCATGGTGACCAACCTTCAAGGTACGTGATGAGGCACTGCGCGCCCCCCATGCCGGACTTTAGAAGGAATTTTCGACAACCAGTTCCGACAACGGCACCTGACCCGGTCGCGGCCATGGCTCTTTCGTGCCTTTGCCAACTGCAACCATTGGCCCCATGACATGATCGTCAGGGAGATTGATCAGTTTGGCAACTTCTTCGATGTCAAAACCGATCATGGGACATGCATGGTAACCCATCGCTGTAGCGGCGAGCATGATCGTCTGCATGGCCATGCCGATCGAGCGCTGGGCCTCATCACGCTGCAACCACTCACGCCCTTCATGGAACGGGCCCATCCAGTTGACCAGAAGGTCCGCGACTTCTTTCGGCGCATTCGTCCAGTAACGCTCGGGAGATTTTTCCCAGGCTTTCATGTCAGCGGTCATCAGAATAAGAAGAGAGGCATCAGTCATCTGTGCCTGATTGTTGCCATACTCCTTGCGGATTTTCGTGCGCAACGCGGGGTCCCTCAGGATCACAAAGCGCCAGTGCTGAATGTTGAAGCTTGTTGGTGCCTTGATGGCAGCCTGCAGCAGCTTTTCTTCTTCCTCTTTTGTGAATCTGTGGCTCGCATCATACTCCTTGATGGAGCGTCTTTTTTCAATTGCGTCGAATGTATCCATGATTTTCTCCTGCATTTTGCGTGGCGCATAGATGACGTGAAGCATTTCCGGGGAAACAACAACAAGCTAATTCACGGGTCTGACTTTCCCGTCATCACAAATTGCTGAAAGACGCCCACAAGGCACAACGACGCATGATCAATCGTTGAGAGCAAGCATTGCCACCATACCTAAATTTTACAGAAAGCCGGTTTGTTCATTTAATCAGCCCCGTTAACGAATGAGAGGCCAAATACGCTGCAAACAGGTAAAAATTCCGCAATCATGGTTAATATACAGATATAAAAATATCACTTAAAACAGTCACTTAAATGACCATTTTATACAACTTGTTAAAGAACATTTGATACTGTTTGCCCATGGAAAAGGCATTCAGGTATTTCTTCAATGGTTGGTTCATCGGTTTAGCCCTGTGGGCCTGTTCTATCATGTATTTGATCGGGTACGATCTCTATATCTCCCGTGCTGCCCTGATGTTCATAGGTCATGAGGCTTATGTCACGCGCGCAGCGATCGCCGCCGTTTTCATCGTATTGCTGATCTTTTTGTCTGTACCTTTTGTATCTGACAGCGTCAGTAATTCCCTCCTTGCCAGAATTATTGGCTACTCGCAGTACAAGAAGGTCGCCAGCATGTCTGCCCTGCAGAAATTCAGCCTGGTTTCACTCGCTGCAGGCATTGCTTTTGGCTTGACGACAACACCATTGCTGGCAAAATTATACAGCTAGCGGCGATAATTGTCTGAGTGACAAGTCTGGCATTCAGGCATGCAAGGCCTTGCTCTGCAACATCAGCAAGGCGCACAGGCCCGTTACCGCTTCGAAAACGATAAAGATCCAGAAATCCGTTGATGGTGGCCCTTCAATCATGATGGCCGCAGCGCGGGCAAAAATGTAGCCGCCCATATAGGTAATCAGCATGAAGAGGGCTGGCCGGGCATACTGCCGCACGTTCAGGCAGCCGAGCAGGCATAAAACAGCGATCCCGAGACTGACCCCGCTGTAAATCCCCCGCATCTCGAAACTGCCATTGCGCCCGCCAATTTCCAGGCCCATGCGCGCCGCCAGCTCAATTGGCTCCAACAGCATGAATGTCCCGAAAACGGCAAATATGACGACCTGTATCAGTAGAAAAAGCCTCAGCATCGCATTGTTCCTTCGAGCAGCTTTTTATTCATATAGACCATAACACAAAAAAGCCCCGCTCATCACGAGCAGGGCTTCTGAAAACAACCTGGCAAAGGGCTTATTCTTCCTCGCCAGCCTCATCTTTTTTGGCGGCTTTCTTCTTGGCAGCCTTTTTCTTCGCCGGCTTCGCCTCAGCGGCAGAAACCTCATCCTCATCAGGATCCTTCATCAGCTCTTCCTTGCTGACGGTCTTTTCCGAAACATCAGCGCGCTCAATGATGTAATCCACGACGCGATCCTCGAAAAGAGGTGCACGCAGCTGTGCCAGTGCTTGCGGATTGCCCTGATAGAACTCAGCCAGTTGCTGGATCGGCATACCGAATTGTTGCGCCTGCATCTGCAGGGCGCGGTTCATGTCTTCCTGAGGTACTTCCACCTCGGCACGTTTGCCGATTTCTGCCAGCACAAGACCAAGGCGGACGCGGCGCTCGGCAATTTTGCGGTACTCTTCTTTCAGCTCATCCTCGGACTTTTCCTTGTCCTCATCATCAAGCTCGGCCTGTTGAACCTGCTGCCAGATCTGATCAAACTCGGCATTCACCATGCCTGGTGGCAGATCGAAAGAATGCAACTCGTCCAGCTTGTCGAGAATGTGGCGCTTCATATGCAAGCGGCTCTGGCCGGAGAATGACTGCTGCAGGCGCTCCGTCACGCTTTCGGTCAGGGCCGCCAGATCATCAAAGCCAATATTCTTGGCCATGTCGTCATTGATCTCGACGGTCTCTGGCGCCTGCACTTCTGTCACGTCGACTTCAAAGACAGCTTCCTTGCCAGCAAGATGTTCTGCGGCGTATTCGGTCGGGAACGTGACGGTCACGTCTTTCTTGTCGCCGGCCTTGGTGCCCACGAGCTGATCTTCAAAGCCCGGAATAAACTGTGCAGACCCCAGCACCAGTTCCGTACCTTCTGCCTTGCCACCCTCAAACTCCTCGCCATCAATACGGCCAACGAAGTCGATAATCAGCTTGTCGCCGTCCTTCGCTTTAGCCGTTTTACCGCGCGCCTTGTAGCTCTTGTTCTGGTCAGCGATGGTCGACAGGGTTTCGTCAATATCTTCCTGTGGGACGTCCGCAACCATTTTCGTCAACTTGAGGGAAGCTACGTCCGCCGGTTCTATTTCCGGCAGCACTTCCACGTGCATGTCGTATTCAAGATCAGCCTTGCCAGCGACCACATCATCAATCAGCCCGTCACGAAAATGCGGGTGTGGTGGCATAGCCGGTTGAAGGTTGTTGTCCTCCAGTGCTTTCTGGCTGGCTTCATTGATTGTTTCCTGAATCAATTCCCCCATCATGCCTTTGCCATACATCTTCTTGAGGAAAGAGACTGGCGCCTTGCCGGGGCGGAAGCCTTTCAGGTGCACCTGCCCCTTCATCTCTTCCAGCTTGGCAGACAGTTTCCCGTCCAGCTCGGTGAACGGCACCTTGATGGTGAACTCGCGTGACAGCCCTTCGCTGCTCTTTTCTATGACTTCCATATTCGTCGCTTCCTGACTTCAACCAATTTGCCCCCGGAAGGGCTACAAATCACGCGGGCATATGCCCAAAACCTCTTCTCGTCTGATAGCTCGAAACTACCAGCTATTCACCCGGGTCCCTGCCGGACGCTCGTTGCGGACCGGGTCTTCGCTCTGGAATTTTGTCCGCTCAACAAAACCCTCTGAACGAGTGGTGCGGCTGGGGAGACTCGAACTCCCACACCTCTCGGCGCCAGAACCTAAATCTGGTGCGTCTACCAATTCCGCCACAGCCGCAAACAACATGCCCGGAACCACCCTGTGGGCGAGCGCGCTTGTTTAGCAGAATTGCTCCGCTTGTCGAGAGAGGATTGACAATGAAAATTGGCGGGCATTTCAGCGGTCACATGCCGCTTTTTCGCCGGAATAGTCCGGGACAGTTAAGACGAATAAATGGTAAACCAGCATCACGTAAGGATGCCTCTTTGTTGTGAAACGCCTGCTGCTCATCCCTGCTGCACTCCTGATCCTGCTGTTTGTCGCTGCAGCAGGCGTCTACCTGTGGCGTGGCAGCATCGCCGAGCATTATGCGCGACAGGCGCTGGAAGCGCGCGGCCTGGAAGATGTATCTCTTTCAGTGACCTCCCTTAGCGGTACCGGTCTGGTGGTTGAAAACCTGACCGCTGGTAGTGGGCGCGATGGCAGACCCCTTCTAAACCTGAAGCGTGCAGAGGCCACCTGGTCTCTGACAGACCTGCGTGACGGTAAAATTGAGAATATCAGCCTTTCCGGTCTGACCGTTCACATTACCCAAAAAGGGGATGATGTGCTGATCGCCGGCCTGCCCCTGTCGGAACTGCGGGGCGCTGGCGGAGGGACGGGCGCAGGCACGAGCGTGACACTGGATGAGATGACAGTCTCTGACACAACCATCCTGCTAAAGTCGGATTATGGCGATGCTGTCCTCTCGCTTGATGGTAACTATGCACGAGAGACAGGCGGTGCAGCCACCCTGCGAGCCCTGTCCGGTATTTTCCAGTTTGGTGAGACCACATTGCGGGAAACGGACCTTCGGGCGAGCGTTTCCCTGCGGCCCGACCGCAGTTTTAATGGCGCGGCTTCAACTGCTTTAAGCGTCGAGAATGATGGCAGATCCTACCCTGACCTGCAGGCTGCTTTTTCCTTTTCCGGCACGGACTTTCTGGCGCTGGCACAGGATCGCAATAATACCGAAGCACAAGTCACGTTTGACCTCTCGGCGCCATCCGTCCCGCTGGATATACTGGCGCCTTACACGGACTATGTGACATTTGCGGCTGGCGAGATGCCAAAAACCAGCACCCTTTCTGCGCGCGGGCTGGTCAAGCTGGCTGGCGGCGTTATCAGTCTTGAGAATGTCAACGAGGACTATCTCTCCGCCCGCACCGATACCGGCCTTGACATTGACCTGTCTGCACCGGCGGGCACAACGCTTGGCCGCTGGTCGGACACACGCTCCTGGCTCAATCTCGACTATGACATCAGCGGTCTGAAAGCCTCCCCCGCCGGGGGACATATTGATATCGCAAGGGAGCAAGACGGCCCCGTCCGTATCAATACGGATTTTACGGCGGCAGAATGGCAGGACACCTCTTTCACACTGGTGCCCGGCACTGTCACGTTTGCCGGTGACCTTGATGGCTCCCGCCTGACAGGTGACCTCCAGGTCAGCGGCGGGCCTTCCCGGCTGGAAACGAACAACATGGTGCTGCGGAATCTGCCTGTTTCGGCCGACTTTTCGCTTGATGCCGACTTTGCTGCACACACGGCAGAAATCACCGTGCCGCGCGGCTGTATTTCATTGCCCCGGCCTTCCGCCCGCACTCGAAATGGCAGCTTCAGCTTTACCAACGCCAAATTCTGCCCGCCGACCGCTGGCCCTCTGGTGTTGACGGCATCCCTTGATGACACCGGCAAACTCACAGCCCGAGCCGATGGCATCATCACGGCCAGTGCTCTTGACACGACCATTGGCGAGACCAGCATCACTGGCAGGCCGCCACGCGCCATTGTCAGTCTGGATATCAATGGCCGCACAGCAACCGCCCGGACAGGGCTTTATGGTGGAGATATTCAGATTAACGAGCTGATAAACCTCTCCGACATGAATGGTCGTGGTCGCGCGACGTATAAGGATGGTGACATCAGCATTACCGGCAACATCAATGAGGTGTTGCTGAAAGACCTGCGTGAGCCAACGTCCTTTTCTCCTCTTGCCTTCGAAGGCACGTTCGCTGTGCGTCAGGCGCAAGCCACCTTCAACGGCACCCTGGCCATTCCCGGCGTAGAGAGTTTCTCGACCCTGAATGGCACTTATGACTTGCGCGCGCAGGACGGGGAAGCGCGCCTTGACTTTGGCCCGCTGACCCTGAACCCGGAAGGTTTTCAGCTTACGGATGTTCTGCCGCCCCTAAAAGGCTTTGTCGAAAATGCCGGCGGCCCGATCTCCGGCACGGTGCTACTCAAACTGGCCCGGGAAGGCTTGCAAACAGGCGCCAGCCTGAACATTGACGGCCTCAGCTTCAGCGGCCCGACCAGAGCGGTCACCCGCACCGGCAACCTTTCCCTGACCGCTGATTTTGACGGCCTCCTGCCCTTGCAAACCCGGGGCGTACAGACCGCAACCATCGGCCTGATCGACCTTGATGCCCTGAAACTCGAAAACGGCGAAATTCAGTTCTCCGCCCCCGGCGATGGCACCATGCAGGTGCTCTCCGCCATCTGGCCCTGGTTCGGTGGCACCCTGAGTATTCAGGACGCTGTTGTGCCCCTGGACGGCAGCACCATCAGCGTGCCGATGACCGTCCGCAATATCGACATCTCGCAGCTGCTCGCCTTTTTTGGCGTCAACGGCTTGTCCGGCGCCGGGCGTCTGGATGGCACCCTGCCCGTTATTATCGAAAACGGCAAAGCCCGGATTGAAAACGGCACGCTGCGCGCCATCACCCCCGGCAACATCGCTTATGAGAGTGCCGCCTTGCAGCGCGCTGCCGAGAACGCCGGTGCAGGTGGCAAACTGGCCTTCGAGGCCCTGCGCTCCTTTGACTTCGACCAGTTGGTGCTGACCATCAATGGTGACCTCGACGGGGACATCAATCTGGGTCTGCGCCTTGAGGGGCGAACTGATCTTGAAGGCCTGACCAGCCAGTCCATCGACGACACGGGCATTCATTTCAATATCAACATCAATGCCCCGCTTTCCGGCCTTGTCCGCCAATTCGATCAACAGCGGCAGAGCAAGCAATCTATTTTCGATGACTTGGTGCTCGAAAAAGGGTTAGAATTGGAATTTGGAGATGCCGAGCGGGTTCAGCCTTGAGGAAAGGGTTATTCTCGCGATTTTGTGACCACTTTGCCATGATCTCGACACCTGAGACCCGCAGAGTGCATGGAGGAGAAAATTTGATGGCCCTGCCAGATATGAAAAACAGACCCATTTATGCGCCTGCCGCCCTGTTCGCGACCACCGCCCTGCTGGCTGGCTGCGCGACGGTGAAGCTGGAAGCGCCGGACAAACCGATTGAGATCAACCTCAACGTCAACATCACTCAGGAATTGCTGATCAAGGTCGACAAGGATGTCGAGGACCTGATCTCCAGCAATCCTGATATTTTCTAAGGGAGAAACCCCATGCGTATATCTGTCAAATCCACTCTCGTTGCCACCGCAGCCGCCATCGCCATGTTCGGTGGCCTCGCCATGGCCCAAAACACCGTCATCGAGAATGCCAAGGACCAGTGCGTCATCGGCGAGCAAGCTGACGGGTATCTGGGTGTCGTTGACGGCAAGAGCGCCTCCACGGATGTGCAGCGCGAGATGCGAGAGGTGAACACCAAGCGCAAAACGGCCTATGCGAACATTGCTGAACAGCGCGGCATCACCGTGCAGCAGGTCGGCCAGATCGCTGCCGCCAACCTGATCGAAAAAGCAGGGTCAGGTGAATGCGTCGAGGCCGGCGACGGCTGGGTACGCAAGCCTTAAAGGTATTTGTTTAACATAGAAACTTTCGAAAATTTCAATGATCATGTCGGAGGATGATGAAATGAGCGAGTTTAATCAGGAATTGCAACTCACTATTGAAAACTTTCAATTAGGCTTCGAACAAGGCCATCACAATGCAAAGTCAGGAGACAGCGGAACTACAGTTAATCACGATAACGGCACTCAAGAAATTCGATATAGAGTTAGCTTTTCCAAGCCATTCAGCAAGCCACCAATCATACAAGCTGGACTTTCCGGGTTGGACATGAATGGGCCTACAATTCGTATAAAAACTGAAGCAAATAACATTGATGAGAACGGTTTCAACTTATCATATATTATTTATGGCGACGATAATGTATGGCATGGCTCCAGTGCTTCCTGGCTGGCTATTGGAATTAGATGATCAGTAGTCCTAATAAAAATTACTCTGCCCCCAAAATTTTAATCCACTCAGTCAGTGAGCAACCCTGTTGGTATACACGTTGAGCAAACTGACCGACCTTCAGATTTGGAGGCGGTTTACGCGCTCAGATATTACGCGCATATCAGTGCCGGTCATAAGGAACTACTCCATTATTG
>JALEGJ010000145.1 GCA_022763115.1 Aquisalinus sp.
AGTAAACCAAGGCAGGTGGATGCACAGTAACTCTCCCCCTACTGTGTCCTGCCAGCCCCGCTGGTGAGGGCACGCCAGCGGGGCAGCATTTTTTGCCCATTTCTGTCAGACGGACTTTCCCCTTTTGCGGGCGCATCTTATTCTCGTGATTGAAACAGGAGAGGATGCAGATGTTAGAGCTTGTCAGTACAACCGCTCAGGAAGACAGCCCACCGCAGGAACCTTCATTTGGACGGCACTACGACTTTGTGCCGCCAGTCCAGCTTTCCGATTATATGGTTTACACGAATGGACAGCCCTATGAGGCCTATGCCCGGATGCGTGAAAATGCCCCTGTGTGCTGGTGCACGGAGGATGAATTCTCGGGCTTCTGGGCTTTGACGCGCTATGAAGACATTCGCGCGGTTGAACTCGACACGGCAACCTTTTCCTCGCAGCGCGGCGGGATCAACATGAACTACGGTCCGCCGGAAACACGCCATCCGTTGCTGAACCGCGCGGCGTTTGACAATATGATTTGTCTTGATGCGCCTGTTCACCTGCAATTGCGCCGCGAACATATGCCCTTTTTCACAGCCTCTTATGTTGCTGATCTGCGCAAGAAAGTTGATGCGCAGGTCACGAAGTTGCTGGACGATATGGCCGCAAAAGGACCGGTGCTTGATCTGGTCGAGAACTTCTCCGCCGAGTTGCCGTTGTTCACACTGAGTGAAATACTCGGCATTCCGGAGGCAGACCGCCCGAAACTCGTACGTTGGATGCACTACCTTGAATTGGCACAAGATGCGCTGACGCGTGATGCGGTGGGGGAGATGGACCCGGCCTTCATGTTCGAGTTTCTCACAAATGTGCAAGAGATGTTTGATTACGGACAGTCGATGCTTCAGGCGCGCCGCGCCGAGCCACGCAACGATCTGCTATCAGCAATCGCCAATGCTGAAGTTGACGGCGCGCCATTGCCGGATGAATTTCTTGATGGATCGTGGTTGCTGATTGTTTTCGCCGGGAACGATACGACGCGCAATTCCATTTCTGGGTCAATGCGTCTTTTGAGCCAATTCCCGGATCAGAAACAAAGACTCATTCAGGATGCATCCTTGCTGCCGAACTTTGTGCACGAAGCAATTCGCATGGTCTCGCCCGTCATCTATATGCGGCGCACTGCCACCTGTGACACCGAAATAAGCGGACAAAGGATCGCTGAAGGTGAAAAGGTGCTCATGTATTATGGTGCGGCCAATCGTGACCCGTCTGTTTTTGAAACACCGGATCAGTTTGATGTAGCGCGTCCGAATGCGAAAGAGCATATCGCGTTTGGCCTCGGGCCCCATGTCTGCCTCGGGCAGCGCATCGCCAATATGCAGTTAGAGGCCGCGTTTGCACAAATCCTGGCGCGCTTTCCGGAAGTAGTTTGTAATGGCGATTTCAAAATCGCCCCATCCAACTTTGTCCATGCAATAAGTTATCTGGAAGTGGATCTGGGGAAGAGGTAACCGGGTGTTGGTAAATGCTGCGGCACGTTGTATAGCCGGGGACAGCAATTGGGAGTTTGTCCATGACCCGCCTTTATGTCTCTTCCGTTCTCGCCCTTTCCACTGTCTTGCTTGCTGCCTGCGGCGGCGCTGAACCTGAAGCATTTGACCCGGTAGACGAGGAGGTCATCGCAGTCATCCCGGAGGAAATTGTCGAGGCTGAGGACACAACTGCCGCACTAGCTCAGCCGCCATCTGCCATCACAGTAGAGGTACCGGAGGTGAATGCCCGGCGCGGGCGTATTCTTTTTACGGTGAAGGGCTGTGTCATCTGCCACCAGGTCAACGGAGTCGGCGGCACAGCTGCGCCTACACTTTCTGCCAGTCGGCAGCCGGACAGTATCAACCCGCTGACATTCACAGCGCGCATGTGGCGCGGTGCAGCGGCTATGACCCAATTACAAAATATCGAACTCGGTTACACGATTGAGCTGGATGATCAGGACTTCGCTGATCTGGCGGCCTTTGCCGAAAGCCCTGAAGAGCAGGCGTTGTTTACCCTCGATAGCGTCGGAGAAGAGATGCAGACTTGGTTCCTTAATGATCGCTACTGGATCACCGGTAATTGGGAAGAATACAAGTCGCGTGGTTCACGCATCCCGACAATTGAATCTGAATAGATTTAACGGCGGATATCCGATCCATGACTGTTAGTCAGGATGCGTCGCTTGGTGAAATCAAGAAGGCAGTTGCCAAGATCATGACTTGGCGTGAGTTCAACTATAATTGCCATATATCCCTCAAGCATCGTTTCGTCTATTTTGAGACACCAAAAGTCGGCTGTAGCTCAATTAAGTATGCCATGATGCATCTGGAGCTGGAGGGGTTTGCGCCGCGCATTACGGATCCTCACCTCACATTCTATAACATGCCTACTGTTAAGCCTTATCAGCTTGATGCCGGTCTTCTGTATGATGTGCTGTTCACAGATCGCTTTTTCCGCTTTTCTTTTGTACGCAATCCTTTCACGCGAACACTTTCTGCCTATCTGGATAAGATAAAAAAACCGAAGCGCCTTGCCGGCAGCATAAGTCGGGCTTTGGGGCTTATGCCTGGGGCCTCATCAGATATGACGTTTGGGGAGTTTCTGGATTTTATAAATGCAACACCGGTTTTCGAGCACGACAAGCACTGGCGACCTCAAAATCAGGTTCTGCTGCACGGTCTGATACAGTTTCACCATATCGGACGCTTTGAAAGGTTTGAAGAAGACTGGCAGAAAATCATAGAGCAAACGACACCCCGGCTCAGAAAGCACTCTGAGGTTTTTAACCCCCATGCGACGAATGCCGGTCAGCAACTCAAAGACTATTATGATAGCAGCAACTATCGAAAGCTGATTGCTGCGTATAGAAATGATTTCCGTATCTACGATTATAGTGAAAAAAATCTACCGCAGCATTAGAATATAGGAATCAGAGTGTCTTCACTGGAGCGGGCGATGCGATTCGAACGCACGACCCTCACCTTGGCAAGGTGATGCTCTACCCCTGAGCTACGCCCGCTCACGCCGTGAAGG
>JALEGJ010000146.1 GCA_022763115.1 Aquisalinus sp.
CGGCCATGGCGCGTTCCATGGAGCCGGTCATGCCATCCGCATAGAGAATGACACGGCCATCGACATTTCGCGCGGCCCGGCCAATGGTCTGCACCAGTGACGTTTCCGAGCGCAGGAAGCCTTCCTTGTCAGCATCAAGAATGGCGACCAGCCGACATTCCGGAATGTCGAGACCTTCCCGCAGGAGGTTGATACCGACCAGCACATCGAAGGCCCCAAGGCGCAAGTCGCGGATAATCTCGATGCGCTCCAGCGTGTCGATATCCGAGTGCATGTAGCGCACCCGCACGCCCTGATCGTGCATATATTCGGTCAGGTCTTCGGCCATGCGTTTCGTCAGAGTGGTGACGAGAATGCGGCCCCCTTGCGCGGCGACTTTTTTGCATTCGTCGATCACGTCATCGACCTGGCTGGCCCCATCCTTCGAGACCGGGCGGATTTCGACGGGCGGATCAATCAGGCCTGTCGGGCGGATCACCTGTTCGGTGAAGACGCCGGCAGTGCGCTCCAGTTCCCAGCTGCCGGGCGTCGCCGAGACGTGCACCGTTTGCGGGCGCATGGCTTCCCATTCCTCAAATTTGAGCGGGCGATTGTCCATGCAGGACGGCAGGCGGAAGCCATATTCCGCCAACGTCCTTTTGCGGGCAAAGTCACCCCGGAACATAGCGCCGATCTGTGGCACCGTGACATGGCTTTCATCCACAAAAATAAGCGCATTGTCAGGCAGATATTCAAACAGGGTTGGCGGCGGCTCGCCCGGCTTGCGCCCGGTGAGATAGCGGGAGTAATTCTCGATGCCGTTGCAGGAGCCGGTGGCGGCCAGCATTTCCAGATCAAACTGCACACGCTGTTCGATGCGTTGTGCCTCGATCAGCTTGCCCTCGGCATGGAGGATTGGCAGGGTGCGGGCGAGCTCCTCCTTGATGCTGTTGATGGCCTGGGTGAGCGTCGGGCGCGGGGTAACATAGTGCGAGTTCGCGAACATGCGCACCTGTTCCAGTTCCTGTGTTTTCTGCCCGGTGAGGGGGTCAAACTCCGTGATCGTCTCAATTTCGTCGCCAAACAGGGAGACGCGCCAGGCGCGATCCTCATAGTGGGCCGGGAAAATCTCGATAATGTCACCGCGTGCCCGGAAGGAGCCGCGCACAAACGCCATGTCATTGCGCTTGTATTGCAAGGCAACGAGGTCGGCGAGCAGCTTCTTGCGTTCGATCACCTGACCGACTTCAAGGTCGAAGGTCATCGCCGTGTAGGTCTCGACAGAGCCAATACCGTAAATGCAGGAGACTGAGGCGACGATAATCACATCATCGCGTTCGAGCAGGGCGCGCGTTGCCGAGTGGCGCATCCTGTCGATCTGCTCGTTGATGGAGCTTTCTTTCTCGATATATGTGTCCGTACGCGGCACATAGGCTTCCGGCTGGTAATAGTCGTAATAGGAGACAAAATACTCGACCGCGTTGTTGGGGAAGAAGCTCTTGAATTCCGAATATAGCTGGGCGGCAAGAGTCTTGTTATGGGCGAGGATCAGCGCCGGACGCTGGCAACTCTCGATCACCTTGGCCATGGTGTAGGTCTTGCCGGAGCCGGTGACACCGAGCAGCACCTGGTCCATCTCATTATCTTTTATGCCCTGGGCCAGTTCAGCGATGGCGGCGGGCTGGTCACCGGCAGGCTCATATTCCGAGACCACTTCCAGCCTGATGCCGCCGCGCGTTTTCTCAGGCCGGGCCGGGCGATGAGGCGACCAGAGCTGCGCTTCAGCCATGCGATCATGATACGTCTCGATGGCTTCGGAAAAGCCCGTGCCTTCTGGCAAGGTTTCGGGGATCGTCTCGGGGTAAGGGGTGTCGGTGTCTGGCATGTTATCCACCTAATACGCTCACAGGGCGGGTCAAGTGCTCCCGCCGCTTCACAGTGTTCGGCAGGGTCATTCGGATGTCCCGGATTGCTGTCAGGGCACTCGGGAAGAGGGATGCTGGCGCGAGCTGCGCTTGAGCATGATCTGCTACGTTTCCGGCAAAAGTTTTCGCCCCCTTCGCCGCGCTGCGCACAGAATCTGCTGCCGCCGCCGCCGCCGCCGCCGCCCCATGGGCGCGCAGGGTTGTCGGGGTGTTCATGGCTGTTGGGCTGTTGTTTTCCATCGGTATCTCCATTTCGAAGACACTTTAGCGCGGCCCGGAGGGGGGCACATAGATTTCTGGTTTTTCAATGAAAACAGTGACTTGCGACTTTCTGTACAAGCGCGTGGATTATTTTGTCAAAAAAGTGTTAATTTATCACCGACTCGGTTTTACGGGGCAGGGACAGTTCAACACCGCACTGTTCCATTTCTGCGCGATGGGCGCACCAGGTCATAGAGAGGAAACAATCATAATGAGAAAATCACTACATTTGCTGTCCGCCAGCGCAGCCAGCCTGCTGCTGATGGGTATCGGCTCTGCTCAGGCACAGCTCGATGAAATCATCGTGACGGCGCAGAAGAAGGAAGAGAACCTTCAGGACGTGCCGATTGCGGTCAGCGTGTTGCCATCTGAAGCGATCGACAACAAGTTTGCCAACAATATCGAGAATTTGCAGACGCTGGTGCCGTCCATCAGTTTCCGTAAGGGCTCGACCAACGCGAACTCTGCGATCTCTGTGCGCGGTATCGGTACCGTGTCCTTCTCGCTGGCAGCGGAGCCCGCTGTTTCTACTGTCGTAGATGGTGTGGTGCTTGGCCGGTCCGGTCAGGCGTTTACGGATCTTTTTGACATTGAACGGATCGAAGTGCTGCGCGGCCCGCAAGGGACGCTATACGGCAAGAATGCGCAAGCCGGTGTGATTAACATCGTGACCAAGCGTCCGTCTGATACACTTGATGGTTTTGTCGAGGCGACTTTCTTCGAGGATAATGAGTACAAGTTCCGGGGCAAGATTTCCGGGCCTATTTCTGACACCGTCAATGGCAGCCTGATGCTGACCAAGTCAGAGTTTGATGGTCATATTACCAACATCTTTAACAATCAGCAGGTCAACGGGTATGATCGCTCAGGTCTGCGCGGGATGCTGGAGTTCACGCCGAGTGATGATCTCGACATTCTCCTGATCTATGAGCACACGGAATCAGATGATGATTGCTGTGCGGATCTTGAAGTGCTGCCAAATGGGCGGAATGCCGGATCAGCAGCGGCACCTGACAGTGCGGGCATCGTGAACGGGGTTGCTGATCTCGATCTCGACCAGCGTCTTGTTGACCATGATCTCGTGACGCAAACGATTGACGAGACAGATGCGATCTCTGCCGAAGTCAACAAGGAGTTTGACAGCGGTCATGTCCTGACCTCGATCACAGCTTACCGGACATGGGAAAATACAGAAATCCGGGAAGGGGACTTTACATCCGTGGGCGGACAGGACGCAGCGCCTGTATTCGGAGCACCGTTCCTGTTGCATGATGACGGTACGCGCGACTGGAAACAGTTCTCTCAGGAATTGCGGATTGCCTCCCCGCAAGATCAACCTTTCAGGTACCAACTAGGGTTATATTACCTTGATCTTGATGTAGAAGCAGACTTTACGCGTCTGGCCAGTTGTCAGAATAATGGCGGGCAGAATCAGGACATTCTGGATGCCAATCCGGGCCTGACATGTAACGCCAATGACCTTGTGTCGGCGACCGGCTTTTTCAATAACAACTTTGAGAATTATGCCTTCTTTGGTCAGGCGGATTATGACTTCAGCGAAGCGATAAGCGGTTTCTTTGGCTTCCGCTATACCCATGATGAGGTGAGCTTCGTTTATACCCGCCGCAATAATGATCCGTTCGGGCGTCAGGGCGTTGGTGTGCGACCAGCCGAGCCAAACAGCCAGTTCCCGGCTGCCAGTGGTGGCTTTGACAACACTTTTACGAACAGCACGGAGGAAGACGATTTCTCTGTCAAAGCTGGTTTGAGGGCGGATCTTTCCGAATTGTTCCAGTCCGGAAACAATATGGGTGATGTCTATTTCACTTTTGCTCAGGGCTACAAAGGACCAGGCTTCAATACGTTCTATAATATGGGAACGAATGATGCCTTGCCTATTAACGCTGAGACCAGTGAATCTTTCGAGATCGGTTACAAGTTCAATGCAGGACCATTGCTCCTGAACATTGCAGCTTACAGCGCCGAGGTTGATGACTTCCAGGCCAATAACTTCGACAACTCAACCGGTGTCACCATTACGCGCCTGACCAATGCAGGTACGGTTGAAACCGAAGGCGTAGAAGTCGATGCAATCTGGCAGGCAACAGATAACCTGACGTTGACGGCAGCTCTGGCCGTCAATGATGCGACGATCAAGGAGTTCAACTGTCCGATTGATCCGAGTACGGGGCAACCACCTGCCAACTGTACGTCTCGTTCAGGTCTTGACCTGTTTTTCTCTCCTGATGTGAATTATACACTCGGGTTTGATTATGAAGCGCCAGTTGGTGAAAATACGGACTTTTTTGCTAACGGTACGTTCGCTCATGTGGATGAACAGCAATCTCTGTTGCCAAATAATGACGGTACGGTCAGCCCGAACAGCCCGCTGCCAAGCTATGACCAGCTGGACGTGAATGTTGGCCTGTCCATGTATGACAACAAGTATCGTCTGACATTGATCGGCAAGAACCTGACGGATGACAGCTTCGTCACCACCTTCTCCGGTGATGGCTTCCGTTATCAGATCCCGCGGGAAGCAGACCGCTATTTCGGTGTCAGCTTCCGTGCGTCCCTGAACTAGTCAGTACGCACTCTTGAAAAAGAGAAACCCGCCACCTATGGAAGGCGGCGGGTTTTTTTGTTTGTATCAAAAGCGTAAACAAAAACGCCGCCCTGAGATCCCCGGTTTTCACCGGCAGGGCGGCGCCGTAATTAGGTGGACATGCGGCACTTGATGGGCTGTTGCCCGCGCCTCACGTCTGATCTTCCTCAGAGACTGCTCCGAAGGAATGACGATCCGCTCAAGTCCACATGTTGACCATAACTACTTGACATCAGATCA
>JALEGJ010000147.1 GCA_022763115.1 Aquisalinus sp.
CGTCACATAGTGACCGAAGCAATGCAGTAGGTGAGCAAATGATAAAGAAGATTGCTTTTTTGGGAACGGCCATGGTTGTGGCCACTGCGATGGCCGCGCCAGCAGCCGCCCAGTTCAATTCCGCGCTTAATGAAGCAAGACGCACACAGGATGAAACAAAAGCATCCCAGCAGCGTATCGATAATCTCGATAACGAGACCGCTCAGATACTGGGTGAGTACCGCGCAAACCTGAAGCAGTTTGAGTTGCTGACGCGGTTTAACGAAACACGCCGCGCCGAGATTGAAAGCCAGTCTCAGCAGATTGCGCGTATTCAGGAAGACCTCGAGAATGTTTCTACGCTTTCTCTCGCCATGGTGCCTTTGATGGAGGACATGGTTGAGAAGCTGGAAACACTCATTGCCAACGACATTCCTTTTAATGAAGTTGAGCGTGCAGATCGTCTGGCGCGGCTTAAGGAAGTCATGGCTGACTCCGAGGTGTCAGCCGCCCAGCGTTATCGGCTGATTATTGAAGCATATCAAATTGAGAACGAGTTCGGCCGTACGGTTGATTCGTATGAAGGTGAAGTTGATACGCCTGAAGGCCCGCTCAGCGTAGAATTTCTGCGTATCGGTCGCGTAGCGTTGATTTACAAAAATGCCGACGACTCAATTCTTCGGATTTATGATCAAGATGCGGGCGATTTTGTGGACCTCGACAAGTCTTTTCTTGACGACGTTCGTTTCGGTCTCCGCGTAGCCAAGGAACAAACCGCTCCTGATCTTCTGACCCTGCCTGTCAAGGCACCGGATCAGGCTCAGTAATAGCGACGAGATTAAAGGATATAGTGTCATGAAAGTTATTCGTACCCTCGGTATCTCAATCATCGCTGGTGCTGCCGTTCTGGCTTCCGGTGCTGCAAGTGCCCAGACATCCTTGCAGGATGTTCTCAATAAAGCGCGGCAGGATCGTGCGGAAGTTGCAGAGTTAAACAGTGAGCGCGAAGCGACGTTCCTACGGGAGCGTAACGCACAACAGCGGGAGCTGAATGCAATCCGCAATAATGTGAACGCCGCCACAGCTGAAAGTGATCGGCTTCAGGCCCAGTTCGATGCCAACCGCGCACAGATTGGCGAATTGCAGGCGCAGCTTACTGAAGCGCAAGGCGAGTTCGCCGAGCTTTTCGGGGCAGCCCGCTCTGCCGCAACCGAATTGGCCGTGCAGTTGCGTGGTTCGATCATCAGTTCTCAATTCCCGGGCCGCGTTGAGCCGCTTCTTGAAACAGCTCAAAGTGAAACGCTTCCTCGTATTGAAGAGCTTGAAGACCTTTACCTTACATTGTTTGAGGAAATCGCCGAGCAGGCGGAGGTTGTCACTTACGAGGCAACCGTTAAAGGTTCTAACGGTGAAGACACAACGCGTAATGTTACCCGTATTGGCCCCTTTGCGGCCTTCTCGGGCGGTGACTTCCTGGTTTACAAGGACGGGATCCAAAAACTGGAATTCCTTGCACGTCAGCCAGGTGCGGGCGCTAATGATGCGGCGCGTCGCGTTGAGAACTACAGTGGCGACGGTTTTGTTGCCGGTGTAATTGACCCTTCACGCGGCCAGCTTCTGGCTCTCTCTGTTGAGCGCCCGACATTGCGTGAGACGATCGATCAGGGTGGCCCGGTTGGGTATACAATCCTGTTGGTTCTGGCCATCGCTGGTGCGTTTGGTATCTTCAAGCTTCTGTCCATCTTGGGCACGTCCGGTGCTGTGCGTGGTCAAATGCGGAAGAAAACAGCTGGCAAGGGTAACCCGCTCGGGCGTATCATGATGGCTTACCAGTCAAATACATCTGCTGATGTTGAGACTCTGGCTCTAAAGCTTGACGACGCTGTTTTGAAAGAAGTGCCAAAACTGGAAGGTGGTTTGAATCTGATTAAGGTTGCTGCAGCTGTTGCACCTTTGATGGGTCTGCTTGGTACGGTTATCGGTATGATCCGGACCTTCCAGGCGATCACGCTCTTTGGTACTGGTGACCCACAGATCATGGCTGGTGGTATTTCAGAGGCCCTCGTGACAACCGTTCTTGGTCTTGTCGCTGCTATCCCTCTGTTGCTGATCCATGCTTTTGCATCAGGTTCTGCCCGCAGTGTGACTCAGGTTCTTGAAGAGCAGGCTGCCGGTATGATTGCCGAGCACGCTGAGTCACGGTCTTAAGGCTAATTGAGAAAGGAGCTCGGCTATGCTCGAGGTCTTGAATCCAGTAAACGCCTACGACTCGATCAGGTCATTCCTTCAGGCTGGTGGCGATGTTCTCTTCGCCATCATGATTGCCACCTTCATTATGTGGGCCCTGATCCTCGAGCGGGTGATCTTCTTTACGACAGCCAGTGCTGGTGTGCGTAAGCAGGCAGTGCGAGCCTGGTCCAATCGCAAGGATCATGCCTCCTGGTATGCCCTTGCCGTGCGGGACAAGCTGCTGTCAGAGGTCAAGTTGGCGTCAACGCAAAACATGACAGTCATCAAGGGCCTGGTTGCGATTGCCCCATTGTTGGGATTGCTCGGAACAGTTACCGGCATGGTCGAGGTGTTCAACGTCATGGCAGTGACCGGCTCATCAAATGCCCGCCTGATGGCTGGCGGTATTTCCAAGGCGACCATCCCGACCATGGCGGGTCTGGTTGCATCGCTGTCCGGTATTCTGATGTTGAACATTCTGGAGGCGCGTGCCCGTGCTACCGTCCGGGACACATCCGAAGAACTAGATAAGACAGTCGGGTAAAGGAGCGGGGCAAGATGATTAATCGTAAGCGTATCAAGCCTGCTGCTGAGGAAACGGAAGTCAACGTCACACCTTTGCTTGACATTGTCTTCATCATGCTGATTTTCTTCATTGTGACGGCGACATTTGTCTATGAAGATGGTTTCTCGCCAAATTTGCCAGAGCCGTCGCCGGATGAGCCAACAAATCCGCCGCCTGCGCTTCTGCTCTTTGTGCAGGAAGATGGGTTCGTCCTGGTTGATGATGTGCGCATCATCGATCCGCGATCAGTGAAGCCGGTCGTCGAAGAATTCCTCGCGTCCAAGCCTCGCGGTGTCATCCAGATCACGGCAGCGCTCGAATCCGATAGTGGTGTAACCGTTACGGTACTGGATCAGGCGCGTCAGGCGAATATCAATGCACCCATCGTTGTGGCGAAGGCTGCAGAGTAAAGTCGGTACTCAACCGGCTGTAGTGAGTAACGGACTGTAAACAGGGGCCTAAAATGGCAAGAAGACAAATCAGCAATGCGGCAGCGGATGATGAAGACGTAAACGTCACACCATTGCTCGACATCGTTTTTATCATGTTGATCTTCTTCATCGTGACGTCCACTTTCATTAAAGAGACGGGCACAGATGTATTGCGTCCTAATGCGCAGACAGCTGAAGATATCAAGCTTATCTCCCTGCTTGTTGCAATCAATGAGAATGATGAAATCTGGATCAATAAAGAGCTGGTTTCAATAGATGAGGTAGAATTCAAAGTGCGTGAATTGCGTGCCGAAACGCCCAAAGGTTCTGCCGTCGTTCAGGTTGATCAGAAGGCACGATCAGAGTTGATGCTCGATGTCATCCAGAAAATTAAAGATGCTGATGTTGAAGTAATCAATATCGCAACATTGGAAGAATAAGGAGCGCGACTGATGCAATCTCTCGTCAGACTTATACTTGGTACGCCCTTAGCGCTTGTTTTTACGGCTTTCCTGTTTCTGGTCATGTATGCTCTTATTACTGATGATGATCTTCAACTCGAAGATCCAGGTGAGCAGGTTAAAATCGATCTTGGTCGTAAAATACAGGATACTGAGATAGCCAACCAGAACGCCTTTGAGCGTCCCAATCTGGACCAGCCACCACCTCCTCCTCCGGCGATCAACACTGCGGATTTCCAGCCTGAAGTGCAGGGCGTAAGCGCCGTAACCCCAGAGTTTGATGCGAATTTGGATATTGGCACCGGGTTCAATCCTGACCGTGATGCGCAGCCATTGGTGCGTATTCCCCCGCAATATCCGGACCGTTGTCAGGGACGTGGTAACGCGGGTGACAAGCGTGTGACTGTCGAGTTCGATGTGACCCCGGATGGGCAGACGACAAACCCACGTGTCGTTTCGACAGATGATTCATGCCTCAATCGTTATGCCGAGCGTGCCGTTTTGAACTGGAAGTATCAGCCTAAAATCGTCGATGGGGAAGCGACGCCGCGTTTTGGTGTTCGGACTACTTTCGTATTCCGCCTTGAAGATGAGTAATTAACGTCAGTGTATAGACTGATTTATGTATTCGAGTGTGAGCAAAATTATGAGCAAGCTGAATATGAAGAACTTTAAGGCAGTACTTGCATCGTTGTGTCTCGGTGTGGCAACGCCTTTCGTGGCAGGGCTTGCAACACCGGCGTTAGCTCAAAGTGAGACACTGAGCCCGACCGTTGCCAGAGAGCTTGGTTCTGCGTTTGAAATCATTCAGGCGGCGGGAGAGAATGCCGGTGATGCTGAGTTTCGTCAGGCGATTTCTATTATTCGTAACCTCTTGAACTCGCGTAGTGATCGCATGAGCCCGTACGAGCTTGCTACTTCTTATGAGCTTCTGGGGAATTATCAGTTTCAGACTACCCCTCCGGACTATAGGGGAGCTTTAAGATCATTTGAAAATGCGGTAGCGCAAAATGCGCTTCCGCAAGAGCGGCAAACCCAAATCCGTTATAATATTGCCCAGCTGTATTTCCAGGAAGAGCGGTATTCTGAAGCGCGCAGTTTTCTGCAAGAGTTTGTTCGTATTCAACAGAACGCTGAGATAAACATCAACGCTAATACCTGGTACCTTCTTGCCGCTGCCAATACGGCCCTCGAGGACTATCGCGGCGCACGCAATCCGATGGAAAATGCACTTCGGGCCCACGAACAGGAAGTTGCATCCGGTTCTACAACTCGCAAAAAGAGTTACTACGATCTGATGAATGCAATTTATTCTCAAGTTGGCGCTAACTCCGAGCGTGGAGATTTACTTGTACGCATGATCAGCTATTTTCCTGCGGATGGATCCTACTGGACACAACTTGCTGGTGCTTATTCTCAAGCCGGACGTGACGAAGATGCTGCAGCTGTTCTGGAGCTGGCCTACAGGAATGGTTTTGTAACGGACGAAACACGCATCATCCAATTGGTTCAATACTACTCCCTCCTCAATAACCCATATCGCGGCGGAATATTACTTGAGCGTGAAATGGCCGCTGGCAACGTCCAGCGTACGCAGAAGAATCTTGAGCTTCTAGCCCAGATGTGGAACCTGGCACGCGAACAGAAAAAAGCTGCCGAAGTTCTGACGCAAGCTGCCGCCATGTCTGCTGACGGGGAGTTGTATTATCGTCTTGGGCAAGTGTATTTTGCTGATGAGCAATGGCGTCTCGCAGAAGAGAACTTAACTAATGCACTTAATCGTGGCGGCCTGTCAGGAAGAGACCGTGGTAACATCTGGTTGCTGATCGGTAATGCGCGTTATAATATTGATACAAATAGTCCGACACAGCGCTCACGCGCACGCGAAGCATGGCGCCGCGTTGGTCAAACATCTGGAGCTTCTGCCGCTGATCGCCGTGCTGCGACGGGCTGGATTGAATATGTCAATGCTGTTGAGCGCACCGAATGTAATCAGGATACTGTTGAACGTACTGTGAAGCTGGATAATTATCGCAAAGATCGTGCTTCTTGCGAATCCATCGTAGCTATTGCAGATCGTGCGGACTCCGGTTTCTCAACCGGCTTTTCTCCGGAGCGTATCGAGCAATGCCGAACGTTATTGGCTAGTACGATTGACGAGGATACGTCTATTATTACTTATGCCGACGGCACCGTAGATGGTGAGCCTGCACCAGGCTTCTGCCGCTAACTTCTGAGGCTTCCGGGGACACTCTGGCAAATCTGATTTTCCAATTAAAAAAGCTCCCCGTTGCGGGGAGCTTTTTTCGTGCCATGCTGATCGGAGGATTTAGTAAATCGGGTCTGCCTGACCCCGGAATATGCCGTCAGTTGTCCCTTCATCGCCAGATTGCCGGCAGGCCGCATAGCCCTGGCGCCAGCCGGAGCGGTAGCCAGCATCATCATCAAATAAAGCCTCGTCGCGGATTAGCCTTGTCGAGAAGTTCTTTTCAGACTCCACCGCGCTCTGGCAGCCATCGGAATAACCCGCGGGAAATAGCGGGCTGTTGTTAAAGGCAGGCGCGCGGTCACTGACACAGGCTGACAGCCCAATAGTGGCCAGCACAGCCAGAGGCAATAAACTTTTACTTTTCATAACTCGAAACTCCTGAACTGCTGCCTTCATAGGGCATAAATCGATTAACGCCTAGCGCCGCCAATACCACCATAAAGAAAGCAAGCATTAACATTCCGGCGCTAGGCTGATGCGACAGGAGCTTCGACCATGCAACATGCCAACCAGCTTTCGCCGCAGGACCCCACTGCAGCGGCGCTTCCCACCGCTCAACCGGTGCGGATCCGGCAAACGCTCGTGCGCAAGCTGGCAGACCTCGTTGTGCTGCCTCAGGAAAAGCTGACCCAGAATGATCGTGACTTCATCGCAGATATTCTGGCGCGCTCTCTGGAATATGTTGATCCGGGCACGCGACAGGAGGTTGCTGAACGGGTGGCCCGTTTCCCTGAAATACCGGTCCAGCTTCAGAAATATCTGCTGACTTCCGAGCCATCCGTTGCTGTCCCGGTGCTCAAGCACATGCCCCAGATACAGGAGTCACTCCTTTATGAGGCCTGTCAGGCCGGGCCTGAACATCGCGTAAATATTGCCTGGCGCGATGACATCACGCAGCTTGTTATTGACCAACTGGTCACGTTCGGCGAGCCAGAGGTCCTGAAACAGGTGTTGCGCCAGGACACGGTTGTTATTTCGCGGGTCGCGATGGATATGCTGGTACGGCGCTCGGAAGTTGATACAGATATCCGCAGCGCGCTTCTGCGACGGCCGGAGTTGCGCCTTGATCATGGTCTGGCCATGTTCTGGTGGCTGAAAACGGCGCACCGCAAATCAGTCCTGACCCGTTTCGCCACAGACCGCAGCATCGTGCAGGATGCCATGCATGATCTGTTCGTCGAGACCTTCAGCAGCGACCAGCCAGACCCGCATGTAAAGTCCATTTTGACCCTAATTGACAGGCGTCACCGTCCCCGGGGGCGCAATGGTGAAATGGTGACTATGGATGTGGTCGAGCGTACACTGGAATTTGCGCGCCAGAACCCGGCAGATGATGCCTGTCATGCAGTTGGTATGCTGGCGGGCGTCAGTCAGGAAACAGCGACACGCGTACTGCGTGATCTGAGCGGTGAGCCCTTTGCGGTACTGTGCAAAAGCATCGGCTTGTCGCGCAAGGCTTTCACAGCGCTGTTCGACAGTGACCTCCTGAACGAGGGCACGAAGCTGAATTATTCCGAGGAAAAGGTCGAGGATTTGATCGGCGTTTTCGACAGTATCGCCCGTGATTATTCGCGCACGATCCTGCGTTATTGGGACTGGACCCACGACATAATGGGCGAGTTAAGTCAGAGCGTTCAGGAACAATCCGCACAGGAAAGTGGCGGATATTTCGGCGCGGTTTAAGCTGACTGTATAACTTTCCTCCTGCTTGCTTCAAATTTTACATGACGGCTTAAACGGCCCTTAAGCACAATATGCCATAAATATCATGCTGGTTGTGGCCTTGCGTATTTTGGCTGCGACCGGCTTTTTTGTTTCTGCGCTCCAAGTTTCGACGCAATCCCCTTGCCACGCTCACTTATAGCCCGCTAAGTACACCTTAAGGGATTGATTTCGTCACGAATTTCGTCATTTTCGATGGCCTGAACCGAAGCATTCCTGCTTCGGCCCAATGATAGTGAACGAAAAGTCGCAAGGGGCAAGACGACGGGCATGGTGCGCTACATTTTCAAAACGGCAGGACGTCATTTAGCGCTCGCAATCGTGCTGGGTCTGCTGTGGCTCGCCCTGTCCGGTGAGGAGCACTGGAGCAACCCGACGCTTGCTGTGTTTGGCGCGGGCTCTGTGTTGTTGTGTGTGTGGTTGGCGGACCGTGCCGGTATGCTCGACAAGGAAGGCGTCCCTACACGTGTCTTCCCCGGCATTATCAGTTACATGTTCTGGCTGACACTGGAGATCGGCAAGGCCAATGTAGCGGTGGTGCGCCACGCCCTCAGTCCGAAGCTCTCTATCAGTCCTGGCATGTTACGCGTACCCGCCTATCAGGCGAGTGATATCGGCAAGACGATTTTCGCCAACTCCATTACCCTGACACCGGGAACCGTCACCGTCGATGTCTATGAAGGCAGCATTCTGGTTCATGCCCTGACCGAAGAACTGGCAGACATGGAAGGCATCACTTCGATGGGTGAGCGGGTGTGCGCGCTGGACGGGCCGGAAGGGCGCGAATGGGCCCGCCAGAAAAGACTGGAAGCACAAGAGGCAGGACGGGAGCAGGTCAGCTCATGATGTTTATTGTCGCTGCCATCGCCATTGTCGTCGCAATGGTCCTGACACTGTTGCGCGCGATCCTCGGGCCAACACTGTATGATCGCGTATTGGCAGGCAACAGCTTCGGCACCAAGACAGTGCTGCTACTCGGCATTATGGGGTATATGACTGGCCGCCCGGACTTTCTGGACATCGCGTTGCTCTATGCCCTGATTAATTTTGCCGGCACCATCGCCATCCTGAAATTCTTCCGGTACCGCGACCTCTCGCCCACCATGCAGGATGTACGCAAGCAGGAAGGCGAGGGCGCATGATGGCGGCTATCATAGACTTCCTGAGCTGGGCGCTCTTTCTGGTTGGCAGCCTGTTTGTCTTCGCTGGCGCTCTTGGTCTTGTGCGCTTCCCGGACTTCTACACCCGCATCCATGCTGGCGGCGTCACTGATACGTTCGGCTCGGAGTTGATCCTGTTGGCGATGGCACTGCAATCTGATGATTTCACAACCATCATCAAGCTGTTCTTCATTGCCCTGTTCCTGTTGTTGACGAGCCCTGTAGCTACCCATGCGATCGCGCATTCCGCCTGGGTCGGTAAACTCAATCCTCTGGTTGGTAAAAATCTGCGCTACCCGGACAAAAGGGAGGATCTGTGATGGAATATCATACAGAGCCGACCCAGATTGTCGTCCTCAACCTGGCCATCCTGACATTGCTGCTGGTAACGGCGATCACCATGGTCCGTGTGCGACGTCTTTTCGCCGTGGTGATGCTGTCCGGCATCTACAGCCTGTTGTCAGCGCTTTTCTTTGTCTCACTTGATGCGGTTGATGTGGCCTTTACCGAGGCGGCGGTTGGCGCTGGTATCTCGACTGTCCTCATGCTCTCCGGCATGTTGCTGACGGCGCGGCGCGAAAAACCTGTGGTGCCGGGGCATCGCCCGCTTGCGCTTTTTGTCTGCGTCATCACAGGCAGCGTCCTGATCTGGGCTTCGACAGACATGCCTGCCTTTGGTGACCCGGAAGCACCGGCCAATGCCTATGTGGGCAAGATGTTTATCGAGCGCACACCATCAGATGTGGAAGTGCCGAACCTCGTCACGGCCGTGCTCGCCAGCTATCGGGGTTTTGATACGCTGGGTGAAGTGCTGGTGATTTTCACCGCCGGTGTTGGCGTCATGCTGTTGCTTGGCTCCGGCAGTATTCGCGGCGGGCGCAAGCGTCAGGACATCCTGCCACAGGTTGAACCGGCGACGGATCAAAAAGCCTCCCTTGATGCCGGACAGAAAACGGCATCCGCTCAGGATGGAGGCGCATCATGATGGGTCACGTCGTCCTGCGGATCACGATCAAGATCCTCTTTGCGCCGATCATCCTGTTCGCGCTCTATGTGCAGTTTCACGGGGACTATGGCCCCGGTGGCGGCTTTCAGGCCGGGGTGATCTTTGCCGTTGCTTTCATTATGCACGCGCTTGGCTTTGGCATCGACAAGACCAAGCAGGCCCTGCCACCCAAAGTCCTGCCTGCCATCATGGTATCCGGCGTTTTGCTCTATGCGCTGACAGGCGTCTGGAGCATGTTTTACGGCGGCAATTTCCTCGATTACGACCTGATCCAGCCAGACTCCCATCACCATGCCGGGCAGCATATCGGGATCATTCTGGTGGAGTTTGGTGTCGGCCTTGCAGTGGCCTCGACCATGCTGACTGTGTTCTATCATTTCGCGGGCCGCGAGCCGGAAATTGCGGATGAGGATTGGTAGGGCCAGCCATGATCGAGTTTATTCTTGACCGCTACAACTACCTGATCGTCATCACCCTGATGATGATTGGTCTTTATATTGTCTTCAGCCGGGGTAATCTGGTGAAGACAATTATCGGCCTCAATATCTTCCAGACATCTGTTTTCATTTTCTATATTACCATCGGCAAGGTCGCAGGCGGCACCGCACCCATTCTCATGGGGGGCTATGGTGGTGGGCACGGGGACGGCCATGGTGATACATATCATGGGAATGGTCATGACAAGGATCATAGTGCGGCTCATGATGGGGTGCATGATAAACTCGCCTATGAGCAGGGCGTTGACGCCGGGACGGCTGACAGTATTTACCCGGCAAATGATCTGGAAGCTGCCATTCGTTCAGCCAGCGATCAGGTGCTGAAGGCGGAAAGTGATCTGCATAATGTGCCCGAAGAATTTGCGGATAGCGCGAACCAACTGGCTTCAGACGCTGGCCTGATTGAAAGCGATACTACCAACCAGATGTCAGATACACTGCATGACGCGCCTTCCGAGCTAGCGCGCAGTGCCGAAAGCCACGCCAATGCACTTTACGATGGTGCTGCGAGCTCAGGCGAGGCACATGGCAGTGCTTATGCCGGGGATGCGGCGGCCTATGCTGGTGAAATTCTGTACTCCAACCCGTTGCCGCATGTGTTGATCCTGACCGCGATTGTGGTTGGTGTCGCGACGACGGCTGTCGGCCTTGCCCTCGCGGTGCGCATTCAGGAAGCCTATGGCACCATTGAGGAAGATGAACTGGAGGCCGAGGACTACAAAGCCGAGTTTGGCCATCCGATCACTGAGGAGGCCGTAGGATGAGTATCGCTCCCGGTCTTGAACATCTGCCAGCCCTGCCGGTTGTCATTCCGATGATTGCCGCGCCGGTAGCCCTGTTGATGCGCCCGGGCACAACGCCGTGGCTCTGGGCATCAATCGTCAGCTGGGTGACGCTGATCTGCACGATCATGCTGCTGGATCAGGTCTGGCATTCCGGCCCCATCGTCTACGAAATGGGCGGTTGGGCCGCGCCGCTGGGCATCACTTATTATATTGATCTTGCAAACGCGCTGGTGATGCTGTTGGTCGCGGCCATGGCCTCGGTGGTCTTTCCGTATGCCCGCACATCAGTGGAAGCAGAGATTGACCGGCGACAGATACCGGCCTTCTACACCGCCCTGCTAATCTGCATGACAGGCCTTTTGGGCGTTGCGGCCACAGGGGACGCCTTCAACGTCTTCGTGTTCCTTGAAATCTCGTCCCTCTCGACGTACGCGCTGGTCGCCATGGGCGCCCGCAAGGATCGCCGGGCCCTGACAGCTGCCTTCAATTATCTCATTATGGGAACGATTGGCGCGACCTTCTATGTCATCGGGTTGGGCCTGCTTTACCAGTCAACCGGCACGCTGAACCTCTTGGACCTGCATGAGCAGCTTGCCAATCAGGAGAACAAGGTCGTCGAGGCGGGCTTTGCTTTCATCGTCACCGGCATCGGCCTCAAGCTCGCGATGGTCCCATTGCACCTCTGGTTGCCAAACGCTTATTGTTTTGCGCCATCCGCCATATCGGCTTTCCTCGCAGCCACAGCCACCAAGGTGCAGATCTATCTCATGCTGCGCTATGTTTTCACGGTGTTCGGCTTCGAGTTTCCGTTCCTTGAAGTGGCGCTGAATGCGTTCCTCATTCTCGGCATCACCGGCATGTTCTATGCCTCGATTGTTGCGGTCTTCCGCGACAATGTGAAGCAGATGCTGGCCTATTCCTCGATCGCCCAGATCGGCTACATGCTGCTCGGCATCTCCTTCGGCACGGTGGATGGTGTCGCGGCGTCGCTCATCCATGTTTTCAACCATGGTCTGATGAAAGCGGCCCTGTTCATGGGCGTTGGTTGCGTCGTGCTGCGGCTGGGCTCCAGTCATTTCCATGCTTTCAAGGGGCTCGCCAAACGTATGCCGTGGACAGCCTGGGGGCTGATCCTGTCCGGGCTCAGCCTTGTCGGGGTGCCGCCAACTGTCGGCTTCATCTCCAAGTTCCAGTTGATGGAGGCGGCCTTCCAGACCTCGACCTTTATCAGCCCGCTGCTTGTGGTTCTGTTGATCGGTGCTAGCTCGTTGTTAGCTGCGGTTTATATCGGGCGTCTCATTTACGCGATGGTACTTGAGCAACCGCCCGAAGGTGCGGAGAAAATTACCGAAGCACCGTACACGATGCGTGCTGCCCTCTGGTTGATGGTCATCGCCAATTTCTATTTCTTCTTCCACACCGATCTTACGGTTGATGTGGCCCATCAGGCTGCAGAATCCTTGATCTGCACATCTGCCGGTTGCGGAGGGGCATACTGATGTTCTCTCTCGTGTCTCACAATATGGCCGTCTATCTCGCGCTGATCGTGCCGGTCTTCGGCTTTCTCGGCATCATGCTGGCCGATCGTCACCCGAATATCCGTGAAGGGGTCACCCTGATAACCGGTGTCATCACCTTCTACATGGCGTTGACGATCTTTGCTGCCGTGGGGCAGGGCGCGCAGCCCGGTTTCGAGTTTCTGGAGATCATGCCGGGGCTGAAACTCTCTTTCCAGGTGGAGCCGTTGGGCGCCATGTTCGGGCTCATCGCGTCTGGCCTCTGGATCATCAATTCACTGTATTCCATCGGCTATATGCGGGGCACGAATGAAAAGAGCCAGACCCGCTTTTATATGTGCTTCGCCATCGCCATCATGGCCGCACTGGGCATCGCGTATGCCGCAAACCTGCTGACCTTCTTCCTGTTCTACGAAATTCTGACCCTCTCCACGTTCCCGTTGGTGACGCATAAGGAGAATGCAGCAGCACGCAAAGGCGGCTCGATCTATCTGGGCATTCTGCTGGGCACCTCGATCGGCCTGCTCCTGCCAGCGATCATCTTGACCTGGGTGCTAACCGGCACGACCGAGTTTTCGCTTGGCGGCATTCTGGCCGAGCGGCTGGATGCCAATTCCGGTGTCGTTATGGTCTTGTTGCTGTTGTTTGCGTTTGGTATCGGCAAGGCGGCATTGATGCCGATCCACCCGTGGTTGCCCAATGCCATGGTCGCGCCAACACCGGTCTCGGCGTTCCTCCATGCGGTGGCCGTGGTGAAAGCTGGTGTCTTCGGTGTGCTGAAAGTAGCTGTCTATATTTTCGGCATAGATTTCCTCAGCGCCGGGTCCGCCTCGGATGTGGTGATGTGGCTGGCGGCGTTCTCCATACTGGCCGCCTCGGCCATCGCCATGACACAGGATAATCTGAAAGCGCGCCTCGCCTATTCAACTGTTGGCCAGCTTTCATACGTCACGTTGGGTGCGATGCTGGCGACTTCCATGGGGGTCATGGGCGGGGCGACGCAAATCGCGGCCCATGCGGTTGGCAAGATGACCCTCTTTATGTGCGCCGGAGCAATTTATGTGTCCTTACACAAATCGCTTATCTCCGATATGCGCGGCACCGGCTGGCAGATGCCTGTTACCTGGACGGTTTACATCATCGGGGCCTGCTCCATCATTGGCCTGCCACCTATGGCAGGTTCATGGCCGAAATTCTTCCTGATGCTCAGTTCAGTTGATGCCGGTCACCTGATGTTGATCGGGGTGCTGATCCTCTCCAGCTTGATGAATATCGTTTATCTGCTCGCGC
>JALEGJ010000148.1 GCA_022763115.1 Aquisalinus sp.
CACGGTCTATTACGACCCTAAATCCTGAGACGGACGACATCATGAAAGACGGATCACTTCCTTCCTCCAGAAGGTCTGCGGCACTAGAGCATTCCACGATTGGTGTGCTTGATATTGGCGCTTCGAAAATAACCTGCTTTATTGCCGAGCTTGTAGACGGCGCGGTTGATGGACAGGACGCCGAGATTATTGGTGTCGGCCATCAGGGTGTTTCCGGCCCTACGACAACAGGATTGACCGGACAGGCAGCCGTTTCGGCGATCAAGGATGCTGTGGCCAAGGCACAGAAAATGGCTGGCCGCGAACCGGCAGCCTGGTACGCGGCTGTATCCGGCAGGCATCTTGTCAGCAGGCGGATCGCTGTCGATCTGCCGCTGGCAGATCATCCTGTGACAACTGAAGACCTGCAGGATTGCTACCGGCAGGGCAGGAAGCTGACGGAAAGCGAGAAGCTGCGTTCCCTGCATGTCTGGCAGTCTTCCTATGCGATTGACGGGCATGAGGGTATCCAAAACCCGCTTGGCCTGACTGGCAAGATGATGACCAGTTACATGCTGGGGATTTCGGCCTGCAAGACGGCCATCACAAATCTCGAGAATTGCCTCGAGCATTGCCATATCAAGCCCAAAGGCTATATCGCAGCACCGTATGCTGCCTCACTGGCTGTGTTGCAGGAGGAGGAAAAGTCCCTCGGCGCGATTTGTCTTGACATTGGTGCCAATCTGACCGGCTTCACCTTGTATAATGATCAGGCGCTAGTCATGGCTGGCGCGGTGGCTCTGGGCAGTGATCACATCACTCGAGATATTGCCAAGGTTTGTGCCTTTGACCTGCAGTCTGCGGAGCGGGCCAAAACCCTGTTCGGGACCAGTTTTTGTGCGCCGGGGGATGAGGCGCGGCAGGTTGCGCTTGCTTCGGATGGCACTGGCAAGCAGCTCTCCGTGGCAGAACTTGCCGAGATTATCGGCCCACGTATGGAAGAAATCCTGCAGCTTGTCTCCCGCAAGATCAGAGAGGCAGGTTTGTCTCCCGAGCAGTTCAACCGGATTGTCCTGACCGGGGGCGGCAGTCAGCTACAGGGATTGTCGGAGCTGGTTGAGGCAATGCATGGCGGGCATGTCCGGATCGGGCGGCCACTCAATTTGTTTGGTGCGCCAGAGGCTGTCAGCGGTACGCCATTTTCGGTTTGTGCCGGAATGATCCGTCATGTGTCTGCAGAGCGTCAAAGCAGGCCATCACTTTTCCCGGCTTTCAATAAGTTCCGCGATGCGAATATCCCACATCTCGCGGGCCTCAATAGCAGCAACCCTTTACGCAAGGCTGCCATCTGGCTTCGGGATCATTTCTGATCAAAAAAAAAGCCGCTGCCCAAAAGCAGCGGCTTGATTTCTGAGAGCGATTTCAGGTTACCAGATTTGAACCCTGTCTTCAGGCGCAAGGTAAAGCTCGTCTTCAGGACCTACCTCGAAGGCTTCATACCAAGCATCCATATTACGAACGACGCCATTTGTGCGATATTCTGATGGAGAGTGGGAGTCCGTAGACAAACGGTTGCGTAGCTCGTCTTCACGGTATTTACGCTTCCAGACCTGCGCCCAGGCCATGAAGAACCGCTGGTCTCCCGTATAGCCGTCAAGGACAGGGGCTTCTTCGTCTCCCAGAGACAGGCGATAGGCATCATAAGCCATGGTCACGCCGCCAAGGTCCCCGATGTTTTCACCCATGGTCAGGATGGGGTTCACGAACATGCCCTCAATCGGTGAGAACTGCGCATATTGGGCACCCAGCTTGTCGGCGCGCTCCTGGAAGCGTGCAGCATCTTCTCCTGTCCACCAGTCACGCAACATGCCTGTGCCATCGGACTTGCGGCCCTGGTCATCAAAGCCGTGGCCGATCTCGTGGCCGATAACGGCACCGATGCCGCCATAGTTCACCGCGTCATCCGCATTGGGATCAAAGAACGGTGCCTGCAGGATGGCCGCCGGGAACACGATCTCGTTCATCGGCGGATTGTAATATGCGTTGACCGTCTGCGGGTTCATGAACCACTCGGTCTTGTCGATCGGGCCACCCAGCTTGGAGATCATGTCCTGCCAGCCCCAGACAGAGGCGCGCTTGCTGTTGCCGAAAGCATCCCCGGCCACAACTTCCAGATCGGAATAGTCGGTCCACTTGTCCGGATAGCCAATCTTGGTGTTGAAGGCTTCCAGCTTGTCATAAGCCTCCAGCTTGGTTTCCTCACTCATCCATTCAAGATTTTCCAGACGGATACGGAAGGCCTTCTTCAGATTATCGACCAATTCTTCCATCTTGGCCTTGGACTCAGGCGGGAAGTATTCAGCCACATAAACCTGGCCAACAGCTTCGCCCAGTGTGCCGTTGACAGCGGCAACACCACGCTTCCAGCGCTCACGCTGTTCGGGCACGCCGCGCAATTCCTTGCCGAAAAAGGCGAAGGTGCGGTCGTCAATTTCGGACGGCAACACTGACGCATTGTTGAAGAGATAATGAACCTTGAAGTAGTCTTTCCAGACATCAACGGGCGTGCTGCGGAATATCTCGCCCGCGCCTTGCACCGCATCGTTCTCACGCAAGACAAACTCTGTCTGATCGCCGAGGCCGACCTGTTCCATCATGATATTCCATGGGAACGCCGGCGCATATTCCTGTAACTCATCAATCGTATAGAGATTATATGTCAGATCCCGATTACGGCGTTTGGCCGGCTCCCAGTGGACATTGGCAATCGCTTCTTCCAGGGCGTAGACAGCGGCGGCTCTTGCTTCCGTGTTCTCTTCACCGGCAAGGGCCATCAGGTCTGAGAGGAAGACCTGATAGGCTGCGCGTTTGTCTGCGAAATTATCATCAAAATAATAGTTCTTGTTGGGCAGGCCAAGGCCGGATTGCCCGATATAGGTGATGTAGCGGTCTGGCTGCTTGGAATCGACATTGACGAAAGCAGAGAAGGGGGCGCTAACGCCAAGCTCTACATTGGCAAAAGCTCGGGCCACATCTTCATGGGTCTCCAAGGCGTCAATGGCGGCAAAATCTGCTTCAACAACAGAGAGGCCCTTGGCGTTGATGGCGTCCGTGTCGAGGAAACTGGCATAGAAGTCGCCGATTTTCTGTTTGACGGTGCCAGCCTCTGCGTTGGCTGCAGCAGAGTCTTCGATGATTTGCTTTACCCGTGCTTCAGAACGCTCGAAAAGCACGGTAAATGAACCATAGTTTGAGAATTCAGCCGGGATTTCAAAAGTATCAAGCCACTTGCCATTTACATGGCGGAAGAAATCATCGCCCGGCGATACTTCCATTTTCATGTCCGAGAGCTCAATGCCCCAGTCGCCGAGTTCGGCACTTGCCGGCGCTGCAACCGCCTGTGGTGCCGCTTCCGCGGATTGATCCTGCTCGTAGGATGATGTGCCGGTATCCTGTGCGCCACAAGCAACGAGCGCGAGTGCAGCAGCGCCGCACAGCAATAGATTTTTCATGAACAAACTCCCTTTGTGTTCCCTCGCGGGGGCTTAGCCCCGAATGTGTTAAGATATAGAAAGAATCCAGCAATTTCCGCAAGTTAAGCGCCGTTAACCTGTGCTGCAGTTGGTTTTGCCCCTATTTATGAAGCGGGATTGATGAAAGCAGGGGCGGGTGCGCAAGCGTTCTCTCTATATCGCAGAATTCATTAGCCTTTTCTGCTTGAAGCGGGCAGTTTTCCGGGACAATATCCGGCAAAAGCTGTCAATGGTGGCAGAGAACACAAGAAGTATCATAAGGGAGTATTCGTATGCAGGGTCTGATGATGGACTACCCGCTCTTGATCAAGGGCATCATGCAACACGCGTTGAGGACGTTTCCGGAGCAGGAAGTCGTCACACGCCTCGTGGAAGGCGGTATCCATCGCTACACCTATGCCGATAGTTACAAACGGATGTGTCAGGCGGCGCATGCCCTTCAGGATATGGGTGTGAAGAAAGGTGACCGCGTCGCTGTTATGGGCTGGAACACGCATCGCCAGCTCGAACTCTATTACGCCATCAGCTGCATCGGGGCGATCTGCCATACGATCAATCCACGCCTTGGGCCCGAGAACGCAAATTATGTCATAAATCATGCGGGCGACAGCGTGCTGTTCTACGATACGACATTCCAGCCGCTGGTTGAGGCTTTGGCGCCAGGCCTGAAGACAGTGAAAAAATATATTGTGCTGACTGATGCAGCCAACAACCCGAAATCCAAAATCAAGGCTGAAGCCTATGAAGAGATGATTGCCGGCAAGCCCGAAGCATTTGACTGGCCGGATTTTGATGAAAATACTGCCAGCGCCATGTGCTATACGTCCGGTACAACAGGCAAGCCAAAAGGTGTTCTGTATTCGCATCGTTCAACAGTTATTCAGGCGATGGTCACGTCGCTACCGACCTCGTTCGGTGCAGAACTCTCCGATGTTGTTCTGCCGGTTGTGCCAATGTTTCATGTGAATGCCTGGAATGTACCTTACTCGGCACTGATGGGCGGTATGAAGCTGGTCTTCCCCGGGCCGGGCCTTGATGGCGCCAGTTTGTATGAACTGATGGAAGCGGAGAAGGTGACCTATGCCCTTGGTGTGCCGACGGTTTGGCTGAATTTGCTGAATTACATTGAGGGTGAAGGCAAGACATTCAGCTCACTGAAATACTCACTCATTGGTGGCTCGGCCCTGCCGGAGAAAATTATCCGTGGATACGACAAACACGGTGTGCGCTGTCGTCAGGGTTGGGGCATGACAGAAATGTCTCCGACCGGGACAACCAACTTCGAGCCGGTCGGGTTCTACGACCAGCCCATTGATGAGCGAATCCCGTATCAGTTGAAGCAGGGCAAGGCGCTGCCTTATGTTGATATGCGGATTGTTTCCGATGAGGGCAAGATTCTGCCACATGACGGCAGTGAATCAGGCCACCTGCAGGTGCGCGGTCCATCCGTGCTGAAAGCCTATTACAACCACGACAAGGATATTCTGACGCCGGATGGCTGGTTCGATACTGGCGATGTGGCAACCATTGATGAAACCGGCATGCTGCTGATTACGGACCGGGCCAAGGACGTGATCAAGTCGGGCGGGGAGTGGATTTCCACAATTGATATTGAGAACGCCGCCCTGTCGCATGAAGCGGTGGCGCAGGCAGCGGTCATCGGTATGCCGCATCCGAAATGGGATGAGCGGCCATTGCTGATTGTGGAGTTGGTGCCGGGCGCTGATGCTGACCCGCAACAGATCCTGCAATTCGTCAAGGACCAGTTGTCGAAAATTTCGTGGCCGGATGATATTCAGGTGGTCGATGAAATTCCGCTTGGGGCGACCGGCAAGGTGCTGAAGACCAAATTGCGCGAGATGTTCAAGGATTATGTGTTGCCCGACTTGCGTGAAGGTGGGGGCACAACCACGTCAGCAAGCGCTGCTGTGACAGAGGTTGAACCCGACAAGAAAAAGTCCGGCTTTCCGTTCCTGCGTCGCAAGGGCAAGTGAGCTGACCTGGCTGAAATTTTATGACTTAAAATCCTCACTCTTCGACATGCTCAGAGTGAGGATTTTTTATTGCCGGATTTTGTTTTGTCGAGGCTATTTAGAGCGTCGGGCGTTAAGACTGGCTCAAAATGCCACGTTCTTCGAAACGCCATAGATGAGGTCTGTGGCGGCTCAGAATGAGGCATTTAATGAGCAATACCAACGGCTCCCTAATCCTGAGCCAGCATGGCTGCGTGAGCAGTCAGGCTGTGTCGAAGGATAGTATAGCTGACCCAGTCACGTCGCCTGATGCTCTAATTCTGAGCAGCGATATGGCCAGTCGAAGACAGTGTAACTCTAGCCCTAATCTTCTTCCTTTTTGCGGCTGCCAAACAAGCCGTTGATAAGCGCGCCGGCGATCTCTTCTTCTGGTGAGGTCTCTTCTTCGCCTTCTTCCGTATCAGCATTGCTACCGAGGCCAAGACGGTCAGAGACGGCACCTGTTGCGAGACCACGCAGATTATCCTCAATACTCTGCTCACTGTTCAACTGAGTGCCCGTCGCATCTCCGAGTATGCCGCGCAGACGGTTTTCGACGACACCGCGCACCAACCCTTGCGTATCGAAGCCGACTTTTGGCTGGTTGAATGTGCCGTTGACCTGCAAGGGGATATTCAGCTTACGCCCAGAGACAGCTTCTAGCGTCTGGTAGACTGTCGGTACGAACTGCATGGCCATGCTTTGCTCCGGCAGGTTTACCGTCCCGTTGCCTTCAATCATGAAGAAGGGCCCCTGCATGAGAATGTTCTGTGCCTGAACAATACCGTTATTCGCCGTGAAGCTGGAATTGAGGTTGGTGAACTGTGTCTCCGATGCCGGGCCTTGTGCCGCAGCAATGGCCGTACCCAGAGCGGCAACATCAAAACTGCCGCCCTGAAAACCATCAAGCAGGGCGCTGGCGGACTGTACGATCTTGCCGATATCAACACCTTCGACGGCACCGCGATCAATCACGAAACTGCCTGAGCCGCTCAGGGTGCGCATGAAGTCGGCCACGCTGGTGCCACGCGCTGCAAGGTTTGCTTCCAGGCCACCAACACCGCTGAGCCGCGTCAGGCCAAGAACTTCTGTTGCGAAGGTCTGGGCATTCATGCCTGTCAGGCTGATATTGCGTAACTCCACTGTCGGGAAATTCTGGCGGGAATTGACATAGAGTGTGCCGCGCCCGCCGCCGTCATAAAGGTTCAGCTCCGTCAGAACGGCGGTGAGGACGCCATTGGTGATATTGAAATCAAGACCACTGGCACCAAAGCTCATGCCATGCAGGTAGATGGCATCCGTTGTTGCATCAAGGTCCACATCGACAGCGCGCAGGGGCGAGAAGTCGATCTGATCCTGTGGCCAGGCCGGGAAGTCTGCATTCTTGTCTGCCTTGGCGGCTCTGACCTCCTCGCTTGGCTCCGGCAGGTAAGGGCGCAGGTCCAGAGCCGTGAGGTCTATCTGACCACTGACTTTCGGGCGCGCACCGCCCCAGTCAAAAGAGATATTCGTCGTGCCGCTGGCGTCGTTGCTGATTTCGTCAAAGGTAATGGCCGCATTGGTAAAACTCATCTGCGTGCCCGTGCCGGAGACATCGCCCGAAATGTTCAGGCGGTTGAAGCCATTTTCAACCGGCAGGTCCATGCCGAGTGTTGCCAGCAGGCTTTTCAGGGAAGGGGCGTCGATATCCAGATTGCCGTCATAAGCCAGATCGCCGCCCTGAAGATTGATAACCGTATCGACCGAGTTGTCACTAACACTGAAATTGAGATCGATGCTGGCGGCTGTATTGTCCATCAGCGCTTTTGGTGTCGTCACGGTCACGTCAAGCGAGGCCGGCTCACCCTGAAAGAACATGGTGCCATCAACCTCAAGCGGCTTGGCGAGGCTTGTCAGGGTCATGGTGATGTCAGCATCATCAGCGATGAAGACCTGATCCGAGCCACCATCGCGATAGGTGACCTTGCCATCAGTCAGTTGGACAGTGCCGAGATTGAAGTCTCGCGCGCTGGTGCCACCGCCGCCACCTGATCCTTCTTCAGCGGCTTCAGACGCGCCGTCATTGGCCCCCAGAAGCCAGTTCACTTCGCCATCAGCACGTTTTTCGAGATTAACTTGTGGGGCTGTCAGCAGAAAACCATCAATCTGGATGTTGTTTCCGCCGGACGTAATGAGCGGCATCAGTTTCACCTTGATGCGGGCTTCCCCGACTGAGGCGAAATAAGGGTCTGTCATGCCCTCAGCGTTGGCGATGACGAGGCCTTTCAGGCCAAAACTCGGATTTGGGAAAATGCGGCTGTCTGTCACGTCTTCCAGTGTGACCGTTCGCCCGAGTGCCTTTGAGGCCTGTTCTTCAATCCGGGCCTTGTGATCGCCGCCAGCAATCCAGAAATTGAGGCCGACAATAACGGCAGCCAAGACAGCTATGAGGCCAACAAAGACCTTTAGAATGAAACGCATGACAAAAATCTCCTCGGGCAAGTAGTTCAGGCTAGCATATGGGCAGCCCTAAAGCGACTTTAAGTCATAAACGTGACAGTCGCTAACGAGCATCTCGGAAAAGATGACGTGTGAAACGGCCTTAAGTTCAATCAGAATTTCCTTTTAAGTTATTTGTGGCATTATCTTTTTTCGCACCAATCAGGAGTGGTCGATGAACATAATGATTGTTTTGCTCATACTTCTTGTCGCGCTGGCAGGTTTGGGCGTCGCGATTTACAATCGGCTGGTTCAGCGCCGGTCGATGGTGGAAAATGGCTGGGCTGACATTGATGTGCAGCTGAAACGACGCGCCAATCTGGTGCCGCAACTGGTAGCGAGCGTGCAAGGCTATGCGGCCCATGAACAGGAATTGTTCGAACGTATCGCGCATAAGCGGGCTGATGCCATGGCCGCAGGCGATGACCAGGCCTTGCGCGGTGCGGCGGAGACAGCGCTGTCACGCCCGGTGGCGCGTCTGATTGCGGTGGCAGAAGATTATCCTGACCTCAAAGCCAGTGACAACTTCCTGAAGCTTCAGCAGGAACTGGCTGACACGGAAGAAAAAATTGAAATGGCGCGCCGGTTTTATAACGGCGCTGTGCGGGAGCTTAATACCGCTGTTGAGAGTGTGCCGAACAACATTCTGGCGGGCATGTTCGGGTTCACGATTGCCGGTTACTTCGAGATTACGACCGCGGAAAAGATTGTGCCGGAAGTTCGCCTGGGGAGATGAGCATGTTCAGTATCAGGTCACGTTTCATATTGAGTATCAGTTTCGCGCTGTCGGCCTTTTTCTGTGTTTTTACCGGCGCGGCATTGGCACAAGAACGTATCAATAATTTTGATGTGACGATTGAGGTTGAAGCGAGCGGAGACATTATTGTTACGGAGGAGATCACGGTCACCGCACAAGGTAACAAGATCAGGCGTGGTATCTTCCGGGACCTGCCGCGCTATTTCGATGATGACCGGATGCGATTGCCGTTTGAGTATGACATTCTCGAGGTCTTGCGGGATGAGCAACCGGAAACGTACCAGACCAGTTCGGAGGGCAATGCCTACCGTATCCGAATTGGCCGGGCAGATTATTTCCTGCCAAACGGTCAGTATACTTATCTGATCGAATATCGCGTCGCCAATCAGATACGATACAGGGATGATGCGGACGAATTATACTGGAACGCGACAGGCACTTATTGGGATTTCCCGATTGAAACCGCCAGCGCAACCGTTTTTCTGCCTGCAGGGGCACAGGTTCTGGAGCAGAGTGCATATACGGGCGCTTTTGGCTCTACTGCGCAAAACTACCGCTATCGCGCGGATGGTAACGCTCATACTTTCGAGGTGACAGGGGCGCTTGCGCGGCGCGAAGGCCTGAGCATTTCCCTTGATCTGGCAAAGGGTGTCATTGAGCCACCGACACGAGAGGAACAGATCAATCGCTGGTGGCAGCGCAATGGCGCGCTGGCAATCCTGATTGCTTCGACCATCGGGTTGTTCGGGTTATTCAATGCACAGTTCAACAAGGTGGGGCGTGACCCGGCAAAGGGGCCGGTCTTCCCGCGTTATGAACCGCCAGGGGGATATTCTCCGGCGGCGGTGCATCACATCTGGTATCGTGCGATCAGCGGGCATAATGCGCTAATCGCGACCTTGCTCCATGCCGGCATCAGGGGTGTGGTGAAACTTGATGCGTTATCGGACAAAAAGACCAATGTGACCCTTCAACAATCTGACAGTGAAAACTGGGAACTGGCAGAAGAAAGCAAGGCGTTTTTGAAGTCGCTTTTTGCCGCGCGCAGCACGTTCTCGCTCGGCAGCAAGTATGATCCGACTTTCACATCTGCCTATACTGAGTTCGCCAAGCAGGTCGCGACGCGATATGGCAAGGACTACTTCCGCTGGAATATCCTGCATATCCTGCTGGCGGTGGGGCTGAGCCTTGGCGTTGTGCTGGTGGCGCTGATCTTTGTGGCAACCTGGACGATCTGGCACACGTTAGCTGTGTTGGCGCTTGCCGCGCTCAACATCTGGTTCATGTATGTCATCCCGGCACCGACACGCAAAGGGCAGGACATCCGTACCGAGATAGAGGGCTTCCGGCTTTATCTGGAAACAGCCGAGCAGTTACAGTTGAATAGCGCGCAAGTGGGCAGTGATGCGCCGCCTGCCATGACCAAAGAGCGGTATGAGCGCTTTCTGCCTTACGCGGTGGCCCTTGACCTTGAAAAGCCGTGGACAGAGCACTTTGAAAAGCTGATCCCGCAGGAAGCAGAAAACTATGCGCCGCATTGGGGCAGTTTTCATAATAGCGGTGGGCGCCAGTCCCTTACATCTATGAACAAGGCACTGGTGGCGGGATTATCCTCCGGCGTAACCGCTTCCATGCCACAAAGTTCGTCTTCGTCCGGATCAGGCGGCGGCGGATTCTCCGGTGGCGGAGGAGGAGGTGGCGGCGGTGGCGGCTGGTAGGCTCACCCCGTCACCTGCCGGGCGGCTTTGGCAGCCGCGATGAGTTCTTCTGCGATTGCCTCGGCATCTTCAGGATCGAAATCAAGCGGCAGGTCCAGTGACTCTGAAAAGACATATAGCCGTACCATGCCTTTGTCTGTCGCCCCGATCTGCAAGTCGGCGCCGTGTTCTGAGGGTGTGTTGATGCCCATGTCAGCCTCTTAAAATGTCGTGAGGCAGGTTTAGCGCTGATTGCCGCACAGGAAAAGCGTCGTAACGCTTCCCGGTCACGGAGCCCATGAACTCGGGCTCAAGGCGTCGGCAGTATCATCACCAGGATTAGCAGCAGGGTGACGGCAGCGATTAGAAAGAGCGGAGCGGTTTTATTCAGCATCGTGAAAGTTCCTTCAAGCAAGAATCAGCGTTTCTGCAGGCCCCAGGCGACAAGCGCCAGGATAGCAAAAATGGCTGTGTAGATTCCGAGAACAGACAAATGTCCGCCTGCACCGTCCCCCATGCCGACCAGAGCGAGAGCACTTTGCCCGGCATGATAAGAGGGGGTGTAACTGCCAATGGTCTGGAACCAGCCAGGGAACATGGTGGTAGGCATCCACAAGCCACCCAGCAAGGCAAGACCGAGAAAGATGAGGTTGGTGATGGCAACAGCGCCATTGCCTTTCACAAGAAAGCCGATGGTTAGCCCAAGCAGGGCGAAGGGCAAGGTAACCATCAGATGCAACAATACGAGTTGCCCCCAGATAGGGCGGGATAATTCCACGCCACCAAGCCAGCCGCCGACGGCATACAGGATTGCCAGCGTGAAGGCAGAGAATATCAGGGCCCCGAACAGTTTGGAGATGAGATACACCCAAACCGGCATGGGGGCGACGCGCTTCAGGTCAAGCCAGCCGCGATCCTTCTCCATGGCAACACCAACACCAAAGCCGAACATGGCGGGGCCCATAACGGCAAAGACACCGAATGTGGCCAGAAGATAAGCAGCCTGTGAGCCACCGCGCCCCATCATGACGCCGAAGATAGAGTAGAACAGCACCGGGAAAGCGAGGGTCGGGATCAGGAATTCAGGTGCGCGCAGGAGTTTCAATGTTTCTGCGGCACATTCGCGGGAGAGGGCGGTGAGCAGGCTCATGACAAATCTCCTGTTTCTGTCTTTCCGGTGAGGGCACGGAAGGCATCTTCCAGACCTGTTCCGGCAACACTCACATCACTGATTGTATCGTCCTGTGCCAGAAGGCTGCGCAAGGTCGCAACTTCATCAGAGGTAAGAATATCGAGATAGCGTCCGGTGCGTAAGGCCGAGCGGACCTCCGGCAGGTTTTCCACCTGTTCGGCGGCGAGGGTGGTCAGGCAGCGGACTTTCTTGCCACCGACACGTGTCCGGATTTCCGCCGTGGCACCGTCTGCAACCATGGTGCCTCTGTCGATGACCACGATCCGGTCAGCCAGCCGGTCTGCCTCTTCCAGGTAGTGCGTGGTCAGGATGATGGTGACGCCTTCTTCGGCAAGGCCCTGCACCACCTGCCACAGTGTCTGGCGCGCCTCGAGATCAAGGCCAGTTGTCGGCTCATCCAGAAAGACAAGCTCCGGGCGGCCAGCAACAGCGGCGGCGAATTGAACGCGCCGTTTCTGGCCACCGGACAGGTTGTTGTATTTTCGCCCGGCCAGGTCTTCCAGTCCGCCAAGGGCCAGAGACTCTTCCACAGGGCGCGGGTCTGGATAGTAGGCGGAGAATAAAGCCAGATGCTCTTTGACGGTGAGGTTCTCTGGTAGCTCCGTATCCTGCAACATGGCCCCGATACGCTTGCGAGCGGCCATGCGCCCCGGCTTGCCGCCAAAGACCAGCGCTTTGCCCTGGCTTGGGGCAACATGGCCCAAAAGGATATTGATGAGTGTTGTCTTGCCTGCGCCATTCGGGCCCAGAATGGCCGTGATGCCGCCGGAGGGGATGGCAAGATCAATCCCGGCGAGGGCCTGGACCTTGCCGTATCTTTTGGCTGCGCCTGCGACCTCAATGGGTATGTTGCTGCTTCCTGCCACTTCAAGCGCCTCCTCAAGCAGTGATGAACGACAATAACTTTAATTTATAAAGTACACTTAATCTCAGTGATGCGGGATGTCAACCATCGCGTAACCAGAAGTGCCGGGGTATTGCCAGAGGTGCTGCCAAAGGGCGCAAAAGCTGATAGTAAGGTGCACAAGACTTTTGGGGCTGTCGTGATGTCAATTTTATATCCCTTCAACTGGTTATTATCCTGTGCAGCATCTGTGTTGCGCCTGGGCGCGGGCAGTGCACCGGACCGTGTGCTGACGGACAAACCGCTGATTATCTATGAGTTTGAAGGTTGCCCTTTTTGCCGCATCGCCCGTGAAGCAGTTTCGGAAACAGGGGTGACAGTGCTGATGCGCCCATGCCCGAAAGGGGGGCAGCGCTTCAGGCCAGCATTGAAAGAGATTGGTGGCAAAGCCCAGTTTCCGTATCTGATTGACCCCAATACGGATACGCAAATGTATGAAAGCGCTGACATTGCGCGTTATCTGCGAGCAACATACGGAAAGCGGGGACGCCCGGTGGTGCACTGGCTGGGACCGATCGGTCAGATCCTGTCGCAATTTGCGGTTCTCATGCGCCTGATGGGAGGCACGTTCACACGCAAATCACTCGCGCCCGGTAAAGCGCTGGAGCTGTACGGGTCTGAACGCTCTCCCAGCACGCGCATTGTCAAAGAACTCCTGTGTGAAATGGAGATCGAATATCTTTGGCAACCCGCCCCTTTGGCCGGGGGCGGTATGCCGCAACTGATTGATCCCAACGCCAATGAGACCCGGACGGGTGCCATGAACATCCGGCGCTACCTTAAGGAAACCTATGGCGCCTGAATGAAGCCGCTTTGCTGTAGAGCAATAATTTTGGTCCATCCTTGGTCATTGGTCATGATCGCCCTAATTCATGTCTTCGATAGGTTTGCCATATCGACTCATGGCACCTGAATGGAAAAAGGGTACCCTGATGCTGACTGTGCACCACCTCGAGAATTCTCGCTCACAACGTATCCTCTGGCTGCTGGAGGAACTCGGTGTTCCATACGAGATCAAACATTATGAGAGAGACAAACAGACGTCACTTGCGCCAAAAGAGTTGATTGATATTCATCCGCTTGGGAAGTCACCGGTCATTACAGATGACGGTCTGGTTGTCGCGGAAAGCGGTGCAATCGTTGAATATTTGATTGAAACTTATGGTGAGGGGAAGTTATTGCCTGTCGGAGATGCGCAGGATCGGCTCGATTATCGTTACTGGCTCCATCATGCCGAGGGCACTGCGGCAGCACAACTGGTCATGAAACTGATCTTTACCCGTATCAAAGAGCAGAAGCTGCCGCCAATCGTGAAGCAGGTCGCGCATATGATCGCGAACAAGGTTCTTGAAAGTTATGTTGATCCGAATGTTCAGCGCAATATGAAGCACTGGGAAGAAGCATTATCCGAGACGGGCTGGTTTGCCGGGGATGAAATGAGCGGTGCGGATATTATGATGAGCTTCCCGCTTGAAGCAGCTGCTGTCCGGGCGGGCTTGGGCAGGACCTACCCGAACATCAGTGAGTTTCTGGATCGTATTCATTCGCGACCAACTTATCAGCGTGCACTGGAAAAAGGTGGCACATACGATTTCGTTGAATAGATCTACCGGGCGTTGACCACAGACATCTGGTTACCGAAGTTGCGTTGATTGATATTGATAACAGAATTGTTGATTCCGTTGAGTTCAACGCTGTTGCCGATACTCACAGCATTCAAGGTAGTGCTTCTCAGGGTTGATCCTCCCCCGGAACCGACGCCAGCGCGGTAGCTGGTTGCCAGACCACCGGGCGCTGGCCCTGAAGCATCACCTGCATCAATAATCCGTCCATTGACGATAATGCGTGTGCCTTGTGGGTCACGTTTGTTAGTCTGGTAAGGCTGGGCATAAGCACTGCGGTCCTGACCATAAGGTGTCAATAGACTGTCACCGCCTTGCTGCAGAGCGCTTGCGGTGCCTGTTGAGAGTGCCATGGAAGCCGCTGTGCCAGCCAGAAAAAGTGATAGTGTGCGCATTTTTTTACCCTTTCGACAGATGGCCAGGCGCTGATGCGCCTGGCTGGGAGTTGAAAACTGCCGGATTAGTTAGGCAGGTTTACAATGTTGACTGAGTTGCCGATAGCGGCAGCTGTCATGGATACATTGCCTGTAACGTCACCGATGTCAGCATTGACGACAGCCTGTGTCAGGGCACCGTTATACTGTTGTGTGTTGACGTCCAGCACTGCTGTTGATGGCAGTGTTGAAACAGACAGGGTGTTTGTGATGGCTGCACTTGTCAGGCTTACGTCACCGTCGATTTCGCCGAAAGTAGCGTTTGTGATCGCAGTTGGATCATAGCTCGCCCACTGACGGTTGTTGATTGTGACGTGGTCTGCATTCTCGATGTCATAAGACGCAGAGTTTGCGATCGCAGCAGATGTGTGCGTCACATCACCTGTGATGTCATCCAGCGTAAGGTTGGCAACAGCACGAGCATCACCGTTGAAGCGCTGCAAGTTGTTTGAAACCAGGCTGCCTTCACCTTCAACCGAGAAAGAGTTGGCAATAGCTGCAGCCGTTGTTTCGATGGCAACGCCATCAGGACCGCTCAGGTTTGTGCCGTTCACGTTGAGGTGTGCTGCAATCTGGCTTTGTCCACGTACGAACTGGTTGTTATTGATCAGGCTTGAACCGGAAGTCCCAGGGTTCAGGTCGTTATCAAAAGAGATCGCAGCAGAGTTGCCAATGGCAGCTGTTGTGCCGGCGATGGCGCCAACAGTGTCTGACGCAGTCAGATTTGTTGTTGCGAACGCGTCGTTATTGCGAACGCCAAACTGACGGTTGATGATGCGGGCATTGCCAGTCACATCAGCAGAGAAGCTGTTGTTGATGGCAGCTGATGTCAGCTCAACAGTTTCGTCAGAACCGGCGATTGTGGCATCAATGCGCGCACGGGCACCAGCTGTGTAGTCAACCTGATTGTTGGTGACGCGTGTCAGCTGTGAAGCACCGCCTTCAGGGTCTTCAACTGTGATTGAAGCAGAGTTGCCGATGGCAGCTGCTGTACCTGTAATGGAGCCAACAGTGTCAGATGCGTGCAGGTTCACATTGGCAGTGACGTTGTTGTTGAAAAACTCCTGGCCATTCGGGCGCAGACCCTGAGCCTGGTCGTTCACAATGTTTGTGCGGCCGCCGAGCTCAGCAGCGAAGCTGTTGCCGATGGCAGCAGAAGTCAGTTCAACTTCTTCAGTCACAGCATCAAGGTTTGCGTTCAGAGTTGCGCGAACTTTTGCCCAGTTGTTCTGATCATTATCAAGATCATTGATAGAGTCAGAGCTGGCGAGCGCTGTACCCATGCTCAGGCAGGATGCGCTGATCAGGGCGATAGATGTGAGAGTTGCTTTTTTCATGGTGGTCTCCTTTCGGTGGTTGAAACCTGGTTGGGTTGAGTAATAGCCGGTCATCTTGTCAGGGCGGACCGACGCAGCGCCAGAGATCCGCCTGGCTGACGCTGATAGGGTTGGGTTAAAGTCGATGTGTTCGCTCCGATTGAGCTGCAATTGCCTTCGACGAGCGAACAGATCGAGTAGGCGGAATTCTGGTTCAAGGGACCGATGCGCAGGATATAGAGGTCCTGTTGGGCGTCCCTGACGGGTGTTCTGATAACTTCAAACTCTGCATTGCCAAGCTGCTGCGGGAATTTGCGCACATGGCTCTGCCAGACACTCATCGCGAGGTCAGCAGTTTCATAGAAACCGATCTTGGCGAAGTAACGATCAGCACCGGCGCTGTATACAGAGAAGTTTTTCGCAAGAGTTGCTCTGACAGCTTCCTGCTCAGCGGCGCCGGTAGCTTCCACGGCAGCAGCACTGTTCATGAGAGCTGCACGCTGATGGTAGTTCTCAAAGCGATCAGTGCCGCGCTTTGGAGACGCGTGATCAAGGGCACGCTCAACTTTGCTGAAGCACTGATGTGGTGGCAGGTTATAAAGGCCAGCCGTGAATTCAAATACGGCTCTGTCAATTGTTGCGCGAACCGCAGACTGTACTGGTTCAAGTGCCCGGCGACCTGTGCCGACATCAATCAGAACACTGCCGATAAAGTCGAATACGCCTGCTTCCTTCTCGTAACCGACAAGCTGTTTCTTGAAAGAGCGGACAGCCAGCACTTCACTGGAGCGTGCGTCCACAAGGCGCAAATCTATGCCGACATCAAAAACCTGATAGTTTTGTCCCACAGCCAGGGCACCAGAAGAAGAGGAAGAGCCACCGACGAAGAAGTCTGTCGCACCTGACTGAATGTTTGGGTTAAACTCGGTGATACCACCGACAATATAAAGATCGGCACCCTGAAGCTGGCCCTGCTGCACAGTGCGCAGTGTTTGCTCGGAGTCACGGATCAGGCCTGCATTGGCATAATCCAGCTCGACTTGCAGAACACCGAGGTCAAAGCGCTCGACCAGGCGCATACCGGCGTCACTGACGGCTGTCATTGCCATCAGGGTTGCGCCTTGCGTGATGCGACGCCCGTTAAAGGCATCGTTGGCACCGGTCATATCAGAGATATGTCCGACGGCAATCCGTGGAGCAGGGAAGGATTGCTGGGCTGCGTGGTTTGCAACACAACGCAAGGCAGACGTATAGTCAGTCTTGCTGATGGTAGAGTCCGGTCCTTTAACAGGCATGACATGCTGATCAAACCCGCTGGTGCTGCATCCCTGCAGGACAAGCAGAGCAGCCGCTGCTGCCGCAACTTTCTTGAAGCCTGAGACTTCTGCTTTCTTGTTGCGGTTTTGAGCCGCTGTAGAAGGGTGAGTAGCCGAAGGGCGGGCAACCAGACTGAACATTTCAATTCCCTCATTACGTGTTTGAGCAATGAGGATTTCAATTTGCGTGCCATTAACTTTTCAGGCCGTTTTTTCGTTAAAACCGGGTAAATATGCCCTTTTTGTCCCGTAAAACGTGTCTCACTGTGGGGCGTTGTGTCCCACATGATCCGTTTGGAGACAGTCGCGTGTCACATTCAGACACACACGTCTCAACAGAGGACCAGGTTGTTAAGAATTATCTCTGATAGGCTGACAGGACTGCGAATATCTGAGAGCAAAACGACCCGGTTTGAACTTCGTCTGTTGGAAAAGTTGTCAGAAGACGTCATGAATTGCTTTGGCTGATAGCATCAGAGGCAATTTTTGATAGAAAGTCCTTGTGGTAACTTTGTGGAGCTGTCTCCACAGGCAAGATCAAGCTGGTTTTGTGTCAATCCGGTAGCGGTGGCCGCATCCGCTCCTGAGAAATCAGTGTCACGAAGATGTGCCAGAGTGAAATCAACATTCTTGAGGGTCGTGCCCGCGAAACTCGCTTTTTCAAAGTTGGCTTTTTCGAAGTCTGTGTCCGAAATTTTAGCGCCGGAAAAGTCAGCGCTATGAAAGACGCTACGGTCGCCGTAGCTTTGTGTGATGGTTGCTGAGCGAAATACGGCTCCTGTAAACTGCCCCCCTGAGAAAAGTGTGACGGTCATTTGGCTTTTTTCGAACAGGGCGCCTTGTGCCATCAGGCCTGTCAGGTCGCCATCGATGAATGAGGCGCCTGAAAAGTCGGCGCCGCGTGCTGAGGCAGCTGTCAGAATGGCCTGATCGAACATTGCACCTGTTGCTGTCACACTATCCAGGGAGGCCTTGCTCAAATAGGCCCGGGTAAAGTCAGCGCGGTTTAGTATGGACCGGGTGAAAGTTGCCTGCGAAAGCATACGGGAGGTGAAGTCGTCGCCGGAAAAATCCTTACCCACCGCAACAAAGGCATCATTATCAGCTGTTTGTTTGCCCGACCCCGAAAGCTGCAACTCTTCCCCGACGCGTTTCATGCCATAGCGTAAGCGCGCACCAATATTGTCATCACCGCTGCTGACTATATCATGAACAGTATGCAGGATATCATTGGCAGCAGCCCTGACAGGCGCAGGCAGGCTTTGTTGCTGCTCATATGTCGCATTGGAATAAAGATATGTAAAAAGAACGAGAAAAACTGTTACGACCAGCGCTACAACACGAACCATCACGCTTCTCCTGGTGCCAGCCTCAGCACTCTTTTCCCCCCGCGCAGCCTGACAAGCCTGCCCTAAAAAATTTAAGGGCAGGCTGTGATAATTGTTAAGGTTTCGGAGAAGGCGTTAGTATTCTGTTTACGAACAGCCGGTGCTGGCCCCGCAGCTTTCACATTTCAGGCAGGTGCCGGACCTGACCAGCGTGAATTGTCCGCAATCCGGACAGGCATCGCCTTCATAGCCCTTGATGAGGGCTTCCTCGCGCTCGCCTTTGGGGGCGACAAATTTGCCTGCCGGTATACCCGTGGAGGGCGAGGCGAGGCGGGTGTTTTGTGATGTGCCGTCACTGTTGTCAGTACCGGTTGCAATACTCTCGTTTGCCGGGGCGAATTTCTCGCGCAGGCGGTCAAACTCACCGCCACGTAAAACGACAAGATTGTCCATGGTCGAAGAGCGTGAGAAGCCCTTGGAGATGAGGCGCGAGGCTTCTTCCTGAACTTTCTCCTCGTTCACACCACGTCCAAGCTCGTCGAAACTTTCCTGCCCGCCGGTATGGGCAAGGTCCTCGCGGCCAAGATAGGATATTGCCAGTTCCCGGAAGATATAGTCGAGAATGGAGTTGGCGTTCTTGATTTTGTCATTGCCCTGCACGGGACCAGCAGGTTCGAAACGAGTGAACAGATAGGCGTCCACATATTCTTCCAGCGGCACGCCATATTGCAGGCCAAGAGAGATGGCGATGGCGAAATTGTTCATCAGGGAGCGGAACGCGGCGCCTTCTTTATGCATGTCGAGGAAGATCTCGCCCAGCTCGCCATTATCGAACTCTCCCGTATGCAGATAGACCTTGTGGCCGCCGACAATGGCTTTCTGGATATAGCCCTTGCGGCGGTCCGGCAGGCGCTTGCGGCCTGGCGCGCGTTCGATCACGCGCTCGACAACCCGCTCTGTAAAGATGCGGGCCTTTTCTGCCGATGGCGCGTCTTCCAGTTCCTCTTCAAGGTCGCTTTCTGCGAGCAGGGCACTGGAAAGCGGCTGGGAGAGTTTTGAGCCGTCACGATAGAGGGCAATCGACTTGAGGCCCTTGGCCCAGGCATTGCGGTAGACCCGCGAACAGTCATCAACAGTTGCCTGGTTCGGCAGATTGACGGTTTTGGAAATCGCGCCCGAAATAAAGGGCTGGGCAGCAGCCATCATATCAATATGCGCACTGACGGGCAGGGCGCGTGTACCGATACGCCCGCACGGGGTTGCGCAGTCAAAGACGGCGAGATGTTCCTCTTTCAGGTGCGGTGCGCCCTCAACGGTCATTGTGCCACAGCAATAGAGGTTGGCCTTGTGGATGTCCTCGTCGTCAAAACCGAGGTCGCGCAAGATGCGATACCCAGATTGTGCCATCTGCTCATCAGTGAAGCCAAGCGTACCGCGCATGAAACCTTCACCGAGTGTATGGACATTGAAGATGTAAGTGAGATCAAAGGCCGAGCGTAAGCTTTTCTCGATGGCTTCAATCTGGATATCGCCAAACCCTTCGCCGCGCAGGGCATCGTGATTGATGCCCGGAGCGTCGCGCAAGGTGCCACGACCCGTTGCATAATTGGTAATGTCAGAAATCTGGCCGTCCGTGTAGCCCAGTTTCTTCAAGGCGAGCGGGACGGCCCGGTTGATAATCTTCAGGTGGCCGCCGCCAGCGAGCTTCTTGAATTTGACCAGCGCGAAATCGGGTTCAATGCCGGTCGTGTCACAATCCATGATGAGGCCAATGGTGCCCGTCGGGGCTACTACGGAAACCTGTGCGTTGCGATAACCATGTTCCTCGCCGAGCTGGATAGCCTGATGCCAGATATCAGCCGCCGTCAGGGATAGCCCCTTGAAGGTTTCGCTCTCTGCCAGAACCTGTGGCCTGTTGGTCAGGCCCTCGAAATTGTAGACAGCACCGGCCGCAGCCGCGTGATTGCGGATCACCCGCAGCATGTCACCTGCATTATCCGTATAGGCCGGGAAGGGGCCAAGGTCTGCCGCCATCTCCGCTGAGATGCGATAGGCCGCAGCACTCATCAGGGCACTGATGGCACCGGCGACAGTGCGCCCCTCATCGGAGTTGTACCCAAGGCCGCAGCGCATTAGCAATCCGCCGAGATTGGCATAGCCGAGGCCGAGTGTGCGATAGGCGTGCGACAGTCTGGCAATCTCTTGGCTCGGGTAAGCGGCCATCATCACAGAGATTTCCAGCGTCAGCGTCCACAGGCGGCAGGCATGTTCAAAGCCAGCCGCGTCAAACGTACCGTCTTCGCCCAGAAACTTGACCAGATTGAGCGAGGCAAGGTTGCAGGCCGTGTTATCGAGGAACATGTACTCGGAACACGGGTTCGAGCCACGGATTTCCCCGTCCGCCGGGCAGGTGTGCCATTCATTGATGGTATCGTGGAACTGCAGTCCAGGGTCAGCGCTGAGCCACGCTGCTTCACTGATCTTGCGCCACAGGTCTCGCGCGGGCAGCGACTTATGGACACTGCCATCTGTGCGGCGCGTCAGGTTCCAGTCGCTGTCTGTCTCAACCGCTTGCAGAAAGTCATTGCTGATACGGATGGAGTTGTTCGCATTCTGACCGGACACAGAGCGATATCCTTCGCCGTCCCAGTCCGTGCTGAAAGTATCCAGCACTACATCGGCATAGCCTTGTGACGACCACTGTATGGTGCGTTTCAGCAGAGTCTCCGGCACGCCATCACGCCGTGCCGCCTTGATGCATGTGGCAAGTTCTGCGTTTAGCTTCGGGTCGAACGGGTCTTCCGGCTCTGTCAGTTTCGTGGCAGCAATCACGGCATCAAGGTGCTTCTGGACCTGACGGGAGCCGACCACGAGGGCCGCAACTTTCTGTTCTTCTTTCGCCTTCCAGTCGATGAACTCTTCCACATCCGGATGGTCGATATCGACAATGACCATCTTGGCGGCCCGGCGCGTGACACCGCCGGATTTAATCGCCCCGGCAGCCGCATCGCCAACCTTCAGGAAACTCAAGAGTCCTGAGGACACACCGCCGCCGGACAGGGGCTCACCGGCGCCGCGTATATTTGAAAAGTTTGTGCCAGAGCCGGAGCCAAACTTGAACAGTCTCGCTTCCCGGCGCCAGAGGTCCATGATCCCGCCTTCCGTGACCAGGTCATCGTCAACAGACTGGATAAAGCAGGCATGAGGCTGCGGGCGTTCATAGGCTGTCGTGGCAAGTGCAACTTCGCCGCTCTTATGATCCGTGTAGAAATGGCCCTGAGCCGGGCCGTCAATACCATAGGCCCAGTGCAGGCCGGTGTTGAACCATTGCGGGCTGTTCGGCGCAGCGATCTGGTTGGCCAGCATGAAGCGCATTTCATCATAATAGGCGCGCGCATCTTCCTCCCCGGAGAAGTAGCCGCCTTTCCAGCCCCACCACGTCCAGGCACCCGCCATGCGATCGAAGACAGCTGTGGCATCGCGCTCACCGGTGTAGCGCTCTTCTTCCGGCAATTTGGTGAGTGCGTCTTCATTGGCAACATGCCGCGCGAGAAAACCGGGAATACCCTTTTCATCCACCGGTTTCAGTTTGGCCGGAACGCCTGCCTTGCGCAGGTATTTCTGCGCCAGAATATCGACAGCTGTCTGCGACCAGTCTTCGGGTACGGTCAGGCCATCGATTCGCGAGGAAGCGCTGCCGTCGATAGAGTACAGCTCGCTGGACGCGTCACGGAAGACCATGTCGCCATATGCGCCTGTTTCCGGTGTCGTAAAAAAGCGGTCTATTTTCATGTTCCGGCCCGTTATGTTCTGGCCGCGATGTCGTGGGCGGCCTGTGAGAGTCTACCATATATGGTGATGTTGTCGGTTTTATTCAGGTGTTCGGTGAAATAGAAAAGACTTTTCCGAACAATGATTCTGCCAGAAGTAAATAGCTGAATTTCAACAAGGCCCTGCTTGTGAGCCTGATTAAAACTGGACGCATTGCCCATAGCGGGCCATATTCCGGCCCAAACTCCGGATTAGAAAGCCGTAAAGGCAAGGCATTATGATAAAGAGATTATTCGCCTGGTGGGACACATCCACGCTCGGTACATCATGGACCCTGTTTCGCAAGGGCGCGAAGGAAGTCGGGCAGGACGAGCAGGGCAACCGCTATTTCGAGGAAACCGGTACGCCGAGTTTTCCGGATGGGCGTCGCCGTCGCTGGGTCACCTATCATGGCGTGGCTGAGCCCAGCCGCGTGCCGTCTGACTGGCATGGCTGGCTACACCATACATTTGACGAACCGCCGACAACTGCGCCGCTCATCCGTCAGAAATTCGAGAAAGATCACTTGCCGAACATGACCGGCACACCACTGGCCTATCATCCCAAAGGCAGCCTTTATCACACGAATGCTGGCGGCAAGACTGGTGTTGGCAGTGACTATGAGGCATGGTCACCGGAGGAATCGTAAGGTCTGAACGCATGAAGTCTCACCATCCCTTTCTTCTGTTCGCTTTGCCGGCCCTTGCAGGAACGGCCTCTCTGGCAGTTGCCCAGACAGGCGACGGGTTCTCAACACAGCAGAACACTGCCGGGTGGGCGGAGACGCAAGAGTCTGCTCCTGCGCCGCAACAGGCGCGCACAAACACCGCGCCTGTCGCAACCGGCCCGGTCATGCGCGGCGATCAGGCATTCGGCTGGCAGTTTTCCGTCAATCCGAGAGATGTGGAAGACCCATCTGAATTGACAGAACTGGAGCGCCTGTCGCTATCCGCTTCGGGCCTTAAATATGGCAGCGGCCTTTATGACGCGAAGTCGGACAATCCTCTGATCCCGGTGTCTGTCACCTTAAGGGCGCTGGACAAGATTACCGCCAAATACACTGATTTAACGATAGAAATCGACGAAACCTCACGCTTCGGGGAGCTCGCGATCACGCCACGCACCTGCGACAAGCGACCGCCGGAAGAGTTTCCCGAGACAACAGCTTTCCTCGAAATTGATGATCTTGATGATACGCGAACACAGGTTCTGGAGAACGAGGCTCTGGTTGAGGCCTCATCTGAAGCCATGGCCGAGGAAGCGCCGCTAATTGACGTCACCATGCTGCCGGAAAGTGACCTCGATGCCGTAACTGCTGAAACGCCAGCAACGGACCATCTTTTCTCCGGCTGGATGTTCGCTTCCAGTCCGGCGCTCAATCCGCTGGAGCATCCGGTTTATGATGTCTGGGTGATTGACTGCAAAATGGTCGAACCATCCGTGCTCTGAGGCAGGGCATAAAAATTGCCCCGATAACTCAGGGCATCATCAAGCCATTTCTGATAAGTGATTTTCGGGATTTCCTCGACGCCGAACTGGCTGAGATGTTCCGTATAAAACTGTGTGTCGAGGAGGCGGTAGCCGCCGGCGATCAATCGTCCGGCAAGATGCACAAGGGCAACCTTGCTGGCATTGGTGGCTCTTGAGAACATGCTTTCGCCGAAAAAGGCGCCGCCGAGGCTGACACCATAAAGGCCGCCGACCATCTGGCCGTCCAACCAGGTTTCGACGGAGTGGGCGAAACCCATCTCGAACAGTTCGCAATAGGTTTCGAGGATGCGTTCATTGATCCAGGTATCTTCACGACCGGGATGCGTTTCCGCACAGGCCATCATGACGCCGCGAAAGTTTGTATCTGTGCGCACTTCAAACAGGTCCTGGCGGACAACTTTCCGGATCGAGCGGGACATGCGAAACGCCCGTATCGGCATGGCTCCGCGATGTTCGGGCAGTACCCAGAACACATCCGGATCATTCCGGCCTTCCGACATGGGGAAATAGCCAAGCGTGTAGGCTTTCAAAAGATCATCGGTTGAAAGCGCGGAGCCTTTCGCAGAATCACTGTGCATAAATAAAGAGTAGCAGGTTTTTCAGATTCAGCGAGCGGGAATTATTCCGCCGCCGTAGACGCGGCATTATCCAGCATCAGGAAACCACCGGACTGCCTGGCCCAGAGGCCTGCGTAAATGCCATTCAGGTCAATGAGTGACTGGTGCGTTCCTTCTTCCACGATTTTGCCCTGATCGAGCACGATCAGCCGGTCCATGGCCGCGATGGTTGAAAGCCGGTGGGCTATCGCGATCACGGTTTTCCCGTCCATCAGCTGGTTTAGCTGCTGCTGAATGGCCGCCTCAGCCTCTGAATCCAGGGCCGAGGTTGCTTCATCCAGCACAAGGATCGGTGCATCTTTCAGGATCACACGGGCGATCGCGATCCGCTGGCGTTGGCCGCCGGAGAGTTTGACCCCGCGCTCGCCCACATGGGCATCATAGCCATGGCGCTCCTTGCCGTCAGTCAGGTCAGGAATGAAGTCATGCGCTTCAGCCAGCTTGGCCGCATGAATGATCGCTGCATTGTCCGCATCCGGCCGGCCATAGGCAATGTTCTCACGGATCGAGCGGTGGAGCAGGGAGGTATCCTGCGTCACCACAGCGATATGTCGGCGCAAATCTTCCTGACTGATCCTGTCAATCTGCTGGCCGTCTATCAGTATGCGCCCCTGTTCGGTATCATAAAGGCGCAGCAACAGGTTGATGAGGGTGGATTTGCCCGCACCAGAGCGACCAATGAGCCCCACCTTTTCACCGGCTTCAATCGACAGGTTGAAGTCGCTGATAACGCCTTTGCTCTTGCCGTAATGGAAGGACACATTGTCGAAACGGATTTCCCCTTTGCTGACGGAAAATGCCTGTGGGGACTCAGGGTCCGTCACGGAGATGGGCTGGGAGATTGTCTCGATCCCGTCCTGCACGGAACCGATGGACTCAAACAACCCGGCCACTTCCCACAGGAACCAGTGGCTCATGCCCTGCAGCCGCATCAGAAGCGCCCCTGCCACGGCAAGGGCACCGGTTTCAATGCGCCCTTCTGACCAGAGCCAGAAGCCGACACCCAGCGTGCCGGTAATCAGTGCGCTGTTCAAAAAATGCAGCCAGAATGACAGCCAGGTGACTTGCCGCATCTGCCGATAGACGGTGTCGAGCATACCCTCCATGCCCTTGCGGGCGTAATTGTCCTCGGCGTCGCCTGAGGAGAACATTTTGACCGTCTGGATGTTGGTATAGGCGTCCACGATCCGGCCCGTCACAACGGAGCGAGCATCGGACTGTTCCTGTGACAGGTCCTTGAGTTTGGGCAGAAAGATATACATCACCGTGCCATAGCCGATCATCCAGAGCAGGATCGGAATGGTCAGACGCCAGTCATTGCTGGCAAACAGGAAAATCGCACCGGCAAAATATACCCCGACATAGACAAACAGGTTCGTCACCTGCATCACCGCATCGCGCACGCCAAGCGCGGTCTGCATGACCTTGGTGGACAGGCGTCCGGCAAAATCATCCGCAAAGAAATTGGTTGACTGGCGCAACAGATAGCGGTGGCCGCGCCAGCGAATCTGCATGGCGAAGTTGCCGAGCAAGCCCTGATGGGTGACCGTGTCGTCAATCAGGGCGGAGAGGGGCCAGACAATCATCACCAGAAGCCCCATGAGGATGAGGTAGGTGCCGTGCTCCTCGAAGAATGTTGCGCGGTCAGCGGTGGCCAGCCAGTCAACCAGCGCGCCGATGAAGTCAAAAATCATCAACTCGATCACCGCCATAAAGCCGGAGATCAACAGGCCGCTGAGCAACAGCCAGCGAAACGGCTTGGTATAATACCAGATGAACTGACCAAGGCTTCGGGGCGGTTGCTCCGGTGCCTCGTCAGGGAAGGGCGGCACAGCATTTTCAAACCAGCGAAACAGCATCGTGAAATCTCTCAGGTCGACGCTGGCAGGTCAGGTGCAAACTCAGCTTTTGGCCAGCCGGTCCGAATATCAGAAGTGCTGCCCCATGTCACGCCCGGATGCGTGAAGGTTTCGTGTCATGTCATGGCAAGACAGGTATCTAAGCGCTGATTGCAGGCCGCATCTCGCGATACCACCCGACCACCGTGTCATATTCCGGATCGTTCTTCAGCTTTTCACTCGGGGCCACAAGGCCAGCTTCGCACAGCGATACAGCCACCAGCTTGGTGAAGTTGTCGATGTCGAAATAGGCGGTGTGGATCAACTCTTTCCAGGATAGCGTGTCGCTGATCTGGTCTGTTATGGGGTTGTCTGAGGAGGCGATGTTGGAGCCAATGAGCGCCCTGATCTTGCGGATGGCATCAATGGCGTATTGCTCTGTGTAGCGTTCTATTTCATCAGCAAGTGCAGCCGGGAATTCGCCGAGGGTGTTTTCATTCGACGTTAATCCGTAAGATACCTGTTCAACGCGCTCTCCATAACTGTCTGCGCCGAAAGCCTTTTTCCTGACCCCGCCGGTCACAAGACCATTAAGCAGGATCGTGATCGGAAAAAGTACATACCGCCCAGGGTAGAGAATAATAAGCCAGATGATTGTGCCGAAAGCCAGCGGCAGAGCAGGGCCGGCGATGATTGCTTCACTGACAAGGGCCAGATTATAGGTGAAAATGTTATGATGCGGCAGGTTTGCATAGAAACCGAGCAACAGGTTCATCAGAAAATACTGTAAACTTTCATAGAGATCGAAGAAACTGCCACTGATGACGGGCTGACCTGTAAACCTGATCAGAAAATCATTCGCCGTACAGAGTATAACTGTCGCAAGGGCCAAAATCGGCGCGATGCCCTTGGCCAGTGATGTTGCCTGAAATAACGGCACTTCAGTCCGGACTACCCCGGACAAGCCGTTGATGGCCTCATCTCTGGGATGGCTGAGCGCAAACCAGCGTTCCCGAAACTGCGTCAGAAAGCTGTTTTGATGATACGGACTATTCCTTTTTCGCCCTCGTGCGCCATAGGCCCTCGCCAGAAGCACGATACCAACGCCGATGGCGATATTAACGATGGTGAACATCAGGAAATCGCTCGCAACAGCGCTACGGCTATTTCCGGAAAGAGCATCAGCGTACTCAGAAAAAGAATGCCCCCGCCGTAACATATCGGCAATGTAAATCAGGGCTGCAACGAAAAACGCGCTTGCGATGATAAGCCCCATTTTGCCGACCGTGTTGAAACGCGAAAAGAACCAGCCATCTCTCACTGTACGAATAAATGGCGTTCCGACGGTCACCCATGATTTCATTTTCGGCAGGCTGAGGTTCTTGGCATAAACGCTGAACAGTGCGTGATTCAACACTGATCCACCATGGCTGTGCCCAATGACGGCGTAGGGCTCTTCCTCTTTTTCCAGCTCCAGCATGGTCCGCCTGAGATCATTCCCGGCGTCACGTCGTTTCAACTCGCTATTCGGACCCACACCCCAGTGAAATGGCTTGAATTCAAGATGCCCATCGGGTGCTTCGACGTACTCACTCAGCTTGTTCTGAAACTCAGAGCCCTGCTGCCACCACTGATCGCCAGTGTCGCTTTCATCGCCTGCATTGGTCCCGTGAACAGTGACAATCGTCGTCATCAATGCCCCCTCAAGTCATATCCCGTTGGAGGATAGTAGCATGGGTTGGCAAAGGGTTCCAGAATTGTGCAGATAATCGAGGATCAGCATTAGCCGCGCGGAAATGCTGCAGTCGAGAATGCGGAACTCGGGCGAAGACGTTCGAGGCACCAAGAACGATCAGGAAAAGTAATGGATCAGATTGTCTTTGAAGTCCCTCGCCAGTACTTTTCTTGGTTTCACATAAATCCGACGTAATGCGAGGTATTGGGGAGCAGTGATTGCTGCAGCAAGAGTGACAAAGCCAAGAACGATTGCCCAATTCCACCAAGCCAGATTCTCGTATTCAAGATCATGGAACAGGTAGAAAAATATACCACCCCAAATTATTATCGTGGTCAAAATGAAGATAGGATTGAAGAACTTGTCTGGCCGGATGCCTTGGTACACCCCAAATTCAGGATCAAAGCGCGTCAAATGTTCCAGTAGAGCAACATTTGCCTGCAGACAAATCTCTAACTCCTGAGTTTTCCTGAAGGCGGAACCTGCGTTAGCGAAAGAAATGCTGTGGTTGTCCTTGGCTACAATCTCAGTATCTATTCTATACGCTGTTGGCCAGTCGGTTTCGTAGTGCACATAAACTTCAGCGATGTCTGAGAACTTTATTTCTGTCGTCTCATTCTTCTCTGTAAGGATAATTCCATCGTCCAGAATGAATAATTCTGTCTGTGGAGACAGAGAATTGTACTTCCAGATGAACGGCCCTGCGGACATTGTCTTCCTCGGTTAATTGCCAAATCTTATATCATCTACGGGTTATGCTCCAGTAGCCCTCGGTTGAAACAGGATCATCTGAAGACCAACCTCCATGACATCTAATTCGCGGAGACACCATTATGGGGTGTTTGCCACCTTTGACGGATAGCAGAAATTTGATGAGAAAGGATGGTGAGCCCGACAGGAATCGAACCTGTGACCCACTGATTAAAAGTCAGTTGCTCTACCGACTGAGCTACGGGCCCACTTAAGGAACGCATGAGA
>JALEGJ010000149.1 GCA_022763115.1 Aquisalinus sp.
ACGAGTTGTTTGTACCGCTGGCGGATCAGTTGCAGATTTTCAACGTCTTCCGCTATCTGACATTCAGAACCGGCGGGGCGGTGATGACGGCTCTGTTGATCTGCTTTGTGATCGGGCCATCGCTGATCGAGTGGATGCGCAAGAAGCAGGGCAAGGGGCAGCCGATCCGGGAAGACGGGCCGAAAAGCCATATCGTGGAAAAGAAGGGCACCCCGACCATGGGCGGGGTGATGATCCTCATCAGCCTGATTGTCTCGGTGCTGTTATGGGCGCGGCTTGATAATCCTTATGTCTGGGTGGTGCTGGGCGTGACGGCAGCGTTCGGACTGCTCGGCTTCCTTGATGACTATCTGAAAGTGACCAAGCAGAATACGGCCGGCGTAGTCGGGCGCGGCAAACTGATCTTTCAGTTTGCGGTCGCGCTGTTCGCGGCCTGGGTCTGTGTGCGTGTGCTGGGCACAGCAGCGGAGACAGTGGACCTGCCGCAGAATATCGAGACTTCCGTGCCGTTGCCGTTCTTCAAGGACTGGTTCCTGCCGCTTGGCATCTTTTTTATTCCGTTTGCGGCCTTCGTCATTGTGGGCGCGTCCAACACGGTCAATCTGACAGATGGCCTCGACGGATTGGCGATTGTGCCGGTGATGATTGCGGCGGCAAGTTACCTCCTGATTTCCTATCTGACCGGCAACGCCATTTATGCGGATTATCTGCAAATCGTGTTCGTGCCGGGAGCCGGGGAACTGGCGATTATCTGCGGGGCGATCATCGGGGCCGGGCTCGGCTTCCTGTGGTTCAATGCCCCGCCAGCGATGATCTTTATGGGTGACACCGGTTCATTGTCCCTTGGCGGCGCGATTGGTTCCGTGGCGGTGGCGGCGAAGCATGAAATCGTGCTGGCGATCATCGGCGGCCTGTTCGTGCTGGAAGGCCTGTCAGTTATGATCCAGGTCGCGTCCTTCAAGCTGACCGGCAAGCGCGTTTTCCGTATGGCACCAATCCATCACCATTTCGAGCAGATGGGCTGGAAAGAACCAACCATCGTGATCCGCTTCTGGATCATCGCCGTGATCCTCGCCCTGATTGGCTTGAGCACGCTGAAACTGCGGTAGGCGGGGTAAGGCCTAGTGGCGGTGTCCGATTAAGTAAACACTGCCTTCACAGGCTTTTAATATAGCAAAACAAAGCTACTGCTTATACGCTAAGAGGAAAACTGGTTGAACAAGTCAACCCATTTTTGAACTGTCTTGTCATCAAACGAACTGATGCCTTTCGAGAGTGCTCGCTGCTTCACTCTGGTCGCCAGTTCAACCTTCCAGTGAGGGTTTAACTGCACGCCTTGCTGTGCTGCCCAATGTTCGACCTGACCGACAAATGGCTTTCCTTCAACTACCACATCGGCCAGCCTCGTATCAGGTTCGCGCTCCATCCTGTCCATCTCGTTGGCGAGCAGTTCAAATGGCAGTAAATCCTCAATTTCAGCATTTTCATAGCCAACATGGTCAGCGACATTTAGAACTTTCTCTGGGCTTTGCTGATAAAGGCTGTCGGATAAGGTCTTGCGCATTTGGCGGCCCGGCCCATCGTCATCCAGTAGCATGAAAGGTAGTACTTCGTCGCGGCCAGTTAGAATGCTGGCAACGACGCGTGCGGTCTTGGTTCCGCCTGACGGTGGGAAAACGAGCTCGCGTGGTGGTTTAATTTTTCCACCAGATACCAACAGCGCCTTTATGGCTGTGAGGTAGTGCTGGTCCGATGCCCCCTCAACAAGGACTGGCTTGCAGCCAAGAAGTAAGCTCTCAGCAACACTCAAATTAAGCGCTGAATGTACGGCGTAGGCTGCGCCGGCCTGTTCATCACGTCCTTCGCTGTGTCGTAAGTTCGGTGTTGCCTTGGTTGTTCCATCAGAGGCTACGTAGACCTTACGTGCGCGTTCAAGCCTATCCGCATCAACTAAGAACGGGGAATGAGACGTGTAAATGATTTGGTTGGTGTCTGAAAGGCTCTCAAAAAAAGCAGAAAGGTCCCTTTGGGCGAGCGGGTGGAGCGACATGCCTGGTTCGTCTAGCAGTAGGATAGAGCGACGATGTTGTCCTAAGCTCTCAACCAGGAAAACGAGGTAGAAGCTAAGGAACCACTGCAATCCTGTGCTCCGATTTTCGAGTTCAACCTCAGTTGGCCGCCGGTCATCTTTAACCCAAATACGAAAATGGTTGCCATCGGCCTCAAATCTGAACTGGTAGTCGCCCTGTTTCCACCAATCTCGGAACTTGGTCGTCAGATTTGCGCTAGCTGACTGTAGTAGAATCGAGCGTGTACGTTTTTTCTCTGCGATCTCTGTAATCTCTTCAGAACTGGGCTCTCGATTCTGGCCGTGAATGTCTTTGAAGTCTTGACCGAGCTCCAAAATTTCTTCGGCTTCCAGTTTCACAAAGCTAAAGAGCACTCTTAGTGTTCGAGCCTTTGCGGCCTCTTTGGCGCCTAAGTCTTCACGCTTTAGATTTTCAACAACGTGCGGAAGGTAAATCTCAGAATCCAAGTTCCCGTAGTTTGAGTAGTAGACGAACGATGGGATGGCGGAGACGACAGCATCTACGACGCCTTCAACATCTCCAGGTTCTGGTGCTGACACACTCCTCAACTCATCCCGGATATTATCAGACAGTTGGTTGATGAGTGGGACGATAGCGCTTGTCTTGGCTGGCTCCTCAGGGATTAGAGCGTCTACTGCTTTTTTTGCAGCATCGAGATCGGCTTCAGACAGAGTATCGTTATTAGGCAGTTGAGTTGCCGCTTTTCGTAAGCCGCTAGTAAACTGTGCTTGAAGGTCCACCTCCTGTTTTAGCGCTTGGCCAGCCTCAATCGACTTAGCGCAGGCTTCAATCTTGTCCGCTAACCAATTTCTGTCTGTAAATCGGCGCTGCTCATATTTTGGGAACTCGACCCAATAACTACCGTCGAAATATCGGGTAACTCGAACAACTGATGCAGCTTCTTCTGAAATGCCAGCCTTCTTTGCAAATTGGCCTGCGAAAGCCTCGGAAGAAAAATCGGCTTGAATGAAATCGTGCTCGCCCGGATTTGCTCTGATCTCACCGAACATGGTCTTTGGATAGTCAGAGGTCGGTTGTATCTCGCCGTCTAGCGCTGGCTTCAACTTCCAGAGTGGCAAAAGCAGGTTAGTTTTTCCGGATTCGTTTACGCCGATCAAAGCGGCGACATTGTCAGCTTCAACCCAGCCACTATCCGCAACTGACCGGAAGTTGATAACTCTAAACTTGAGTAGCTTCATATAAACCTCTTGGCTATTAGGTTCCCACTTGGGTGCTGTTCGTAGTTTGTTCAAGCGTGTGCAGGAGTTTTTTACTCAAATACCAAATTCACTTTATGCTCACTATTAGGGGACAACAGGCGGAGAACTTTATGATTTCAATGTCATACTCATTCTGATCTACGTCATCCTTTTGTCCCACCATCCCCCGTAGCAGTATCTGCTACGTTTTCGGGAATTGTTCACGCCCTCTCCCTCGGGGGAGCCCTTGCGCTGAAGGGGCAGACAGAGTCCGGGGGACATGCCTGACAGCTATCCTTCTGCGCGGGGCAAAATTCATTTCTATTCATCTGCCAGTTTTGCGGGGAGACCTGTTCAGGGCTGCCGCCACGATACCGCACAGGGAATAAGCACCAGATTGTCAAAGAGCCGCCAGCCCTTTTTCAAGGGGCCGACCAGCAAGAGAAGTGATGTCCTCTCACCGTCACAAACATATAGAACAAAAGAAATACAAAGTCAAACATAAAATGTAAGTTTATCCAGATGGCAGCGTTTTGGTGCCGCCCTCTGCTTTCGGCCTGGAGCGCCGGGTGCAACGACCGGCGCAAAGACCGGTGCAAAATGCTGCGTTCTTCGACACGCCACAGACAAGCTGTGGCGGCTCAGAATGAGGGTTTCTTATTACGCTTGTCTGTGGTGGGGCAGGGTGAGGTTTTCCCATTACAGTGCTTACGCTCGCACCCTTCGACACGCACCGACATTCGTCGGCGCGGCTCAGGGTGAGGGGGGGCTGATTTACTCATTAAAGGTCTCATCGTTGCCTGTGCAGGGGTGAGACTTCTATTCGGTGCTGGCGGAGGCGCGATCATACCTGACAGTCAGCCGGTCTTGCCATTGACTGTTTTCGTCAGGACGCCCCTGCCAGACCCACTCAAAAGAGTCTTCCGTAATGTGGCGATAGTGGATGCGCCGTGTGCTTGGCCGACCGCCAGCCTGACCGACTTCGAATGTCAGGTCCTCGAGCGTGCGGCCCGTGCTGAACCCGAGATGCGTGTAGCCGCGCCGATCATTGCTGACGATCTTCAGGGTATCGCTCAGCGTATCATGGATGATGAGGGAGGTTGATGTGTTTTGGAACGGTGTCGGGCTTTCCTGATTGAACACGGCTGATTGTGTTTCAAGCAGGCTGCACGCCCGCAACGGGTCCCGGGCGATGGTGCTTTGTCCGTACCCTGTCCAGCCTTCATCGGCCTCGATTTCAAGTGACCAGGTGCCGATCAGTTGTTCGAGGACCTCTGCGACCGGCTCATCGCAAGTTTTGGCCTCGCTGGCCGCCAAAGCCGGTTCGGGGGGTGAGGGGGTACACCCTGCAGCGAGGGTTGCCAGGGCTGCTCCGGCACAGAAGAATGAATGCGACATGTTTTTCACCGTGAAGTCTCCTTCTCAGATAAATGCTGTAAAGGCCGGGTTTTTCCGCGCGCTTGTTTGGATGACCAAAGTCGCTGAAGGTCAAGTTAACTGTGCTCTAAAGGCATGACCGGACAATCCTGCCAGACGGTCAGACCTGCGCCGCGCGAACATACAACTGCAACATCTTGCCAAGCTCTTGTGACATCTTTTCCGGCGGGACAGGTGTGCCGGCATCATCAATCAACCACCGGTGCGTAAGAGCATCGGCGGTATCAACGAGAATGGTTGCCTTCAGCTTCGGCGCGGCGGCATGCGGGGTGAGCGCCATTGCCAACAGGTCGATGGTTGACTGGCGCAGGGCCTGTATCCGCTCTCGCTGGCTGATTGTGAGAGGGACATCTTCGGAGAGGGCCCGGTGAAGGGCGGGATCATGCCGGTGAAGCTCGACAAAACTCGCCACCAAGAGGGTGATAATATCGTCCAGACTGACTGAGGCCGCATCAAGGTCTGCCGCGGCGCGCAGATACGCTTCACCCTGCGCCAGATGCCTGTCGATGATGACATCAACAATCGCTTCCTTGTTGCGGAAATACTCATAGACCGAGCCGACCGAAACGCCTGCGCGCCGGGCGATTGCATTTGTGTTTAATCCCGCCCAACCCTGCCCGGCCAAAATCTGAGTAGAGGCGGTGATGATTGCCTCGACAGTGTTCCTGGCGCGGGCTTGCCTGGCCTGTCGTACCTGCTTTCTGGCGGGCTTTTCGTGTCGTCTCTTTTGCATCTGAAATCCGAGTACACTTATCTGAGTATTTGCTCAATAATTGCGACATGAAAAGATTTGATGAAAGCCCCTCCTGGATTACCTATCAGCGCATTCTTGAAAAGGAATTCGATCTCCGGCTGGACTTCACGCCGCAGGAGCAGCGCATCAATGTGCGCGGCCATATGTTGCGCTATGATGAATGGCTGCCGGCCACTTGGCCTGCCGGCACAGTTATTCTGGTGCATGGGGCTGGCGGAAACGGGCGCATTCTGGCCCCGTTTGCGGAAATTTTCGCAGCGCAGGGCTGGCGTGTCATCGCGCCCGACCTGCCGGGCTTCGGGTTGACCGAGCCAGCGCCCTCCTTCAGATGGGAATATGCAGAATGGCCCGCCGTGATTGTCGACCTGGCGGCGCGCCAGTCCGGGCCCGTAGCATTAATGGGACTATCAATGGGTGGCCTGACAGCCTTTTTGGCCGCTCAGCAATCGGATGCGGTTGAGGCGGTGATTGCAACGACTTTACTGGACCTTTCCGACCCGAAGATCTTTGCCCTGGCGGCGCGCTGGAGATGGCTTGGATCTTTCAGTGGATGGTCCATGCGCGTTTTGCCATGGATCATGGATCAGGTATGGCTCCCCCTGAGGCTCGTGACGCCCTTGAACCTGATGACCGCAAACAAACGGTTGCGGGCTTATTTTAATACAGACCCCATGCTTGGAAACAGCTGGAAGCCCGTTCGGTTTTTCCGGACATTGCATCAATATGAACTGCCGGCGCTAAATCTGCGGTGCCCGTTTCTTCTGGTGCATCCGGGCGCCGATGAATGGACGCCGGTTGATCTCAGCTTGCCGCTGTATGAGAAAATTCAATCGGACAAACAACTCCTGGTGCTGAGCAACGGTTCCCATGCGCCGATTGAGCAGCCAGCTCTCGAGGAGCTTCGCATGGCGATGACAGATTTCCTGAAGGCAAAACTGCCTGTGCATTCCAGCTGACATATCCGGGCAGGCCGCATGGGGCCACTTTTGCCAAGCGCCTACAGGGCCGCCATGGTGCCCAGCGCAATGATCGACAAGATCTTGATGACAATCATGGCCAGGCTGAGAATGCCGCTGCGCACTAATGACAGTGCGCCGTCGTTGCGGAAGAACCAGAGATACATCCAGAAAACGAGGCTCAGGGTTGGAAACGGTATCAACGACAGGAGTAAGCTGACCAGATCGGCGTTGCCGCCAGAAATGATGTCTCTCCACGATCGGGTTCTTCAAGGCCGAAATTTCGCCGCGTGTCCCGGAAAACAGGTGTGCGGTAATGTCACCATCCATTAATCACATCAGGTCTGAAAGTCGACAAGCATGATATGCTGTCGGAGTGTCAATCCTGCGTGTGCCTGTCAGACATCGTTAACCAGTCCCTAATAAATTCCCTGATGTAAGAGGCAGTGCCCGGGGCTTTTTTGTGCCCCCCGGGCAGGATTTTGGCGCGTCGGGCTAACCTTGGCCCGTCTGTTGCCGTATTCGTGGAGCATGAGAGCAGCATGGACAGTTTGTATCGGCGATTTTTTGCATTTGACCCCGGTGAGATTTCACTCAGCCGGATCGCGCGCGACTGGTGGCTGTCGGTTGATCGCAGCCTGATTTACTGCACGGGCGCGCTGATCCTGATCGGGATTGTGCTGTGCTTTGCGGCAAGCCCGGCGACGGCGATGCGGCTTGGCATTTCGAACAATTATCACTTCATCGAGCGCCAGTTGATTTTCATGATCCCGGCACTGGGGTTGTTGTTCGGGATTTCCCTTTTGCCAGCCTTGCAGGCGCGGCGACTGGGCGTGTTACTGTTTTGTGGCTCTATTGTGTTTATCGCCATCGCGCTGCTGTTTGCGCCAGAGATAAACGGGGCACACAGATGGCTGACTTTCGGCTCTTTCAGCTTGCAGCCTTCCGAGTTTGCGAAGACGGGTTTCGTGATTACGGCGGCCTGGCTGGTGGCCGAAGGCGCGCGGGACAAGACATTTCCCGGCGGGCTGATTGCCATGGGCTGTTATGGCGTTTTTGCACTGATGTTGCTGATGCAGCCGGATTACGGCCAGTGGCTTTTGGTGACGACGGTCTGGGCCCTGATGTTTTTTATCGCGGGCTGGAGCTGGTTGTGGATTGCGGTGCTGGGCTGTGTCGCGGTGTCGGCAGCGTCTCTCGGCTATCTTTATGCGCCCCATGTCTCGCGGCGGATTGATGCTTTTTTGCAGCCTGAGGCGGGGGACACCTATCAGGTGGATACGGCAGTGCAGGCCTTGTCCAGCGGCGGGCTTCTGGGCAACCCGGACACGGAGATAAAATACCAGCTGCCTGATGCGCATACGGATTTCATTTTTGCTGTTGCGGGGGAGGAGTTTGGCTTTCTCCTGTGTCTGGTCATTCTCGGCATTTATGCGTTTTTCGTGTTCCGGGCGTTCCAGCTGGCGGCGCTCAAGAACAGTATCTTCCTGCAGGCGGCGATCTGCGGGCTGGCGGCGCAGGTCGGGTTTCAGGCGATTGTCAATATCGGGGTCAGCCTGCGGGTGCTGCCCGCCAAGGGAATGACATTGCCGTTTATCTCCTATGGCGGATCATCATTGCTGGCGACAGCGATCACCGTGGGGCTTATCCTGGCGTTGACGCGCAAACAGGCACCGGCCTTGAGGCGAAAAGAGGTTATGCCGTGAGTGAAGGCAAATTGATCGGACTGGCTGCTGGCGGGACTGGCGGGCACATGTTCCCGGCAGAAGCGCTGGCGCAGGAGATGAAGCGCCGGGGCTGGCGGGTTATTCTTTTTACAGACAAAAGAGGGATGCGCTATGGCGAAACCTTTCCGGCGGATATCCTGCTGGAATTACCCGCCTCCAACCCGGCGATCAGCGGGGTGAAGGCGAAAGCCGCCACAGGCTTTGCCCTGATGCGGGCCGTGCGTCAGTCGCTGGCGGCGATTGGCACGCACAAGCCTGACATCATGGTCGGCTTTGGTGGATATCCTTCAGCGCCCGCGATGCTGGCGGCCAGACTGCGCGGCATACCCCACGGGGTGCACGAACAAAATGCGGTGCTTGGCCGGGTTAACCGGCTGGTTGCGCCAAAGGCAGATTTCATCGCGCACGCCTTTACGCAGCTGGATCGCTTGCCGGAAAAGCGCACGGGTGCTCTGCTGGAATTGGGCAACCCGGTGCGCGATGCGGTGATGCAGAAAGCGCGTGCGCCATATGTGGCGCCAGCCGAGTTCAGCCAAATTGACATTCTGGTTTTTGGCGGCTCGCAAGGCGCGGCGCTGTTCAGCCGGATTGTACCGGCGGCGATCAGTGAACTGCCGGAGAGGTTGCGCCAGCGCCTGAAGATCACCCAGCAGGTCCGGGAAGAGGAACAGGAAGCTGTCGCGGCGGTTTATGCAGAAGCCGGTTTGCAGGCTGATCTCAGACCGTTTTTCGCCGATATGCCGGAGCGCCTCGCCAGGGCGCATCTAGTTATCAGCCGGGCCGGGGCGTCGTCTGTCACGGAAATCGCGACGGTTGGCAGGCCTGCCATACTTGTGCCACTTGCCATTGCCATGGATGACCATCAAAGCGGCAATGCCCGCGTGCTGGAAGCGTGTGGTGCGGCCAAAGTGATGAGTGAGGGCGGGTTTTCTGCCGACACCCTGCGCGAGACATTGGCCGCGCTCTTGACCGCGCCTGCCACGCTGGCACAAATGGCGCAGCAGGCGCTGACGGTTGCGCCGGAACGGGCAACGATACGTCTTGCCGATCATGTTGAGGCAGTGGTGGCCGGCAACGAATAAACCGCGAGTAAAGGTGCGTACAGTGACTGATTCTGCGAAGATCAATATTCGAATGCCGTTCGACATGCGGGGTATCCACTTTGTGGGTATCGGCGGGATAGGCATGAGCGGGATCGCGGAAGTGATGCATAATCTGGGCTACCGGGTGCAGGGCAGCGATGTTTCGGACAGTCCGAATGTGCAGCGCCTGCGGGCCAAGGGTATCGAGATTTCCATCGGGCATTCGGAAGATCATATTCAGGGCGTTGATGCGGTGGTTATCTCGACGGCGATCCGGCCCGATAACCCGGAAGTGGCGGCGGCGCGCGCCAAGCATATTCCTGTGGTGCGCAGGGCGGATATGCTTGCTGAACTGATGCGCCTGAAATGGAATGTCTGCATTGCCGGGACCCATGGCAAGACCACAACCACATCGATGATTGCAGCGCTAATGGATTCAGCCGGGCTCGATCCTACGGTTATCAACGGCGGCGTCATCAATGCCTGGGACACCAATGCCCGGGTGGGCGAGGGCGACTGGATGGTGGTCGAAGCTGATGAGAGTGATGGTACTTTCATCCGGCTGCCGATTACTGTCGGGGTGATTACCAATATCGACCCTGAACATCTTGATCATTATGGCGATTTTAATACGTTGCGGGAGGCTTTCGATCAATTCATCGAAAATACCCCGTTTTATGGCTTTGGGGTCGTCTGCCTCGACCATCCGGAAGTGCAGGCGCTGGTCGGGCGGGTGACAGACCGTCGGCTGGTGACGTATGGCACGAACCCGCAGGCTGATGTGCGGGCTGAAAATATTACCTATGCTGACGGTCATGCCTGTTTCAATATCATTTTCCGCAAACGGGGGCAGGAAGAGCAGCGCATCGAGGATGTCAGACTGCCAATGCCCGGCAACCATAATGTACTGAACGCACTGGCGGCGAGTATTGTGGCGCGCGAGCTGGGCGCATCGGTCGATCAGATCCGGGACGGGTTTGCAAACTTTGATGGCGTTAAAAGGCGCTTCACCAAGGCGGGAGAATATGAAGGCATCACGATCATTGACGATTACGGGCACCACCCGGTTGAGATTGAAGCTGTGTTGAAGGCAGCACGTAATGTTTGTTCAGGCCGGGTGATTGCTATCGCCCAGCCGCACCGATATTCGCGTCTGCGCGATTTGTTTGATGAGTTCTGCACCTGCTTCAACGACGCTGACAGCGTTATCATTACAGATGTGTACAAGGCAGGTGAAACACCGATTGAGAATGTTGATCGTGATGCGCTGGTGGATGGTATTACCAGTCACGGGCACAAGGATGTGACCGGCTTGCAGGACTGGACTGACCTTCCGGCGCTGGTCAAGGCAAAGGCATCGCGTGGTGATTATGTTGTCTTCCTGGGCGCCGGGGATATTACACGATACGCCGGACAGCTGGCTGACCAGCTGGCATCAGTGTAGAGATGAATATGACGATCAGGGACCGGCTTCCGGAGATACGTGGCAAATACATATTTGAAGCATCTCTGGCGGATGTGACGTGGTTCCGCGTTGGTGGGCCGGCTGATGTGGTGTTCATGCCAGCTGATCGCGAAGACCTCGCCGGGTTTCTGCGCGCCTTGCCGGAAGATATTCCGGTCTATCCGATTGGTGTTGGTTCAAACCTTTTGGTCAGGGATGGCGGCTTGCGCGGTGTCGTGCTGCGTCTCGGGGCGCCTTTTGCGCGTGTTGAAGTCAACGGCGTTGAGGTGCGCACAGGTGCAGCAGCGCTTGATGCGACCGTCGCCAAAAGGGCGGCTGCAGCGGGTGTTTCGGGGCTTGAGTTTTATCGCGGCATCCCCGGTGCCATCGGCGGCGCCCTGCGCATGAATGCTGGCGCATATGGGACAGAGACGAAAGACGTGCTTGTTGAGGCGACAGCGCTTGACCGGCAGGGACGTGTACACACTTTCTCCAATGCAGAGATGGGATTTTCCTACCGTAAGTCTTCCGTACCTGATGAGATGATTTTCGTTGAGGCTGTCTATCGGGGGCAGGCAGGGGATAGCGAGGAAATCAACCAGCGCATGGAAGAGATCATGCGCAAGCGTGAAGAGTCCCAGCCTATTCGCGAGCGCACAGGCGGCTCCACTTTCAAGAACCCTGATCCTGAGGTATCCGGCGGCAGGTCGTCCTGGCAACTGATTGACTCTGTTGGCGGGCGTGGGCGCGTGGTTGGCGATGCGCAGGTTTCCGAGCAGCATTGTAACTTCCTGATCAATCGCGGGCAGGCCAGCGCCGCAGACCTTGAAAACCTCGGGGAGTCTGTGCGGCGCGATGTATTGCGGGAGACAGGCGTTGAATTGCACTGGGAAATCAAGCGCATTGGGACGCCTGAATGAATGAGATTAACCCGCGCATTTACTCCTTGTTGAGGAATTTCAACAGAAGAACGGCAACATGGGCAAGCAATACAAGATAGCGGTTTTGAAAGGGGGGTGGTCCCCGGAGCGTGAGGTCAGCCTTGTCTCGGGCAGCGCAGCAGCAGCGGCATTGCGAGAGCTTGGGCATGAGGTGACCGAGATTGACGCAACGCGTGATCTGGCCAGCCAGCTTGGTGAGGTAAGCCCGGATATTGTTTTCAACGGCCTGCATGGTGAATGGGGAGAAGATGGCTGTGTGCAGGGGCTGCTTGAGGTTCTTGGCCTGCCCTATACCCATTCCGGTGTTCTGGCATCGTCTCTGGCCATGGACAAGGAGCGCACAAAGCAGCTTCTGAAATCCAATGGTCTGCCAGTACCTGACGGGGCATTGATCCGCTCAAAAGAAGAACTGGCGCGGGTGGATTTTGCAAGGCCGCTGGTTGTCAAGCCGAATGCCTCCGGGTCATCCGTAAATATCCATATCCTGCGGGAAGGGGATAACAGGCCATTGGAGAGCCTGCTGGGCACTGATGCCGACCTTGCTGCCGGTGTTCTCATTGAAACGTATATTCCGGGCCGGGAACTGACCGTCGCCGTGATGGGTGACAGACCACTGGCGGTGACCGAGATCCTTCCTCACAAGGATTTTTACGATTACGAGGCCAAATATGCAGATGGTGGCTCGTCGCATGTCGTGCCCGCTGATGTGTCACCCGAGATCGCAGATGCCTGCATGGCGATGGCGCTTCAAACACACCAGTTGCTGGGCTGTCGCGGGCTCACCAGAACCGATTTTCGCTTCGATGAATCGCGCGGCGTTAACGGACTGTTCATCTTGGAGATCAACACTCAGCCAGGTCTGACACCCACGTCATTGGCACCGGAACAGGCCCTCGCCAGAGGGATCAGTTTCGTTGAGCTTGTGGACTGGATGATTG
>JALEGJ010000150.1 GCA_022763115.1 Aquisalinus sp.
CGGCATTAAAAAAGCTGAGCCGAAAATTATCTCGAAAGGCACCCATGATGGCGATGTTTCTGCCCGCATGCATATAACATGGGTGACCCCATTTGACTGTTTCGGCCAGACCAGTCGCGCGGCAGATATTACGCAGCGCCGCAAGACCTTCTGACCATTGCCGCGTTGAACAATCAGGCGTGTCGAATCGGGCGCAGCGGCCACAGCCCTTTGCGAAATAATCCTCTATCCGGGTAATCATCGTCATTGGCTTTCACGCCTCCGAAATACACGCAGCATAATCTAGGTCGTGGCAGTGCCCGGCCAGGCAAAAATACCACACTTGCGCTAACGCACCACAGTACACATTTATGCGCTATGAGCAGGAAGAACAAACCAGGCAAGAAAATCCTGATGTCTGCGGCTATCGCTGCGCTCGCAACGGCACTCTCGGGTCCGGCCAGCGCAGAAGGCTACCCACAACAAAACCTTGCCGCATCTGAGCCAGTCAGCCATGGCTCTATACTCGAACGACAAAGCGCCGATCAGGTAATACCGGCTGATACGGTAGCCATTGACACAAGCGCACGCTGGCTTGCTGCAACGGCATTATCTGGCCTTATCGCAAGTGCTTTTGCGCTGTTCGGCGCCAACCGGCTCCTGCAGTTCCTGGCCAGTGCGGGCAGCTGGCTTGGAAACGGCACCACAAAAGCGGCTTCCGCAACCTGGTCTGCAACAAAATCAACGACTGCTGCTATGGGTCGGGCCGGTGTGAAAATCGCCCAAAAACCCATGCGCGTTCTGTTTCTTGTTGGCGGCCTGACCCTGTTTGCTTTTACCGGGATCGCCTGGTTTGATGTTGAATGGCAGGTGGGTCTTTTGACAGGGGCCGGCATCACCGGCGCCGCAACCTACGGCTTCGACAAGACAGGCAAATTTTTCAAAAACCTCAAGCACAAAGCATCTGTGCTCCGCAGAAAAGAACAACCTCAAGCGACTGCATGAGTGAAGTATCAAAATGATACAATTTTTTTAACAAATTCAATGCTTTAAGGCAAAATTAGACCGGAACGGCCCTAATTTTGCCGCAAAACAGGTCCATATGATTCTCATGAACGAGATTACTGCCAGAGCAACGGAACAGAAGGCTGCCCATCAAGGTCAACATGACTTTGAACATGCGGACTGTTTAGCCGGAGACCTCCACTACATGTTGCTTTGCATTTCCTGAGTTTTTGACGACTACCCACTTGCACCCCTCACTTCCCTGCCCCCGCTAAAAAGCGGGGGCTTTTTTTTGCCGAACCAAGCTCATATGATGATTACAGGAAGGCTTGCATGTTGCTTTTCGCGGGCGGCACAGGATAAGAAATCTCTATGTCCTTCTTGATTTCTCCTTCCATTCTTTCTGCTGATTTTGCTTGTCTTGGTGAAGAAGTGCGAGCTGTCGACAGAGCGGGGGCCGACATGATTCATGTGGATGTGATGGATGGCCATTTCGTCCCTAATCTGACGATTGGTCCTGATGTCGTAAAAGCACTGCGTCCTCATTCGTCAAAACCGTTTGATGTGCATCTGATGATCTCGCCAATCGACGCCTATATCCCCGCCTTTGCAGATGTAGGTGCAGACATCATCACAATCCACCCTGAAGCAGGTCCGCACTTACATCGCTCTTTGCAGCTGATCAGGTCACTTGGCAAAAAAGCCGGTGTCGCCCTCAATCCGGGCACACCTGCGAGTACTATCGAGCCGGTTCTGGACAGTATCGACCTTGTGCTCGTGATGAGTGTTAATCCCGGCTTTGGCGGACAGAAATTCATCATGAGCCAGTTGAAGAAAATAAGTCAGCTGCGCCGGATGATTGATGAATCCGGTCATAATATCATGCTTGAAGTAGATGGCGGTGTGAATGCCGACACAGCTCCCGATGTTGTCGCCGCCGGGGCCACTGCGCTGGTAGCTGGCAGCGCTGTATTCAAAGGTGAACAAACAGCCTATGCTGACAATATCCGGGCATTGCGTGTAAGCGGAGTGGCCTGACAAAAATGGCGAAGTCCAGTCGCAAGCAGGTTTCACAAAATATGGTTATCGGAGCCAGAAAACCCTGGCGCCACTGGCATGACGGGCTTTTTTACGAATTACAACTGAACGGTCCGGCACCTGACAGGCTGACCTTCAGCCTGATGAATCCATACAAGCCCGGCACAGCAGACGCTGAAGAACTACTGGCTCTATATGGGGAAGAAGAGCAGCACATCTCATCAATCAGTCAGCATCAGGAAGGCTTTCTGACGCCATGGCGTGATCTTTCGCTCGATGACCTGAAATACTTCCGTTATCACTCCTTTGCCTGGCTGGCTGGCATGGCCGCATCGGGAGAAGCAGGACTGCCAGCAGCGCGGGCCATGGTTGATGGCTGGCTGCAGTACAATGAGAAGTACCAGCCCGAAACGTGGCAGCCACGTATGGTATGTGATCGCCTCTGGCATCTGGCGCGGGACGGTCAGTGGTTGATGCGTGGTGCGGAAGCCACCTGGCGCTCCCGGTTATTATCATCCATGGCACGCCAGACAAGGCATATTGCCAAAGCTGTTGCCAGAGTTGACGAGCCTGTAGAGCGTCTTTTCTGCGCCATGACCCTGATTCTGATGGGGCTCGCCCTGCCACATCATCGTACCTGCGAGGAACAGGGCAGCACCCTTCTGCGGCGCGAGCTACGGTTGCAATTGCGCGCTGACGGCGGCCACATCAGCCGTAATCCCTCTCTTCAACTGAAGATCACGCTGTGCCTGCAGGATTTGATGAAGGCCTATCGGTTGTTATCACAGGAAGCTCCGAATTTTCTCCATCATGCTGTCAGCCGGACGACCGACATGACAGAGTTTTTCCGTTGTGGCGATGGCCGACTTGCCGTTTTCAATCAGGGGACGGAAGATGATCCGAAGGCGCTGGCAAAAGCCTTGTCTTTTGATAGTGTCGCTCGTAACCGGATTGATTTTGCCTCTCAGTCCGGCTTCCAGAGGCTGCATGGCGCAAGGACATATCTTTATGTGGACATCGGCGTACCGGCAGCAGCCCCGGGCAGAGCCCAAGCCGATGCCCGGCACAACAGTCATGGTACATTTGCCATCCAGTTCTCTGCCGGGCGCCAGCGGCTGATTACCAATTGCGGTTCAGCCAGCGCCCTCACCGCTTCAGAAACTGATCTGACCTTGCAGGAATATCGTGACTGGCAGACGGCACTTTCAGGCCCCGACGCGCATTCAGGTCTGTGCGTTGAAGGGGTCGCAGCCGATGTAGCCTCGGCTGGCTATGGCTCTTCATCCCGTACCACTTATCATCACCTGGAAGAGGACCGGCATGGCCAGTTGCTTGAACTAGAGCGTGCTCATGTCCCGGGCGCTGCCGGTTGCACGCATCGGCGGCGTTTGTACCTGAATATTGATGGTGACGACTTGCGCGGTGAAGATGTACTTATCCCGCCGGCGGGCGAGAAGGCCCCGAAGTGGCTGCTGCGGTTTCACCTGTATCCAGGCCTCAAGGCGTCCTTGTCACGGGATGGCAGAACTGTGATCCTCGTCACGCCGCAGAATGAGGGATGGCGCTTTATTGCAGGGGATGCGCTTATTGAGCTTGCGCAAAGCATTTATTGTGGCGTTGAAGGACCTGTGCAGAAGACACAGCAGATTGTGGTCTACCCGGCACGCGCCAGAGGCGTTGTGCAACAGGTTAAATGGGCGCTGAAAAAGTGACGGAATCATGAAATGGTTACGTTCAAGGTATGGGTTATGTTGCGTGGCAGTAATGGTCTGCTACGATAACAGGATCGAGGAGTAGAAGCGTGTCATCTGGCATGGACAACAACCAGTCAAACAGCTTTTGGAACAAGCTGAGATCTACCCTGAAACCCGGGCATTCTGCCGTGGCAGGAACGGAAATGGTGCGGCCAAGGCTGGCCCCGTGTGACCTTAGCGGCCTGCAAATGGATTCGACCCAGCTATTGCGCCGCGCGCCTCGTTCTATTGACCTGCAGGCCGCGGGCAAATTGATGAGCGGTAAACGTATCCTGATCACTGGCGCAGGTGGTACGATTGGCTCTGAGCTTGTCCGCCAGGCTGCATCATTCAACCCATCGCGGCTGGTGTTGGTGGATAACGCCGAATTCAATCTTTATCAGATTGATATGGAGATGCGCGAACTTGGCCTGGACGTGCCGGTTGAAGCATATCTGGTAGATGTTTGCAGACGCAATCACCTGACAAGATTGTTTGAGAATACGAGGCCGGAAATTGTTCTGCACGCGGCTGCTTTCAAGCACGTGCCGATTGTTGAGCAGAACCAGTCTCCGGCAGCCCTGACAAATGTGCTGGGGGCAAAGAACGTGTTCGACGCGGCTATCGAGTTCAAATCCGAAGCAGTGGTGTTCATTTCCACGGACAAGGCTGTCAATCCGACCAGTTTCATGGGCGCGACCAAGCGTATCGCAGAACTCTACGCGCAGGCTCTTGATGTGGCGCAAACGGACACGCGTTTCGTGACCGTGCGCTTTGGCAATGTGCTCGGCTCAACCGGCTCGGTTGCACCATTGTTCGAGCGACAGATCGCTGCCGGCGGCCCCATCACGGTGACGCATCCTGATATTTCCCGCTACTTCATGACGACCCGGGAAGCTGTTCAGCTTGTTCTTCAAGCCGCCAGCCTTGATCACGGTCAGCGCGGCGTGGTGACCCATGACGGACGTATCTTCGTGCTCGATATGGGGGAGCCCATTCGTATCGTTGAGCTTGCGCGCCGCATGATCGAGGCGCATGGCCTCAAACCTGATGAAGACATCAAGATTGAATTCACAGGCTTGCGCCCCGGCGAAAAGCTGTTTGAGGAAATTTTTCTGGATACAGAAAAACTGATCAAAACAGGCGCTGATGGTGTTCTGCTGGCATCACCAACCATGATAGACCTGCCACTGCTCAATCCGCGCTTTGCCGATGTTATCAGCTATGCCCAGAACTGTGATGAAGAAAAACTCGCAGAAGCCGTGCATCATCTTGTGCCGGAGTTCCGCGCGTCTGTTGCTTCAAAACAGGAAACTGCCCCAAGAACAGCCGCTGAGTAGGCATAGACGCAGCTTGCGCTTCACGCCAGACAGGTCATAACGGCAGCAGACTAAAATTAGCTGATATCCATTTCGAGGTTCCATCCGCCATGAAGCCAATCCGCAAGATTGTTATTCCTGTTGCCGGTCACGGTACGCGCGTACTGCCTGCAACCAAATCAACACCCAAGGAAATGCTGCCTGTCGTAGACCGGCCGCTGATCCACTATGTTGTCGAAGAAGCACTGGAAGCTGGCATCGAGCATATTGTTTTTGTGACTGGCCGCGGCAAAGGCGCGCTGGAAGATTATTTCGACCATGCCTTCGAACTGGAGGCAGGCCTGGAGGCCAAAGGCAAGACAGCCATTCTGGAAGATGTGCGCCAACCGATCATGACCCCCGGCAGCCTTTCCTACACGCGGCAGCAATCACCAGCAGGTCTTGGCCATGCGATCTGGTGTGCACGCGAGATCATTGGCGATGAGCCCTTCGCCATATCGCTGCCTGATGTGATCATCCGTGGCAAACCCGGGTGCCTCAAGGAGATGGTGGAACATTACACAAAATGTCAGGGCAACATCATCGCTGTGGAGGAAGTGCCGCGCGATGAGGTCAACAAATACGGTATCATCGCGCCGAAATCGACAGATGGTCCATTGATGGAAATGACAGGTATGGTCGAAAAACCGCCCGTGGAAGAGGCCCCTTCCAATCTGTCCATCACCGGGCGCTATATTCTGCAACCGGAAATCTTTTCTCTTTTGGAAAAAACAGAACGTGGGGCCGGTAACGAAATTCAGCTAACAGACGCCATGGCAGATCTGATGAAAAAGCAATCCTTTTACGCCTGTACCTTCACAGGTGAAAGTCATGACTGCGGCAGCAAGATTGGCTGGTTAAAAGCCAATCTTGCTTTCGCATCTGATCGTCCGGAGTTTGTGCAAGAACTACAGAGTTACGTCAAAGAGGTGTTCTAATGAAATCGCCATGCGCCAGTGGCGGCCACTCTTGCCTCGCCTAGAAAATCGCCTGCCCAAAATAGAAGATACCGCCCCAGAAAAGTGAGCAGGTAACAAAAACGAATGCGACAGTGCGGCCGACCGGCCATTTGGCCTCGTCTTCGACTGGCGCATCCCACTGCTGTTCCAGAGTGGATTGCAGTCGCCGGGCCGGTGAATTCAAACCGCCAATGATCTTGAGTGGTTCGAGGGGAGAGGCTGATTGTGTTTCTTCGACCTCAAACGAAAATTCCTGCTTGCGCTGTGCTTTCGCCATTATCGTAACCCCTTACTGATACTCGCATACTGTTGCAGTAGTGAGTATAAGCATGATCTTCTTAACAAGTGCTTAACCTGGGTTAGGGTTCCCTAAACGGAATGTCTTGAACTTTTCTAAACTTGTCCCTGATACAGAAATAAGACGGTTTTCCTTCTGCCTGTAGCGGGCATGAATCGCGAGTGAGGTTAAGATGGTAACATATGTGCGGTCGAAATTGTTTCGACGCTTGCTTGGCGCAGCAATGCTCGGTGTCAGCGCCCTGTGCGGTGTTGCTTTTCTCGGCGAGGCAGAGGCCTGGCGTCTGGCTCGACAGGACGTAACCAACGGTTCAGGAATCTTGCAGGAGGCGCTGCCGCAGGGGAAGTCTGTCAATTATTATACGGCCCTTGCAGATTATGCTCTGGCAGTACGTCCGAGTGATTATGACCTTGCCGAACAGGCCACAGGCAAGATCCTTGCGCGCATGACACATGATGCCCAAGCCTGGAACAGGCTTGCCTTCATCGACCTCAGACGCAACCGGCAACTGACCCGAGATGGTGTGGCCGCGCTCTATAAATCATATGAAGCAAGCCCTTACGGCGATCTTGCGATGATGATCTGGCGTGTGGAATTTGGCTCAAGCGTCTGGACATCCCTGCCGGATGATCTGCGCCAGCGGACACTTGCACAGATTCCGATAATTGGCCGGTTCGGTGTCTCGTGGGAATGGCGTGTGCGTGCATGCCGGGAAAATCCTCATGAACAGATCTGGCGCGCAGCCTGCGATATTGCGCCGGGTGTCGTCCGCCCCGGCATCGGTGGCGGCAATTCTAAAAAAAATGGATAAGCCAGGGGACAAAAGTTTCGCGGACAGGCACCCCGGTTAACGCATCCCCGTCAGGCGTTTGCAGGCCGCCTGGATTTACGCTTCTTGGCCCGCCCCGTGATGCCGGCGCCCAATCCAAGCAATAATATCCACCACCACATCAGGCCTGGAATTTCCAGCGCATAATCAACCTGTCCGTGCAGGAGAATGAATAATGTAATGATCAGTATCGTGCGTAGATACGTTGTGTTTCGTCTTTGTCGGAGCCCCTGCCAGACAATCAATAGCATCCAGCCTGTCACAGCAAGTGCTGCAAGGAAACCGACGATACCAACCTGTAGCAGCCATTGTAGCACAACATTATGGGCAGCACCCTGCGTTGCAAGAATATGAGCATTTTCACTGGTCATTATCATATCATTCACTGCACTGAATGATCCGAAGCCATACCCTGTTAAAGGCTTTGCCAGAAAGGCTTCCCAATAGGCTGAAAACATCACCAGGCGCATGTTGGCATCTTCATCGAGATCAGCGTAACGCGCACCGGCCACATCACCGGAGAGATTCCAGAAAAAGATAGCTGCGACGCCAAGGCCGACAAGAGAGATGACGGCTAGCCTGGCGAGCGAAAAATTCTGGCCATCCCTGGCCACGCTTTTCCGGCGCACCAGTGTCTCCCAGACAAACAACAGGACAAGGCACAGCAGGGTGAAGGTGAGCCCCGCCCGTGACGCCGTCAGCACCAGACAGACCGCTGCAAACAAAAAAGTGACGACCCCAAGCATACCATGTCGAAACAGACTTTCGACAAGGGCAACAGGCGACAGGCTGACGACTTTGCGCAGGGCCCGTAAAATCGAGGCCGTTGCGACCAGAAGTGTGATACCAAAAAAAGTCGCGGCTGTATTGGCGGACAGGAACGCGGCAGATAACCGGTCCTCATGATAAGGGCGCGGCTGGCCATGGATCATGTCCGGGTTGAGGGTGAAATCGGCAAAGGCCCAGATCGAGATTAACAGAAGCACAACCAACATGGCTTGCCACAGGTGACCAATATCTTTTGTCCGCCGCGCTTGTGCTTCGGCCAGTATGTAAACCGCCATCGCCGCAGCCATAATTGCATAATGATTCATGGCGAAAACTGTCCGGCCCGAGATGGCGTCGAATGTAAAGGAGACCACCAGCAGGCTCAGGACAAGCGGAACAGGCGGCGGCAGCGCGACTGATTTGCTGGTGACGAGCTTTACCCCAGCCAGCAGCAGTAATGCGCCAGAAAACATAAACGAGGTCATGGGGGTATCTGCACCAAAGAACAGGCTTGCCCCTGCCAGCAATACCAACAGCAATCCAAATGGATAAAAGAGTTGCACCAGTCCTGACATGCTCACCTGCATAAAGCTGGGCCGAGTTAACCATGCGAGTCTTGTTAATTCGTTACGGGGCATTTCGTCGGCGTGGGCGAGCAGTTGGCCGTTTCATCACGTATTTGACGGCGCTGTCCCGGTTCTTTAGTGTTAACCTTTGTGGTGATGGGGTTATCCCAATGACGGGTATTTCGAGTTTCTGGCGCGCGTTCGGCGCGTACCTGGCCCCGTCCTTGCAAAGTCTCTGGCAAGCTTTTGTTAACCGGAGATAGAAGCATGACAGCTGTCGCAGAACGGGACTTCACAAGTTTCAAGAAGCTGGATGAGGCATTCAAAGCCCCGACAGATGTGCCAGCTGGCCTGACCGGGGCGTTGAAGCGTGCGATGGACCTGATGATCGCAGTCCCTTTGTTCATTTTCATACTGCCCCTGCTGGCGACAATTGCGATCCTGATCCGCAGCCAGGGGCGCGGCCCTGTTATTTTCCGCCAGGTCCGTTGTGGCCAGGGCGGCGTGCCTTTTACCTGTTACAAATTCCGCACAATGCACATTGACGCCCCCAAGGCGCTGGAAGAACTGCTCAAGCGCGATCCCAAGGCTGCCGCAGAATGGGAAAAGACGCAAAAACTGCAAAATGACCCACGTATCACCCGTATTGGCCGTTTTCTGCGCCGCTCAAGCCTTGATGAACTGCCCCAGCTGATCAACATCATTGCCGGGGATATGTCAGTCATCGGCCCACGCCCTGTCACATTTGATGAACTGCCACGCTATGGCAGCAAACTGGCGTATTACATGGCAGCACGCCCGGGCGTGACTGGCCTGTGGCAGGTGAACGGCCGCAGTGAACTGACGTACCAGCAGCGCATTGATTATGACGCAGAATATGCCAAAACTTGGAGTTTGGTACGGGACATCCGAATTCTCATTAAAACCGTACCTGCTGTCCTGATGTCGAAAGGTGCAGTATGATCCGGGTTTGCTACATCAGCGGGCGCAGAATGTAGATTTGCACTGCGTTCAGGCCGATCAGCAGGAAGATCGGGCTGATATCAATACCCCCAATCGCCGGAATGATGCGCCGGATCGGGTCCAGAACCGGACGCATCAAGGCGTCACAAAATCCCATGATGTTGGCGACAAGGGGGGTCTGGTAACTCAGTACGCCAAAAGCAATCAGCCAGCCCAGAATGATCCAGGCAAACAGGACGAAAATGAACAACCCAATCAGTTGATACAAAATATAGGCAATGAATCCCATGCGGCATACTTTCCAAAGAAACTGATCGTTTCAGAATATCTAGGGTGGGTCGCGGGACGCCGCAAGCAGCAGGGGCCAGATATGGCAAAGCGGCGCACAATAAAGTGCGCCGCCTCGTCCCCTCTACCGCCGTCTGACAGTTTTCAGACGCAGTGTCTCGGGGTCCGTCAGCGAATGCCCCCTCGGCTGACGGCCTTTGCGGATGTATAATCAGCACTTTGGTTCCTGACTGTCAGCCTTTTAATGAAAGGTTCAGGATAATTGGACGCAAAGTGTGTCGTAAAGGACACCATGGGCTGTCCCCGGGCGACTTCCGAGCTGAATCTTTTCGCACTTGCAGCAAAATCTCAGCTGTTCGTACCCTGTACGGGCGAAGTGTTACGCGTGATCTCCCCTGCACCAAGAGAGGAAGTCGCATCAGCCATCTGGCCAGACTCGATGTCAAGAGACGGCAAGCCGGGTTGTCCGGCCAGTTCAGGATGCTTCTTCACAAACTCGGCTTTCAGGGCCCGCGAGCCCTTGCGGCTGCCATCGTGGCTCCAGCCGGGCGGCGCAAAAACATAGGCAAGCCGTTGTTTCAAGGTGAGGCCACGCCGCGTCATGTCCTGCCCGATTGCCAGATATTCATGGGTCGCAACACGCAAGGGATTAAAGGTGCCGAGGCTTTTGATGATGCCATAACGCACCGGTTCACTGTCATTTTCCGGCACGAATGTCCCGAACAACCTGTCCCAGATAATGAGCACACCGGCATAATTCGCATCGAGGTAGCGTGGATTACGACCATGATGAACGCGATGGTGAGACGGTGTGTTGAAAACTGCCTCAATCCATGGATGCAGTCGTCCGACGGTCTCTGTGTGAATGAAAAACTGATAGAGAAGGTTCACCGAACCGGCGAAGGCAATCATGGCCGGGTGAAAACCGAGCAGCACCAGCGGGATTTTCAGGACAAACAAGCCGGTGGTAAAACTGAACCAGGGCTGCCGCAGCGCCGTCGACAGATTATAATGCTGGCTTGAATGGTGGATCACATGATTGGCCCAGCCCCAGCGGATTGTATGGCTGAAACGGTGAGACCAGTAATAGCGCAGATCGTCCAGCAGGAAACAGGCGAGAAACGCCCAGATGGTGAACTCCCATTTGAACGGTGCGAACTGATAGAACCAGAACAGGATCGCATAGATACCAGCCAGAAAGGCACCGCCCACCAGTAACGGCACAACGGCGCTGCCCAGCCCCATGGCAACACTGACACTTGCATCGCGCGTCTCATAAAGACCTTTCGCGCGCTTGCCGGTTATCAGGAAAATCTCCAGCAGGATCAGCGCCATGTAAATTGGCCCTGCAAACTCCTCAACTTTTGGCAAGTCCGGCATTTCAGGCATTGGTCTTCGGCTCCTCTTGCCGGTTCAGGTACCCTGACCAGCGACGGGTCAATTCTTCCGATTGAAACTTAATCGAAAATGACGGATCGGCAAAATCCTTCAAGGCAAGCCGCAACTCGGTATCTCGCAGATGACTGGCGCGAATATCCTCCGGTGCCAATTTACGCGCCAGGGTAAACTTGCCCATGGCGCGCACAAGGCCGAGGCAGGGCTCGTTAGCCAGCGTCATCATGGCTGTGCGCTGATCAACTGAAAGCGCGACTTCATCAACGGCGCTGTCGGGAAATTCTTCCAGAAACGCTGATATCGCTGCCGCTTCATTGTCAAAAATATGGCCTGAAGACTGGCCCAGACGATGCAGGATAAACGCCATCAAACTGATAGAGAAAACAGAAAATACGACAAGCAGCTGAAAAGCGGTCATGGCTCAATCCTGATCTTCAAAACGGACAGTGGATTGACGAGCACGGTTTACGGTGAGCCGGGTGACGTCCGGCCTTGAATAATGTCCTACCACATCAAGGTTTTGCCGCTCCTGCCGCACAAGGGCATGATCGATATCCGCCATCAGCAGGGCTTCTTCGCCGATGACAGGCTCGATCACCCAACTGCCATCCGGAGCAGCCAGGCACGAAGCGCCGTTTGCCAGAAAATCGCCGGAATTACTGGCAATCTCCTCCGCATGGGGGAAATCTGCCGGAATATCCGTTTTACGCATCAGTCCGGATACAGCAACGACATAGGAACGTGCCTCCCGCGCAACAAATAACGGCAGGTCCTGCGTATTATGCAGGCCGCCGGGCCAGATCGAGACATGCAGATCCTCGCCCTGCCCATAAAGCGCCGCGCGCGCGAGCGGCAGCCAGTTCTCCCAGCAATTCAATCCACCAACAGTGAACCCGTCCAACGGGTGAACCCGGAGCCCATGCCCATCCCCCGGTCCCCAGACCAAACGCTCATCATAAGTCGGCTGCAATTTGCGGTGCACTGAACCGATGCGACCGTCTCGATCAATATAAACGATGCTCGCATATAATGTGTGACCACCGCGATCTGGCGCACGCTCCATGATACCAAGATAAATCGCGATCCGCCTCTCTTTGGCCAACTGGCAGAGCGGCTCCAGATCACCGCGCTCGATCACCACCCCCTGATCGAGGTAAAGCGCATAAAAAGCCTTCTGCCGCGCATCATCGAATTTGGCCCCGCCGGTCCGCTCGACCCAGAAAGGATATCCCGGCAAGAGGGCTTCTCCAAAGGTTACGAGGTCCGCGCCATGATCCGCAGCAAGCGAGACGCTTTCCATGATCTTCTGCAATGTCGCTGTCCGGTCCAGCCAGACAGGCGCAATTTGCGCCATGGCAACACGCAGATGGTCCCGAGCGTGCTGCGTCTTGTGCGTCGTGGTATTGATGATTTTCACTATCTGGCCTCCCGAGACATAATCATATGCCTGTATGCTCCAATTCTCAAAACTTGTGTGCACTACGACATATTGATGCGCGCAAAACGCTCTTTGCCTCACGGTCTTTTCACTGTAGCCTCTTACACAGAGAGGCGGGGATATGCATCAAAGCTGGGAAAACGAGTTCCGCGACCGGTTACCGCTGAGCAATACGCTCATCGCGGCAGGTCTATTGGTGGTCATGACAATCCTTGGGGGGCGCTTCTTCGTCACCTCAACACCGGCAGATGCCCCAGTGGTGGAGTCAGGTCGCCTGACAGTCGCCGACTGGAATTTTAACCGGGGAACCATCCAGCTCAGCGGAGACTGGGAGTTTTACTGGAAACAGTATCTCGGCGAAGATCGCCTGCCCCCCCGGCAACAGCCTGATTATGGTCGTGTCCCGGACGTATGGCATAATTTTGAAATTGATGCCGTTCAACAGGATCTTGGCGATGACGACACAGCGCGCGGATACGCCACGTACAGGCTGATTATTGATGACCTTGAACCTGGCCCCTACTCCATCTTCATCCCGATTTTATATGCGCCCAGCCGCATCTGGGTTGATGGAGAACAACTGACCGAGAACGGCAGGCTGGCACGCGACTTCAATGCAGGTGAAGAAGCCATCTGGAAAGGTCACTTCGCCGGTTTTAATACAGACGATTCCGACATTGAAATTCTGATTGAAGTTTCAGACCATATTCATGGCGATGGTCGCTTCATCGTGCCGCCGGTGTTTGGCCCGCCAGATGCAATTTCCGACTATATCACCGTATTTAACATCCAGGATTTGCTGATTCAGGGCATTGCCACAGTGCTGTTTATCTTTGGTGTTGTCTTGTTTCTTTTCCGACGGAGCGATTTTGCCTCGCTTTACTTCGCGATCTTCGCCCTCTCGTTTGGCACCGTGCTGTCTTACCTGGGGGTCAGCCTCCCGGAAGTGCTCATGCCGGGCCTGGACTTCTGGACCAAAATCAACATTTTCTATGCTGCAGAATGCGCGGCTGTTATCTCGGCGGCCGCCTATATTGCTGCACTGTACCCGGATGAGCGCATCAGAATCGTTGACCGTCTGATCCAGATCATCACGGTTTTCTTCCTTATTTACGTGACCATCATTCTGGCCGGCAAGCCTGACCCGTTTGATTTCCCGCAATACGCTGTTTTCCTGACCGTCATCGTTCCATTTTCTTCCCTTTATATTCTTGTAACTGTCATCCGGGCTGCGCTGAACAATCGGGATGGTGCATGGATATTTTTATTCAGTATGTTGATTTTAATATACTGCTCTATTGGTGAAATCTTTGTCACCAATGGCACCCTGCCGACCATTCCCGCAATCGGGCTGGGCCTCGGTATGACATCACTGGGTTTCATGATCTTCCTGATCGCGCAGGTCATCGTGCTCGCGCAACGCTGGACACACACCCTCCAGACATCCGAAAAAATGACAACTGACCTGTCACGCCTGATCGAGGTTACTTCCGCTATTTCGTCTGAAATGCGGCTGGAAACGCTGCTTGGCAGGATCGTGCATGGGGCAACCGAGTTTATTCATGCTGAGCGCTCAACACTGTTCCTGTATGATGAAAGAACAGACGAACTCTGGTCGCTGATTGCAGAGGGACTGGAAAACCGGGAAATCAGGATGCCCGCAAATCAGGGGCTCGCCGGCGCCTGCTTCCAGACCGGCACAACCATCAATGTGCCTGACGCCTATGCAGACTCGCGCTTCAATCAGCAATGGGACGTCACCAATAATTTCCGCACTCGAAATATTCTGACGATGGCCGTGGAAGGCAAAAGCGGCAAGCGCATCGGTGTGATGCAAGTCCTCAACAAAATTGGAGGGCGCTTCCAGGCGATTGATGAAGAACGTCTCCATGCTTTTGCCGCGCAGGCTGCCATCGCTATCGAAAATGCAGAACTATTCGGAGAAGTGATTTCTGCCCGGAACTATAACGAAAGTATTCTCGGCTCCATGTCCAATGGCGTTGTGACCATCAATGCTTACGGAAATATTGAGAAGATCAATGCGGCTGCTCTTGATATCTTTGGCGGCGAGGAACCTGATTACATCGGTACGGACGCCAATTCGTGGCTGGCACGAGACAACGCCTGGCTTATCGAAGAACTTGCCACCATGCGCGGTGAGGATGTCGCCCGCACACTCCTCGATGTGGACGTTACAATCCCGGATGGCGGCAGCAAGTCCCTCAACATCTCGATTGTCCCACTGATCGATCAGGACGGGGATGATAATGGCACGCTGATGCTGGTGGAAGACATCACAGGAGAGAAACGTCTGCGCGGCACCATGAGCCGCTTCATGACAAAGGAAGTTGCTGACAAGATTCTCGATGACGGCGAGGACTCTCTGGCGGGCTCTACGGTTAATGCTTCCGTCCTGTTCGCAGACCTGCGTGGTTTCACCTCTCTTTCCGAGCAGCTTGGTGCGCGCGGTACGGTTGCCATGCTGAACGAATATTTTGGTGAAATGACAGATGCTATCTTCAACTGGCAAGGCGTCCTCGACAAGTTCATCGGCGACTCGATTATGGCTGTTTATGGGGCGCCAATCGAAGGTGATCGTGATGCGGACAATGCGCTGGCAAGCGCCGTTGAGATGAAACAGATTCTGGCGCGCCTGAATGAAGTTCGTGCCGCACGCAACGAAGACCCGCTTAACATCAGTGTAGGGATTGCAACAGGCGAAGTCATCGCCGGGACCATCGGCTCCGCCAAGAGGATGGAATATACTGTTATCGGCGACTGCGTGAATGTCGCTGCACGCCTTGAAAACCTGACCCGGTATTACGGCGCGGACATTATCGCCAGTGAAGACACACTCGAGCATGCAAAAGTTTCGGTAATGAATCGGGAACTGGACCTGATCCGCGTCAAGGGGCGTGCCCGCCCTGGCGGCATCTACGAAATTCTCGGCCATCACACGGCTGAGTCATTCCCTAATATGGAAGATGTACTGCATCACTATCAGGCTGGACTGACCGCATACAGACAGCGTAACTGGGATCAGGCAATTGCCGACTTTGCAAGCGCCCTCAAGGCGCATGAGGGGGATCGTCCATCACAGATCTATCTGGACCGCGCGAGAGTGTTCAAAGAAAATCCGCCGCCCGATGACTGGGATGGTGTCTGGACGATGACCAGCAAGTAGGGCTTCTCTAACCAATTAAGATCAGTCGTGCTTTTATTGGTTGCACTCAGGAGGTCAAGTCGTGCTGCTTGCTTCTGATGCCGCTGTCCCTCATCTTTATGAGAGCATGGATTTTTGTTGGCCAGTCTGGTCAATCCCCATAGGGTGCCGGAATCACAATCTCAGCCTGTAACATCAAGGCTTGGAAAACGCCAAGGGGCCTCTATGCCGACAGACCAGATAAAACCACTGCAGGAATGGTGGCGCGGAGCCGTGATCTACCAAGTCTATCCGCGCAGCTTTCTTGACACCAGCGGCGACGGCACAGGCGACCTGCAGGGCATTATCAGCAAACTGGACTATGTTGCCGGTCTGGGCGTCGATGCAATATGGCTGTCTCCGTTTTTTACCTCGCCCATGCGTGACTTCGGCTACGATGTCGCAGACTATTGCGACGTGGACCCCCTTTTTGGATCACTGGAAGACTTCGACACACTTGTCGCTAAAGCGCATCACCTCGGCCTCAGAGTCATCATCGATCAGGTTTACTCCCATACTTCCGATGCGCATGAGTGGTTCGGCACAAGTCGGCTATCGCGAGACAACGAGAAAACAGACTGGTATGTCTGGGCCGACCCGAAACCTGACGGCACGCCCCCGAATAACTGGCAATCTGTCTTTGGCGGCCCTGCCTGGACATGGGACAACCGTCGCCGTCAGTACTACCTCCATAATTTTCTGACCAGCCAACCAGACCTCAATTTGCACAACCCGGACGTACAAGAGGCACTGTTGTCGGTTGCACGGTTCTGGCTTGATCGTGGTGTGGATGGTTTCCGTCTGGACGCCCTGAACTTCGGCATGCACGATCTGGCGTTGCGAGACAATCCACCACGCACCACCTTTGAGACAGAGCCAACAAGGCCTTTCGATTTCCAGGATCACATTCGCAACCTGTCGCATCCTGACCTGCCGGCGTTTCTTGAACGACTGCGCGCCCTGCTGGATACGTATGAGGGTGAGCGCTTCACCGTGGCAGAAATCGTGGGGCCGCAGCCGCTGTCAGAGATGAAGGAATACACGCGCGGCCACAAAAGATTGAATGCCGGTTACAGTTTTGACTATCTTTATGCAGATGAGATATCTGCAAGCCATGTGCAGAAAGTATCAGACAACTGGACCGATGGAGACGATTCCGGCTGGCCCGCATGGGCTTTTTCCAATCATGATGCGCCGCGCGTCAACACCCGATGGGGCGGAGAGGAGGCAGACACCGCAACAGCAAGACTTTTTGCCATGTTGTCACTGTCATTGCGCGGAACAGTCTTTCTGTATCAGGGCGAAGAACTAGGCCTGCCTCAGGCAGAAATACCTTTTGACCGGCTGCAGGACCCGGAAGCCATTGAAAACTGGCCGGAAACACTCGGACGTGACGGTGCCCGCTCCCCCATGCCCTGGACTGAAAGTGACCACTATGCCGGGTTTTCATCCGTAGACCCGTGGTTGCCAGTGGATATGCGACACTTTCCTCTTGCAGTAGACCGACAGGAAGCTGATGACGCCTCAACACTCAACTTTGTCAAACAGCTGATAGCATACCGGAAAAAATCAAGGGCACTGCAGCGCGGCACAATCTCGTTTCTGCAATCCCCGGCAGACCTGCTGGCTTTTATCCGGCAGCATGATGAGGAAATCTTGCTCTGTGTGTTCAACCTGTTAAAAAATGACATACGCTGGACTGAAGCCCCAGACAGTCCTTTCAGCGTTTTACACACCAACCGAAGGGCAGTTACCGCCGAACTACCAGAAGTGATACCGGCCCTGACCGGCTTTTGGCTCAAAAAGACAAAGTAGCGGGGTAGTGCCACTGAGACTTGCGCGAGAGGATGCATCGGCATAATGTTTACAATGACAACATTCAGTGCAGACATACTGGAGGGCGCTTGCCATGGGAACAGATGCGGTAACATCACATGTGGATGTGTTGATAATCGGCGCAGGTATCTCCGGGCTGAGTGCCGCCTGGCACTTGCAGAAGCACTGTCCTGACAAAAGCTATGCTATTCTTGAACAACGTGCACAGATTGGTGGCACATGGGACCTGTTTCGATATCCTGGCATCCGTTCGGACAGTGACATGTACACGCTGGGCTACCGTTTCAAACCCTGGACGCATGAGAAAGCCATCGCCAGCGGTGACGCAATACTCAACTATCTGAATGAAACAGCAGACGAGAACGACATTCGCCAGTATATCAACTTCAATCGCGAAGTACTGACCATGCACTGGTCGTCAGAGGAAGCCCGCTGGCATGTATCGGCATACAACAGCGAAACAGGGACGACGGAAAATTATACCTGCTCTTTCGTTTCTGTTTGCGCCGGTTATTATAATTATAAAGCGGGGTATACGCCAGAGTTTGAAGGCCAGGCAGAATTTCAAGGCTATATCATTCACCCCCAGCATTGGCCGGAAGGGTTGGATTACTCAGGCAAGCGCGTTGTCGTGATCGGCTCTGGTGCGACAGCCGTGACGTTGATCCCGTCCATGGCCGACAAGGCTGAGCATATCACGATGTTGCAACGCTCCCCTTCTTATGTTGTCTCACGACCGGCAGAAGACAAAATTGCGCAAGCGATGATGAAAGTTCTGCCTGCCAGTTGGGTCTATACCCTGATCCGCTGGCGGAATGTTTTGCTGCAGATGTATATGTTTCGGTCAGCGCGCAAGAACCCGCAGAAAGCCCGCGACTTTGTGCTGGATCTCCTGAAAGAGGAATTGCCGGCGGGGTATGATATCGACCGTCACTTCACACCCAGCTATGATCCGTGGGATCAGCGACTGTGTCTGGTCCCGGACAGTGACCTGTTCCAGGCGATCAGTAACGGTTCTGCATCCGTTGTCACGGATCACATTGACCGATTTACGTCTGAGGGCATCCGGCTCAAATCCGGCGAGATGCTCCCGGCAGATATTATCGTCACCGCCACCGGGCTCGACCTGCACAATTTCGGAGGCGCGCGCGTTTTTGTCGATGGCCGCGAGATAAATTCAGGAGACGTCATGACGTACAAAGGCATGATGTACTCCGACGTGCCGAACATGAGCGCGACCTTTGGCTATACGAATGCCTCCTGGACCTTGAAAGCCGATCTGACATCGGAATATATGTGCCGTATCCTGAACCATATGTACAAGGCAGATGTCAAAATCTGTACGCCGCGCCTGACGGACCCAACAATCACACCAGAGCCAGTGGTTGATTTCTCCTCCGGCTACTTCAAACGCGCCGAGCACAAGATGCCGAAACAGGGGTCAACGAAACCATGGCGCCTCAACCAGAACTATGCCCTGGACATTCTCGAGATGCGCTTCGGCAAGGTTGATGATGGTGTTCTGGAGTTCTCCAACTCCCTGCAAGCCGGCGAGAGAACTTCCGCGATTGCGGCAGAATGACTGCCCGAGATTGATATTGACGCGTTGGCAACATGATGCCCAAATGCCGATATGAAAATTCTGAAACCCGCTCTAATTATTATCCTGCTTCTCGCAGCAGGGCTGACAGCCTTCAACCTGATATCTGGCAGCAAGGACTATCCTCCCGCAGCACCACGTGGCGATGTCACACTATCAGACTTTTACATTCCGCCCGCAGAGTTACCAGAGACGCCGGGCGTGCTTGTACGGCAAGGTCAGCTTAATCCTGCCTCTCACCTTGCCAGCGCCGCTGAAAACATTGCCATCCTTTATTCGTCTACAGAGGGCCTCAACGGCGAGACGATCAACACAGTTTCCGGGGCACTCTATTTGCCGGAAGGCACGCCACCGGCAGGCGGCTGGCCGCTGCTCGTCTGGTCACACGGCACAGTTGGCATTGGTGATAGGTGCGCGCCCTCTTATGCCGGGCGCAGCGAGCGGGATCGCACATATCTTAACCCATGGCTGGAGGCCGGTTACGCCATTGCCGCCTCTGATTATCAGGGGCTCGGTATGCCCGGTACGCATCCCTACATGGATGCGCGGACAATGGCCTATAATAATCTCGATCTCATCCGCGCCCTTCAGTCTACAGACTTTCCCGTCAGCAAACAGGCTGTCATCGCCGGGCAATCACAAGGTGCGTCAGGCGCCATAGCAACGGCTGGTTTCCGGGAAGAGTATGCCAGCGAGGTTGACCTGCGCGGCATCATGGCCACCGGCATCCCTTATCTGTCGCGCAAGGTCATCCTGGACCTCATCCGCAATTCCGACCCTGATGCCGCCAATGCCTCGCTCGCTCTTTCCCTGTATATGCTGACCCTGACTGAGATGATTGATCCGAAGTTCAGCCTTGATCGTGTCGTCAGTGATGCCGCCAGGCCAATCGTTGATGAGATCGGTGAGACGTGTGTTTTCGACTTTATCGGCAAAACGCAGGAAGCTGGCCTCTCATCCCGCACAACTTTCACCAGGAGAACAGAATTTGCCCTGCTAAAAGCCTTTGACCGCATGAGATATCCGGTCACAGATTACGACATACCGGTTTTTACTGGTTCGGGCACAGACGACCAGATTACTCCTTTTTCCATGCAACAGGCCTTTATCGAGGATGCCTGCAACGCCAAGGCAACACTGGTCATCAAAACCTATGACGGCGCAAACCACAATCAGGGCCTCTTGCAATCCGGTGACAGCGCCAGAGCGTTTGCAAGCGCCGTTATGACAGGCAAACCTGTCGAAAGCACCTGTCCGGCCCCGTGAGCCGCCCGACTCAACATTAGAAGCACTCACGCTTCAGACAGAATCCGTGACTTGACTTGCGCAGCTGTCAGGCGCAAGGCGACTTTCTCTTGAAATCTGAAGGAATAGTCATGGCGTATAATATCGCGATTGTC
>JALEGJ010000151.1 GCA_022763115.1 Aquisalinus sp.
GATTATCAAATTTCAGGATCAGGACCACACCATGGCCAAGCCGGGATTAAAGGCGTTCGCCGAACGCATCACTATTGCTGACATGACAGGCGCGGACGCCATGTCCGACTTCACGCCTGCTCGCATCAAAACCGAAACATTAGCGGGTTTAACCGTTGCACTTGCACTGGTGCCGGAGGCTGTGGCGTTTGCGTTCGTTGCAGGCGTTCACCCGCTGGTTGGCCTTTATGCAGCTTTTATCGTTGGCCTTATCACTGCCGTGATCGGCGGGCGCCCGGGCATGATTTCCGGTGCGACCGGCGCATTGGCCGTCGTTATGGTCGCATTGGTGGCGCAACATGGCGTGGAGTATCTCTTTGCGACTGTTGTGCTGATGGGGGTATTACAGCTTGCCGCCGGTATCCTGCGGCTGGGCAAATTCATTCGCCTCGTGCCGCACCCGGTAATGCTGGGCTTCGTCAATGGCCTTGCGATTGTCATCTTTCTCGCCCAGCTATCCCAGTTTCAGGTGCCGGGCACGGCGGTGGTGACCGGTCATGGCATGTCTGGCGGGCAATGGCTGTCCGGCTGGCCTCTTGTCATGATGCTCGGCTTGACGGCGCTGACCATGGCAATCATCTGGGCCACCCCGAAAGTGACCAAAGCCGTGCCAGCCCCACTTGCCGGTATTCTCATTGTCGCTCTTATTGTTATTGCCCTGGGGCTGGATGTGCCCCGCGTCGGCGATCTGGCCAGCATCGAAGGAGGATTGCCCGGTTTCCATATCCCCATGGTGCCCTTCAACATGGAAACTCTTGAAATCATCTTTCCGTATGCTGTCATCCTCGCTGCTATCGGCCTGATTGAGAGCCTGCTTACCCTCAACCTTGTAGGTGAGATGACAGGAAAACGCGGCGGCGCTTCACAAGAGTGCATTGCGCAGGGCACGGCCAATGTCGTCACGGGTTTCTTTGGCGGCATGGGCGGCTGCGCCATGATTGGCCAGTCGATGATTAACGTGAAATCCGGCGGCGTCACCCGTCTATCCGCCATCGCAGCGGCCCTGTTCCTGCTGATATTTATTCTGTTTGCCTCAGGCCTGATCGAGCAAATCCCGCTCGCCGCCTTGGTGGGTGTGATGTTCATGGTGGTGATCGGCACTTTCGCCTGGCGCAGCTTGATGATCCTGCGCAAAATTCCGCTCACAGATGCTTTTGTCATGATCCTGGTGACATGTGTTACGGTGCGTTATGATCTTGCCACGGCTGTCGTCGTCGGGGTTATCGTCTCCGCATTGGCCTACGCCTGGAACAATGCAAAGCGAATCCATATTTCTGCCCGCGACAGTGTCTCTGTGCCCGGCGCGAAGACCTATGAACTGGAAGGGCCATTGTTCTTCGGCTCGACAGATGGCTTCAGTGAACTGTTCGAGCCGGAAAGCGATCCGGATATTGTGATTGTTGACTTTATGCGCTCGCGTGTCGTTGACCAATCCGCCTTGCAGGCCATTGAGGATCTGGCGGCAAAATACGAAGCCCAAGGCAAGACGCTGCGCTTGCGTCACCTCTCCCGTGACTGCCACCAGTTATTAAGTCGTGCGGGGCAATTAATGATCGATTCAGATGATGATCCGGATTATCAGATTGCAACGGACTATTCTGTCCGCACAGGTATCTTTGGCGCAGGGCACTGAATCTAGCGCCAGGACGGCTGAGGCCTAACGCCCGTCACCATCCAGCAGATTGCCAACGCCGCCAAGCAGGGAGCCTTCGCCCTGACGGCGACCACCCGGTGCAATCTGTCCGGCAATCCTGTCGGCCAGCCGAGCAAATGGCAGGCTTTGCAGGTAGACTGTGCCGTGACCTTTGAGTGTCGCGAGGAAAAGCCCCTCACCCCCGAATATCATGGATTTGAGGTTCCCGGCCCGCTCGATGTCGTAGTCGATCGTCGGCGCGAATGCGACAAGGCACCCCGTATCGACACGGAGGGTTTCGCCTTTCAGTTCCTTCTTCACCACAGTGCCCCCTGCATGAACAAAAGCCATGCCATCGCCTTGCAGGCGTTGAAGGATAAAGCCCTCGCCACCAAACAGTCCGGCCCCAAACTTCTTGTTAAAGGCGATGGAGAGTTTCGTGCCTCGCGCCGCACAAAGGAATGAGTCCTTCTGGCAGATCAACTCGCCACCAACCTGCGACAGATCAACCGGGATGATCTTGCCCGGATACGGCGCTGCAAAGGCAACCCGCTTCTTGCCCTGACCTTCATGGGTGAAATGAGTCATGAAAATGGATTCACCTGTCAGCACACGACTGCCGACATTCTTCAGGATACCCATGATCCCTTTTTCGGTTGCATCCGAGCCATCCCCCATGCGGGTATCAAAAGTGATGCCCTCTTCGACGTAGTTCATCGCGCCAGCTTCCGCGATCACCACTTCGCCGGGATCAAGCTCGACTTCAACAATCTGCATGTCGTCGCCAAGAATATCGTAATCAACGACATCGCTCTTGATTAGGTGCTGCGGTATTTCCGGCAGGTTCACATCAGGCTTGGCATCAAACAACTCTGGCCGCACCTCGGAAGCAGGCTGCCAGTCTTTCATGCCGTCCGTCCACATCAGGGTTGATAGCTTTATCTTGCCCTGCACTTCCAGCAGCGGCAATTCATCCGTATGGGCCTGTTTGCGCTGATTGCTGTCCGTAATATAATACCACATGGATGGCTCTCCCTCCTTACCAAAATGTATGAAATTGAAGCGGCTAGATATCCAGCTGTGCGGACAGTGCGTTATCCTGAATGAACTCGCGGCGTGGCTCCACCACATCACCCATCAGGCGGGAGAAAATGCCATCAGCCTTGTCAGCCGCATCAATCTTCACCTGCAATAACAGACGCGCATTTTCATCAAGCGTTGTCTCCCACAGCTGGTCCGGGTTCATCTCGCCCAGACCCTTATAACGCTGCAGGCGAATACCCTTTTCCCCGGCAGCGCTTGCTGCCGCCAGAAGGCCCGCCGGGCTGTAGATATTTGTCTCGTCCTCTTTCACGCGCCAGATGGCCGGCTTAGCGAAAGCCTCCTGCACGGCTTGCGTGGCCTCGGCCAGCTTGCGCGCATCGGCATTGGCCAACAGCTCCGTATGCAACGTATGAATTTCCAGAACGCCGCGCACTTCCCGCTCGACAGAGAAACCGCCAGAGCCATCCAGATTGGCAACCCAGCCGCGTTCGACTTCATCAGCCACCATATCAAGGCGCGCGGCAACGCGATCCGCTGCTGCCTGATCCTCCACCGCCTCGCCCATGACACCGGCAAGTGCCGCCTGAACAATCACGTCCCTGGAGAATCGCGCCGGAAACGGATCAAGTTTCTTCTCGAACTTGCGGCATTTGGCGATCAGGTCCGCAAGGTCGTTATTCGTGATAATCTCACCATCTGCCAATTCCAGGCTGGCGCTATCAATACCCTCCCGGTAGAGATAATCTTCCAGTTCCGTGTCATCCAGCAAGTATTGCTGGGACTTGCCGCGCTCAATCTTGTAGAGCGGTGGATTGGCGATATAGAGATGACCACGCTCGACCAGCTCCGGCATTTGGCGGAAAAAGAAGGTCAGCAGCAGTGTACGGATATGCGCACCATCCACATCCGCATCGGTCATGATGATGATCTTGTGGTAACGCAGCTTGTCGATGTTGAAATCATCTCGCCCGATGCCGGTGCCAAGAGCGGTAATCATGGTCCCGATTTCCTGGCTCGACAGCATCCGGTCAAAACGTGCCCGCTCCACGTTGAGGATTTTACCGCGCAGCGGCAGGATGGCCTGGTTCTCGCGGTTACGCGCCTGCTTGGCGGAACCGCCCGCAGAATCACCCTCCACAATAAACAGTTCGGACTTGGCGGGATCACGCTCCTGACAATCCGCCAATTTGCCCGGCAGGGAAGAAATATCGAGTGCGCCCTTGCGACGTGTCAGCTCTCGCGCCTTGCGGGCAGCCTCGCGCGCCGCCGCCGCCTCAACAACTTTCCGTACAAGGTTTTTCGCTTCATTCGGGTTTTCCTCGAACCATATCGAAAGCTGCTCATTCACAAGACTTTCGACCACAGGCCGCACTTCGGACGAGACCAGCTTGTCTTTCGTCTGAGAGGAAAATTTCGGGTCAGGCACTTTCACCGAAAGTACGCAAGTCAGTCCCTCGCGCGCATCATCGCCGGTCAATGTCACTTTCTCTTTTTTCTGCAAGCCCGAAGACGTGGCATAGCCGTTGACCACGCGCGTCAGTGCCGCCCGAAAGCCCGCAAGGTGCGTACCACCATCGCGCTGCGGAATGTTGTTGGTGAAACAGAGCACCTTCTCGTGATAACTGTCATTCCACCACATGGCGACATCGACGGTAATACCGTCTTTCTCCGCCTGGAAACTGATTGGCTCTGACATGATGGCCGTTTTGGCTTCGTCAAGATAGCGCACAAAGGCTTCCAGGCCACCTTCGTAGAACATCTTTTCTTCGCGCAAGTCCGCGTGACGTTTGTCCTGCAAAATAATCGTCACACCAGAGTTGAGGAACGCCAGTTCGCGCAAGCGCCGCTCCAGCGTATCAAAGTCAAATTCCGTTTGCGTAAAGATCGTATCCGAAGGGTGAAAGGTTACTTGCGTACCGGTCTTGTCAGCATCGCCAACAACTTCGAGGTCCTTGTCGGCATTGCCAAAATGGAAGCGCATGAAGTGTTCATTGCCACCACGCCAGATGCGCAGATCAAGCCAGTCTGACAGCGCGTTGACCACAGACACACCTACGCCGTGCAGACCGCCGGACACCTTGTAGGAATTCTGGTCAAACTTACCACCCGCATGAAGCTGGGTCATGATGACCTGCGCTGCGGAAATGCCTTCCTCGGAGTGCATCGCCGTCGGAATGCCGCGGCCATTGTCACTGACAGAGGCAGAACCGTCCTCATTCAGAACAACGGTCACCGTATCGCAGTGGCCGGCCAGCGCTTCGTCGATGGCGTTATCTACAACTTCGTAGACCATGTGATGCAGGCCAGAGCCATCATCCGTATCCCCGATATACATGCCCGGGCGCTTGCGCACCGCGTCGAGCCCCTTCAGGACCTTGATGGAATCCGCACCATAATCTTCGCCTGCTCCTTCTGCGGGAGCGCCATTTTCGGGCATATTTTCAGCCGGGTCTGAAGTCATAATATCCTGTCAGAAAGTGATTGTTTGAGTCGGCAGAATGTACACGAATTGGCCCGTCAGGTCCAATTCACCGGCCATTATTTTTGCAAGCAATTTCAGTATGTTAGAAAGTTTTTTAGGCATTCTCCGAGATGCCTAAAACAGCCCGCCAAAGAGACTGTTATGAATAAAGGTTTCACCACCCCAAAAGGGCGTGGAACGCACGTTTGCTGACACAAAGTTATTCCTGCACGACAATCACAACCGGTCTGAAAAAGCGATACAGCCAGATACCCAGCAGATTTAGCAGGCTGCCAATCGCAGCACCAAGCAGCAATACACCCGGCCATAGAATTATCATCGGCAACAACTGAATCAACACAACCCATTCACCTGTTATCAGAGACGCTACAACACCTACGAGCAGGAACGTCAGGAACAGCACAATTGAGGAGATGAGCGCCCCCACAAAAAACAATTTGTAGATGCTGCTTAGGCGGATGTTTCCATCACTTACATTAATCTGCATTGTCCCCTCCGTTTATTGCGATCTCTTTCGCTGTGTTCTCGAGATAATGGTCAAGACTTCGCCGAAGCTGCCCCGTCATGAATAACTCGTAGGGTCGAACCTCACCGGTTAAATGCCGCCGCTCAAGCACATCAATATAATCCGGCCGCACATCCGGACTGATGACCAGCGGCGGATAGCCACTGCGGAGCAGGATAAGGTTCATCAGCAGCCGCGCCGTACGGCCATTACCATCATCAAAAGGATGAATGGCAACCAGCTTGAAATGTGCTTCAATAGCTATTTGTGCTGTGGCGGTCTTCTCCGCCAGCCATTTTGCGAACGCTTCCATCAGTACAGGAATTTCCAGTGGCGGCGGCAAACTCACTTAAGAGCCGAGAATTTCCCGCTGCACAGTTGAGTAACGCCCCGCCTGACCGGGATCAGCACGTCCTGTCACCAGCCGGTGTATCTCCCAAATATCAGCCTCACGCAGAACATCCGCCTTCACGGACAGTACGTGCACATAATCCAGCGCATCCTTGTGGCCGATGGCTTCCATATGATCTTTCAATGGCTTGCCACGCACGGTGATGCCTTTTTCAAGCACTAGTGAAGTTTCCGAGCGGGTCAATGTGTTCCCTTCAAGGGCATTGGATGTGTATGTCAGTTCGTGGTCATACCATGCCTCAAGCACCCGCAAGCTGGCCGCGGCCAGTGGCCGGCGCGCATCCAGCAGCCTTTTTTTCTGTTCAAGGTCAGACCACATGAGAATATCTTATCATAAATACAATCATTCAGACAGAGACAGGCAACTGTCCCGCACTTCAAAATGCTCTGCCCGCGCGCCCCAGGCCTCGAAAAGCTCCGCATCCGTTCCCGTCATGAAAGCCTGCATACCTGTATCATGCAGGATATCGAACAGGGCCGCACGCCGCCGCGCATCCAGATGCGCAGCCACCTCATCCAGCAACAGGATGAGCGGTGCACGGCTTTGGCCAGCCGCTGTAGCTGTTGCGTTGGCAAGCACGAGACCAATCAGCAACGCCTTTTGCTCGCCGGTTGAGCACAGTCTTGCAGCTTGTTGTTTTTCACGGTGCGTGACGAGCAGGTCTGAGCGGTGCGGTCCCTCAAGGGCGCGACCAGCGGCAGCATCGCGCCAGCGCGCCTGTTTGAGGCGTTCTTCATACGCCTCTTCCACGTCGCCAGCCACCTCCAGAACCAGCGCCTCTTCCAGCGTGCCTTCCAGGGCGAGATCCGCTGCCGGGAACACATCGCTGGCAAGGTGCTGTGCGCCTGCGGCCAGTCGCGCGGTCATCTCGCGCCGCGCCGCTGCCATGGCAACACCGGCCTCAGCCATCTGCCGCTCCAGTATGCCAAGTAATGTCTGGTCAGCTCTCGGCAGGTCTTCCAGCAGCTTCGTGCGCTGGCGCATCGCCTTCTCGTAAGTCGCCGCCGCCTTGCCATGGGCGGGGTCATGCGACAGGATCATGCGATCGAGAAAGCGGCGGCGCTCGGCAGCGCCTTCCATGAACAGGCGGTCCTGCGCCGGCGTCAGCCACTGAAAGCCGAGATAGTCAAGCAGGGTGGTCGGCCCCGATGCGGCCGAGCCATCAATCCGCACAATCCGTTTTTCAGGCACACCCGCCTCAACACCAACACCGAGCCTGTTCTCATCAAGGCCGTCGCTCAGGACTGCGGTGACTGTCCAGCCTCCGCTCCCCTGTTGTCGGGCAATCTCACCCAGCCGCGCCCGGCGCATCCCGCGCCCGGCAGAGAGCATGGATAAAGCTTCCAGCAGATTGGTCTTGCCGGAGCCGTTGGCACCACTCAGCACGACAGGTTTACCGCTGAGCGACAAATCCAGTCTCTCGTAAGAGCGAAAATCAGTCAGTGTGATGCGACGAATTGCCGGCGCCTCGGTCATTTCCCGACCGCGCGATCAGACCCGAAGCGGCATCAGCACATACAGCGCCTGCACATCCTCTTCGTCAGAGATCAGCGTTGGGGAGGACGGGTCCGCAAACTCAAACGTCGCCGTGTCGCCATCAATCTGCGAGGCCACGTCCAGCAGATATTTTGCGTTGAAGCCAATTTCCAGCGCCTCAGCGCCATAATCGACATTCAATTCTTCCTGGGCGCTGCCGGTTTCCGGGTTGTTGACGATCAGTTGCAAATGATCGCCTTCCAGGATCATTTTCACCGAGCGCGTCTTGTCAGCCGAGACGGTTGAAACCCTGTCCACCGCCTTGGCGAAATCCGCCGTCTCGACTTTCAGGGTACGGTCATTACCGGAGGGGATAACACGCTGATAATCCGGGAAGGTGCCATCAATCAGTTTCGATGTCAGCGTGACAGAATCAAAGGTAAAGCGCACTTTCGCTTCAGAAACAGAAACCTGCACCTGTTCACCGGCATCATCCAGCAGGCGGCGCAATTCCAGCACCGCCTTGCGGGGAATAATCACGCCGGGAATATTATCCGCACCATCCGGCAGCGGACTATCGAGGCGGGCAAGGCGATGGCCGTCCGTCGCTACGGCGCGCAAGGCGCGGTCCCCTTCCGTCACGGCATGGAAATAGACACCATTGAGGTAATAGCGGGTTTCCTCCTGTGACATGGCAAACCGTGTCTTGTCGATCAGGCGCTTCAGCTCTTTTGACGGCATGGAGAATTCCACGCCCTCATTGTCAACCGTCAGGCTCGGGAAGTCCTGATCAGGCAAAACAGCGAGGTTAAAATCCGACTTGCCCGCTGTCAGTTTGAGGCGGCCATCACTGCCTTCTGTATCGAGACGAACCTGCGCGCCCTCCGGCAGGCGACGAACGATTTCGTAAAGCGTCAGAGCAGATGCGGTAATGGCGCCAGCCTGTTCCACATCTGCGGAAACCTGTTCAGCTATCTCGATATCAAGATCAGTGGCCGTCAGGGCAAGGGCGTTGCCTTCTGCCTGCAACAGGACATTCGACAGGATCGGGATCGTATTGCGACGTTCGACGACGCTTTGCACGTGTCCGAGTGCTTTCAGAAATGTTGACCGCTCAATTATGACCTTCATGCTCTTCGATCTCTCCATGGAACGCCACTTGCCAGGCTATTGCGCATAAGCAGGTGGGTCGTCAGAACGGGCACACGTCGCCCGCAGGGTGAGAGACTATAGACAGGCACGTCTCAGATAGAAAGCCCCGGCCTCTGCTTCTCGGGATAAATTTATGAACACCCGGAAGCGAAGACAGGCGGGCATTTAGTGCTCGAACTCATCCATCAGGCTTGAGATAAGGTCACCAAAATGCGGATCTGTCTCGGCCAGCACCTCTGCCCGCTCAATGCTCGACAGCACTGTTGTATGGTCACGCGAGATGATCGCGCCGATTGCCTTCAAAGGGGCTGATGTCAGCCGCCTTGCCAAAAGGCAGAACGCGTGTCGACCGCGGGCAATGGGCTGCATCCTTTTACGGCCCATAATGTCGTGGGTGGACAGGTCAAAGGCTTCCGCGGTTGCACTCATCAGGTCTTCCAGCGATGTCTCGCGCGGACGAGAGCTCAAATGACGGCGCAGCAGCTTGCGCACCTCAGCCTCGTCCAGTGTGGCCGTGCTGTCCTTTTCCTGCTCGGCGCGCGTATGAAGCCGGATCATCTTGTAAGCCCCTTCCAGTTCCCGGATAGAAGCATCGCAGGATCGGGCAATCATCTGCAAAAAGGTTTCTTCACAGACAAAGCCGCCATGCGCAGCATCAAGAGCCGCCATCTGCTTGAGGATTTTCATCCGCAATTGATAATCAGGCTTGTCGATCGGTACACAGACGCCGCCGCCCATGCGATCTGTCAATCGTTGATTAAGGCCGGTTTCGGCCAACCGTGACGGGGCGAGGGAGCCAGCGATCACGATGGTTTTGCCATACGCCAGAAGCCTGTCGATCAGGTGCAATAACTCATCCTGTGTCGCTTTGCGACCGCGCAGCAGGTGGATGTCGTCAATCAGGATGATGTCCACCCCGTCCAGATAGTCGCGAAGGTCATTGACGTTCTTTGCCAAAACCGCCGTCACATAACCATTCAGCAGATTATCGTGAGTCAGATAGAGGACGTTGTCGTCCGGGCGACGCAGTTTCCAGTCATGGCCAATAGCATTCAGCAGGTGAGTCTTGCCGCGGCCCGACGAGCCGTAAACGAAAAACATATTGTCGTCCGATCCATCGACAATACTTCTGGCGCCAAGAAAAGCCACCCGATTGGCCTCGCCCAGGCAGAAGCGCTCGAAGGTGAAATCGGCATGCAGCGGAGACGCCAGGCTCGTGCCTGACGGGAGCGGGGCTGCCTGGCCTTCGCGCACAAGATCATCTCGCCGTGATATTGTCGTCCTGCCGGCAGATACCTTTTCCGGCCCTGCCTGTCCGCTTGAAGACTTGCGGAATGTCTCTGCCATCTTGTGCGGCATCGGTCCTGCACCACCGCCCGGAATGTCATCCTCGCGATATTCACTTGCACGCTGCGCGGTGTCATTCGCGTGCTGACGGATGCTCTTGATGCCGCGGATCGAGATTTGCCCAATGGGGCCCATATATTTAGGCCATAATTCAAACATACCACGCGAATAATTTGCCGTGATGCGGGATGCGCAAAAAGCGGAGGGCGCACCAATGACGGCGCTGCCATTCTGCACCCTGACAAGCGAAAGTGGCTTGAACCAGTGATCATAGGCCGCATTGCCATACCGCGCCTTCAAGGCTGTTTTGTACAAGTCGAATTTTTGCTGCAATTCCATATCGCCAGGCATAATTGTCCCCTGTTCGCGCAGCTCTTATGGCCGCGACGAGTCGTGTAATGAGTTGATAGATTGTTATGGATGTGGCGCGTCCTGCGCCGTCAGATGAAAGGTAGCGTATCTATAAGCCGAGACGACCCGTGAAAATCAGTACACGCTTGGAAGAAATATACTCCTTGACCGTGATATACTGCTCCCTCGTGATTGCCGTCATGTTTTTCATGATATCGCCTGCTTTTATCAGATTTTTCTCGCAAACCCGGTACACCGAAGAGTACCCTCTTCAAGCTAACCGGGCTTAACCCCTTAATTTATGTACTCGTAAAACTGATGTGCCGGTTGCCCGGCTGACCCCTGGCTCTTTGCGAACTGAAAGAATCAGTAAACAGAGAGAAGTTCCGTCGTTGCCATGAAGATATAGTACCCAGACAGACTTCCGGATCAACATCTAAATTTCAATTTTTTGGTGTACGATGTGTGATTTTTTCGGGTCCCCGTGCTTGACACATTGTTATTAAATAATTTTTCCGAACGAAAAAAATTCACGCTTTTTTTACCCGTCTACTTTTCCCCCAAAACCGCCTGCAACATAGACTTTATCCACATTGAGCGCATCCCGTGCGTCAAGCACCTCGTGCGCCACGATGCAAAATGTGCATGCCTTTGAAAAAACGACAAAAAAAGCCCGCGTCACAAAACGCAGGCTTGTTAGTACACGAATAAGTGCAGCTTATCAGGCGCTGATCGCCTTGATCCGGCCGGAAAGACGGGACAGTTTCCGCGCTGCGGTATTCTTGTGAAACACCCCTCTGGAAACGGCCCGGTGCAGTTCAGGCTGTGCGACTTTCAAGGCTTCGCGTGCCTTGTCCTGATCGCCTGCGCTGATCGCCTCTTCGACCTGACGCAGATAAGTGCGCACGCGGGAGCGACGGTTCTTGTTAACGGCGGTCTTGCGCGCAATCTTGCGCACCATTTTCTTTGCTGATGACGTATTGGCCATTTTGTCAGATCATTCCTGTAACTCAAGGAAGGCGGGTATAGACACGCGGACTATACCCGTCAACACGCTTTTTCCCTATCTCTGGCAGCTCCCGCAAAAGAAAGTCGAGCGTCCGGACTGGATGATCCGCTGCACGCTGCTCCCGCAGGTGGTGCAAGCCTGCCCTTCGCGATCATACACGCTGAAGTTGTGCTGGAAATAGCCCAGTTCCCCGTTCGCGCCAGCATAGTCCCGCAAGGTGGACCCGCCAGCCGCAATCGCTTCCGACAAAACATCCCGGATGGCAGGCGCCAGCCGGGCCGCCCGCTTGCCGCTGACACTCGCTGCCTTGCGGCGCGGCGATATGCCCGCCCTGTAAAGCGCTTCGCAGACATAGATATTGCCAAGCCCTGCAACGATCCGCTGATCCAGCAGTGCCTGCTTCACCGGCGTCTTGCGCCCGGCAAGCGCCTCGCTCAGTGCCGCCTCGCTGAACTGGTTACCCAGCGGCTCAGGCCCCATCCCGGCAAAGTGACTGCTGTCTTTCAGGCGGTCCGTCTCGATCAGGTCCATGAAGCCGAAGCGCCGCACATCATTATAGGTAACTCTGGCAAAACCATCTCCGCCCAGATCGAGGTCAAAAACCACATGATCATGGGCCGGGATATTATTCAGGGTGTAATAGAACTCCCCCGGCGCACCGTCATGGTCCTGCTTCTCAATGAAAAATCGCCCCGTCATGCCAAGATGAATGATCAGGGTCTCCCCGGAGGTCAGATGTAAAAGCAGATACTTTGCCCGCCTCTCCAGTGACGAAACGCGCCAGCCAATCAGCCGCTCAACAAAACGATCCGGAAACGGAAAGCGCAAATTCTCGCGGCGCAGCTCCACCTTGATGAAGCGGGCCCCCTGCATCACGGGCGCAAGGCCGTTTTTTACCGTTTCGACTTCAGGTAGCTCGGGCATGAACATGAGCCTGACCCGAAAATGACAATCTGGCAATGCGAGACGTCAGAAAAAAATTAGAGCTTGACTTTTGTTCTTTATATGTTCTATATATAGAGCGTCAGGTTTTCCTGATCGAGCTGGCAGACATCAGTAGCGCTGAAAGGTTGCGCGAGGTATCTGGCCAGGGCTCTTTGACATGATGGGACAAGTGTGCAGACCGGCATTGGCTGGCAGCAACACGGATAGATTAATTGGCCGGGGGGCAATGCACCTGGCCCTCGGGCAACCGTCCGAATATGGCGGGAGAGGGCTGAAACCTTTTCCCAAAACGTAGCAGAATGTTTCAAGCCACTTCGTCAAATGGCCTTTGGGCCAAAAGAAAATGACGCGCCAGAATGGTTGATAACGAGCTTATTCAGCCGTCGGCAGTGCTGTCAGATTGGTGTTGGCATGAGCATAGAGCGTCATGACGAGTTCATCGCCCTTGACATAATTGAAGCCTTCAACCGAACTGAAGGTCACAACAGGCGTACCGCGCGCCGCCAGCATCTCCTGAAAGCGCGCTTCTTCGACCTGGCTGACAGCCAGAAGACCGCATTGCGCGTTCTGCTCAAGATGTGTCACGGCCTTTTCGTCAGAGGCGAGCAAAGTTTGCGTGCCGAATGTAAAGACAACGCTCGGCTCGCGATAGCCTAGCGTCGCAAAAGCGACATCATTACAGCCCGAAAGACTGGCCACTTCGCGCTCAAGCCCGCGAGTCAGCCAGAACTTGTCAAAGGCCGGAAACGTGAACTGATACATGGCGATAAAATAAATCACTGCACTGAGTGCCAGCGGCAAGACACGTTCATGCGAAGGCTTGATAGCCAGATAAAGGCCCGCAGCCATCACTATGAGCGCGGCCACGACAACAAAAACAGAAGCTGACGGCACACTCTCTGCCCCAATTTCGGGGCCCAGATAATACGGCAGCCACGCGAGCAACCCCGTCGCAACGATGAAGAGCCCCGTCAAAATCCAGTGGGCAATCTTGACGCCGCGCCCGGCCAGCAGTTTCGCCGCATCACTGATACCGAAAGCCGCCAGGATGGCGATGGCCGGATAAGTCGGCAGCACATAATGGGGCAGCTTGGTCGCCACGATCTCAAAGACAATCCATGTCGGCACAATCCAGGCAATCAGATACTGGACCAGTGGCTCCTGCCGGCGCTGCCAGGCAGCAGCAGCCGCAAGCGCAATCAACAAAGTGCCGGGCCAGAACATCGCCAGCAAACCAACCGTGTGATAACCCGGCGGCCCGCCGTGAGAGTCATCCCCGGTGGCAACCTTGCCCATCAGCGCATGGCCAATAGATTCTTCAATGAAACCGCCCTGTGTCTGGATCGTGATAATCAGCACCCACGGCATCACGACACCGAACATCACCAAAAGACCGACAGGCAGGTTCAGGCGCTTGAGTATGGAAAAGTCGCGGCGCCAGAGGCAGAGCGCAACAAGCGCCGTGCCGGAAACAAGTGTGATAATCGGGCCCTTGATAATCAGTCCGAGGCCTTGCGCCAGCCAGAAGACCAATGGCCAACCGACAAATTTTTCATCTTTGCCAGCGCGCGGATGAAAGAGATAATAAAGCGCAACCTGCGCCAGCGTAATCGAGGCAAGCAGCATGGCATCCGTCTTGGCCGTGCGCGCTTCTACTGACATCAACAAGCCCACCGCCATTAAGAGACCTGCGGTAAATCCTGCCCGGCTACCGCCAAGCCGCGCGCCGAACCAGGCCGTCAGGACAACAGCAATGAGGCAGCCAAAGAGAGACGGCAGACGGTGCGCCCATTGCGGCGCTTCCGTTCCACCGAACGGCGCGGTTGTCACCACCTGCATCCAGTAGATGCCGACCGGCTTCACATGCCGGGCCTGGTCTTGAAAGCGGATATCTACATAGTCCCCGGTTTCCATCATCTGGCGCGACGCCTGGGAATAACGGGCCTCGTCCCTGTCCATGGTCGGGATGTTGAAAAATCCTGGCAGCATGGCGGCAAGCGAGATAAACATCAGGGCCAGCCATGCCGCAGGGCGCAGGGCTGTCGCACTGTCATCAAGACCAAGATGGGAAACTACAGACTGCATGACACTCAATTCAACACTATCACGATTGGTGTTCTGACATTATCTGGTCTGCAACAAAAGCCCGGCCCGGCGTTTTCGTGCGGCGCATCAGCCAGATGACACCGGAAAGGTCGAACAGGCCAGCTGCAGCGCGACCTAGATTTGTATATTTGGAGACCCCGCCATCACGCGGACGGTTCTCAACCGTCACATAGCGGGTCTCAAAGCCGAAATGCCGGGTGAACGCCGGCAGGTAGCGATGCAAGGCATCGAAAAAAGGGAAGGACAAAAAAAGACGCTTCGGCAGAACCTTCAGGCCGCAGGCCGTGTCCGGGCAATCATCCTTCAACAGGCTTTTGCGTAACCCGTTGGCCATGCGCGACGCATATTTGCGGGAGTCACCATCGGTGCGGGCCCGGCGCACACCGCCCACAAGCCCGACTTCATCCAGCCGGGTCAGGTCCACTTCCCGGCTCATGGCCAGAAGGTCAGCCGGATCATCCTGCCCGTCCCCGTCCATGGTGCCGATCCACAAGGTTTGGGCGGCATTGGCTGCGGTGCGCAGGGCCGCGCTTTTACCGGACCGCTCCGGATGGTGGATCACAGTCAAACCGGCAAACTCCGTCGCCAATGCGTCCAGAATGGCAGGGGTGCCGTCATCACTGCCATCATTGATGGCAATAACAGTGAGATCGAGGTCGCCAGACATCTTGTCGAAGATCTCACGCACCAGTTTTTCGATAGCTGCCTCTTCGTTCAGGACAGGTAATAAAACTGTGAATTTGGGCTTATCCACGCGCGGGGGTGTCCTTCAGGGCGTTCTTTCGTCGCGACTTCTAACGGGGAATGATTACAAAGCGCAAATAGTTTCCTGTTTATCAGGCCGTGCTTGTAAAGCGAAACCGCAAGCAAGAACTCAGGTGAGGGTGAGAAGACACAGTGCACATCAAATCGACAGACATGAGATTGTTATAACAGAACGCCTGCTTTATGTATGGGCGATGTTTAAGGCACGATATATATCAGGCGCGCTCGCCGCATTACTGGCAGTATTGCTGGTTGCAATGCAATCTGTGTCTTCAGCTCATGCCTTGCAACATGGTGATGAACCGCACGATCATGATGGTGTACCGTGTGCGGTATCCATTTTGGCAGATCGCAATGTCGATCTCCTGCCTCAGGATAATGTATCTTTCTTGGCACCGGTTTTTGTCGAAGCCACATTATATCGGGCTTCGCTTGATCCGCTCGACTTTAGCCTGACCGCTAGCCCTTCAGCACGCGCGCCGCCAACAGCCTGAATTGAACCTCAAAAAATCAAAAAATCTGTCTACCCCCTGGTAGCAGCGTTTAAGTTCATTCAGTTTGTTGGAGAAATTCCATGTCTATCAAATCACTGCGCCTGACCAGCGCCACTTCTGCGCTTGTTTGCGCAACCCCTTTACTCTTCTCGACTGCACTTGCGCAGGAAAACGAAACAGAAGACGAGATTTTTGTTACCGGCTCACCAATCAACACATCTGTTGATGAAAGCCTTGTTGGTGTTTCCGTGCTGGATGGCGAAGAGCTTGCCAATCGCCTCAATGGTACAATCGGTGAAACCCTGAAATCAGAGCCGGGTGTTGCCTCGACCTTCTTCGGTCCTGGTTCAAGCCGCCCGATCATTCGTGGCCAGGGCGGTAGCCGTATCCGAGTGCTAGATAATGGTGTCGGTACAATCGACGCAGCCTCAATCAGCCCTGACCACGCCGTTGCTGCCGAGCCAGCCCTGGCTGAGCGTGTCGAGGTCGTCCGCGGCTCCGGCATTCTGCGTTATGGCTCTGGTGCAACCGGTGGTGTTGTCAACATTATTGACGGACGTATTCCAACAGAAGTTCCGGAAGATCGCATTGATGGTGTTCTGCGCGCAGGCACAACAACCGTTGATGACGGTACCGAGTTTGCTGGTGCAGCCAACATTCTTCTTGGCGAGACAGGCAACTCTAGCATCGTGCTGCATATCGAAGGCACATACCGCGACACGGACGACTATGACATTCCGGGTTTTGCGGAATCGGCCTTCCAGCGCGCTGCTGAAGAAGCTGAGGAGCATGGCGACGAAGAGGAAGAGGAAGAAGAGGAAGCACGTGATGTTCTCGAAAATTCCTTTACGGAAACCGATACACTCGCGGCTGGCCTTTCTTTCATCTCGGACCGCGGCTTCATAGGCTTGGCCATCAAGCAGACCAACTCCGAGTATGGCGTCCCGGGTGGTCACCATCATCATCACCATGAAGAAGGTGAGGAAGAAGAGGAGGAAGAGGAAGAAGAAGAAAACGTCTTCATCGAACTCGAGCAGACCCGTTACGACCTGAATGGTGAACTCGCTCTTGACGGTGCAGCATTCGAGAAAATCAACATCTTCGCTGGCTATGCTGACTACGAGCATATCGAGTTTGAAGGACCCGGCGAGCGGGGCACGGTTTTCTCCAACGAAGGCTTCGAGACACGTATTGAACTGCTCCAGCGTCAGCGAGGCGAGTGGAAAGGGGCTGTTGGCCTGCAGTATAATGACAATGAATTCTCCGTCATTGGTGAAGAAGCCTTTGTCCCGCCAACAACTTCAGAGCAAATCGGCATCTATACGTTCCAGGAAACCAATGTTGGTGACTGGCATTTTGAAGGTGCGGCGCGCTTTGAAAACACATCTCACACAGATGACACGAACAATATCGAACGTGAGTTTGATACGTTCAGCGTCTCTGGTGGTGCTGACTACCACATTAACGAAAGCTGGCGGATTGGTGGCACAATCTTCCGCACGGAACGCGCACCGGCAACAGAAGAGCTGTTCGCAAACGGTCCACATCTTGCCACCAACCAGTTTGAGATTGGCGACAACACACTGGATACAGAAACGGCCACGGGCGTCGAGGCAGCAATCCGTTTTGGGAATGATGTGGCGTCCCTGTCATTCAATGTGTTCCACACGTCCTATGATGACTTTATTTTCCTCGCGCCAACTGGCGGTGAAGAGGATGAGTTACCGATCTACACCTTCCAAGCAGCGGATACCGTTTTCCGAGGTTTTGAAATCGCTGGTGATGTCATTCTGAGTGACGACGGCAAAACCGTCTGGACAGCTGACGCAGTCCTCGAGAAAGTTGAAGCTGAAAAAGATGTCGTCAACAACGACAACCTGCCACAGATTCCACCACTCGGCCTGTTGGTTGGTCTGCAAGCTGAAAGCGACAGGCTGTCAGTACGCGGTGAAGTTGATTATGCTGCTGAGCAGAATTCAGTCGCCCCATTCGAACTGCCGACAGACAGCTACACAGCATTGAATGCGTTCATCACCTTCGCCCCGCTGCCATCGGATCCAACGCTGAAAGTTCGTGTGGCGGGTATCAACCTGACAGACGAGGAAATCCGTCAGCATTCATCTCCACTGAAAGCGCTCTTACCTCAGCCGGGCCGGAACTTCCGCATTTCAGTGGAAAAAAGCTTCTAAGCAACTCCGACTAAGCTGAATGAAAAAAAGGCCCCGCTCGAAAGAGCGGGGCCAAGTTTATTAAGAGGGCTCATATCACGAGGGCAATCTAGTGATACTTACGCGAGCAGACGCATAGCCGATAAGTGTGACAGTTTTTTCTCAGAAACCTAACATTTGTCAGGTGTTTTCATGACTGTGGAAAACCTGAACAGCCAGCCCGCCAGGCTGGCAATTTTCAGGCCGAAACGGCTGTCAAGGAACGATCCACCAGAGCCGCCCTATCCAGAGACTGATTGAGGTCTGCAAGAAGGTCGCTTTCATGCTCCAGACCAACAGAAAAACGCACAAGCCCCTTGCTAATTCCGGCTGCCTTCTGCGCCGCTTTATCCATGCTGGCATGAGTCATAGTGGCAGGAGTGCAGACAAGGCTTTCAAAGCCACCAAGCGACTCCGCAATCGTGAAGATGCCTAGGCCGCGCAGCAGCTCAATCGTATCAACCGCATCTGCAAACTCAACGCTCAACATCGCCCCAAAACCTTTTTGCTGTCGCTTGGCAATGTCGTGACCAGGATGTGTCTCAAGGCCGGGATAATACACATTACTCACGCGCTCATCTTCAGATAAGGCTTTAGCGATTGCATGCGCTGTCCGCTCCTGCTGCTTGAGGCGCACAAACAAGGTCCGTAATCCCCGTAATGTCAGATAGCTGTCGAACGGCGCACCCGTAACACCAGTACAGTTTGCCCACCAGGCCAACTCTTCTCCAAGAGCAGCATCGCGCGCCAGAACAGCACCGCCCACCACATCACTATGCCCATTGATATACTTCGTCGTAGAATGAACAACTATATCGCATCCAAGCTGCAGCGGGTTCTGCAAGGCTGGCGACAGGAAAGTATTGTCAGCGACGGTAATAGCACCAGCCTGACGGGCAAGTGCTACAATGTTTTCGATGTCAGTAAGCCGCAACAGCGGGTTTGAAGGCGTTTCAATCAACACAAGTTTCGGCTTCTGAGAAAAGGCTTCTGACAGCGCTTCGCGGTCAGTCTGGTCCACAAACTGCAGCCGGAAATGCCCCCGCTTTGCCCGTGCGGATAAAAGTCGGTGCGTCCCGCCATAACAATCATGCGGCGCGAGTACGAGATCGCCCGGATTCACAAGATTAAAGGGGAGATCGACGGCCGCCATCCCAGTCGCCGTGACAACGCCTTTGCTGGCACCTTCTAGCTCAGCCAGCGCCTGCTCCAGATGCTGCCTGGTCGGATTGCCGGAACGGGAATAGTCAAAGCCCGGCTTCTCACAAGGGTCATTCCAGCCATAGGTCGCTGACAAATGAAGTGCTGGCGCGACCGAATGGTGCGCCGTGTCAGCTGCGACGCCAGCCGTTGTCGCAACTGTTTCCTGATGGACGCCATGTTTTTGCTGAAGTGTCGTGACATTGTTCATGCTGAAATCTCCTTAAGAAAATTATGCAGATACGGATTGATGGCCTGTGACTCTTTCAGGAAAGCATCATGGCCGTAGACAGATGAAATGGCGACGAGCTCGGACAGGCCTGCATAGCGTCGTTGCAGCTCGGCAATATCGGCAAGCGGCACAAGCCTGTCTGACAAAGCTCCAATGAAGAGGGCCGGTACAGTGATGTTCTCCGGCTGCTCTTGATGACGATCAATCGCTTCTGACAAGGTGAGATAACGCGCAGGCGTCACTTCAGCCGAGTACTGCTCACCTCTGGCCTCAAGATAAGCCCCGACATTCGCCTGACTTTCCAGGTCAAGGTCAAAACGGCCAGCAAACTCCTCCGGGGCGCGATAGGTGGTCATGGCAAGCTGCCGTGCAAGCGCAACACCTTCTTCCTGACGCCCTGCAGAACGGGCGAGAGAGATGATCCGGCGCTGCACCAGCCGCCAGGCCTGTGCCATCGGGTTGGTTTCGTGTGCAGCACAAAGCACTGCCAGAAGCTCTACCTTATGCGCGAAAAGGCGCGCGTAACTCAGACCGATCATGCCACCAAAGGATGCGCCAATGAAAGCATACAGCTCCTCAATACCTGCGCTTAGCAGCGCCGTATCGATCAGTTTGGCGAAATCTTCAGGACACAGAGAGGTTTCGCCTGCCAGGGATGCAGGCGGATAGTCCACGCCGATGACACAAAACCGTCCCAGGTCAATCCCGCCGCCCGTACGGACAACGTTGCTCCACCAACCTTCTGGCTCCCCTTCACCAGAAGCAACAAACCGCGAGGCAGAAATACCCCCAAGAACAACAACCTTCGGCCCCGCAAGGTTTCCCTGAAATCGAACCCGAACTTCTTCACCAGGCAATGCACCGCCATATTTTCCGCGCCATGTTTCCGGAATGTCGAAAACATGCTCCACGGGGCCACACATTGACTGCAACCTCAATGGAGATTGATACGCAAATACACTCCCCTCATCTGGATCACGTTGCTCAAAAATAGCGGCAGCACAGGCCATGAAAATGCTCCTCAATAAGCCGGATTGTCTCGACGCATTGGGAACACGAAATAAATGAGGGAACGGCGCTTATCACACAGGCATAGGCCTGCTTTCTTGCACCTCTCCGCTTTAGCTACATTTATTCCGCGCCTGCAAGCTGAAGAGGTCAAATCGGCGCTTGAAGCTGGTTAGCGCTGCAGATGATGTGTTGTCAACATTAAATATCTTCCAACTCGGGCTGGCTGGAATTTTCAGCCAAGATAACCTGCAGGAGCCTCCTGCATCAGAACAACTTGCACGGCTTGACAAAGCCATAATATGTAACTAGATAGTTACATATTATGGCTGAAGATGCTGAAACTGATAAAGTATTCCAGGCCCTGGCAAACACAGCGAGGCGGGAGATGCTTGATATTATCCGTATAGAACCCGGTATTTCTGTTGGTGCTCTGGCCAGATCTTTTGATTTCACGCGGATCGCCGTCATGAAGCACCTTGCCGTTCTTGAAGAGGCTGATCTGGTCATTTCGGAAAAGAACGGCCGAACGCGCAATTTATATATAAACATCATACCCATACAGATCATATATGATCGCTGGGCAGATAAATACAGCAGTTACTGGGGTAGCAAGCTGACACAGATAAAATATCTGTCCGAAGCAAAAACCAACAAGGAAAAGTAAAAATGGCTGAAAGCAACAAGCAAATCTACAAGGTCGTTATCAACGCACCAATTGAAAAGGTCTGGTCGGAACTCGTGAATACAACTTCACCAAGACCGTTTTTCTACGGCGCTGTATGTGACACGCCCGGCCTTGCTCCGGGCGCACCTTATCGCATGATCTCGAAGGACGGGAAAAACGTGTTTGTGGTCGGCGAAGTAACAGAATTTGACCCTCCCCATCGATATGCGCACACTTTCAAATTTACGACGACGGATGACGCACCCTGCAAGGTGACATATACACTGAAGGAGATTGAGGGCGGGGTTGAGTTCTGCCTCATCACCGAAAATGTTCCGGTCGGTACGAAAACCGAGAAATCCATGGCCTCTGGCGGCAAATGGATTACTGAAAACCTCAAGAAATACTTGGAAACCGGCAAACCAACCTTCGGGGCACAAATGATGCTGGGTATGATGTCTCTCATGTCCGGTATGGCACCAAAGGTCACCAGGCAGGAAAACTGGCCACTCGGAAAACATCAGTAAAGGGAGGGAAAAATGCCACAATCACCTGAAGAAATGGCCGCAGCGATGATTGCCAACATGAAGGAAAAAACCGGCAAGACGCTGGAGGAGTGGATCAGTATCTCTAAAAAGGCCGGGCATGAGAAACATGGCGTGCTGGTGAAATTCCTGAAAACAGATCATGGCATGACACACGGCTTTGCCAATCTCGTCGCACACAAAACGCTAAAGAGTGATGCGGGCAGTGCCACAGAGGGTGGCGAAGATCTTGTGGCCACGCAATATGCCGGGGCTAAAGCCGGACTGAAACCAATATACGACACGCTGAGCACTGCGCTCATGGCGTTTGGACCAGATGTCGAGCTGGCTGCGAAAAAGTCTTATGTCAGTGCCCGGCGGAAAAAGCAGTTTGCCATCATCCAGCCCTCAACAAAAACGCGATTGGACCTCGGTATAAACCTGAAAGGTCAGGGCCCGACTGACAGGCTCGAACTTTCCGGCAGCTTCAACAGCATGGTCTCACATCGCATACGCTTGACGGCAGAAAGTGATGTGGATGATGAAGTACTGAAATGGCTCGAGCAAGCCTATCAGGCTGCTGTATAATCAGGTTTCATCAGCACCAAGACGGGAAAAGGCTGATGCATATTCAGCAACTCCCCCACTCTCGTCGGGAAAGTTCTCTGCAAGTTCAAGGGCCATAAAATATGGTCCGGCATAAGGCGAAGAAAAACCTGCAGCTGTTTCGGCGGCAAAGCCGAACCGATTATAATAGGCAGGCTCGCCGAGAAGAAAGATACGCTCCCAACTATTATCCTGTGCCCGCTTTATCCCTTCACGCATCAGCGCAGAGCCGACCCCTTGCCGCTGAAACGTCGGCAAAACAGAGATGGGCGCGAGCCCCAGAGCTGTCTCGGGCGAGATCATACGTGATAATACGATATGCCCGACCACCTGTCGGTCCAGTTCGGCAACCAGAGCAATTTCAATGTCACCATCTGTGCGCAGCATATCGACAAGATGTGCTTCATCCGGTTGACCGAATGCGTCCGTCACAACCGACTTTATAGCCTCATGGTCACTCTGCTGCTCTTTCCGAATAATCATGACGCATCCCCTTCATAATAAAGTATTTTCTTCATACCGCTGTGACTGTTTTCAAAACCCAGACTTTCGTAAAAACGAATGGCATCAAGGCGCGTATTATCACTTGTCAGTTGCACAAGCCCGCATTTACGATTCTTGCATTGAGTTATTGCCCATTGCAAAAACTTCGTCCCCAGTTGGCTTCCACGACTTGCTGATGCAATACGCACACTCTCAATCTGACCACGCCACATACCCATGCGTGAAAGACCAGGAATGAACGATAACTGAAGACACCCTTCGACTGCGCCTTCAAAGTCAGCAACAGCCAGTAACTGATTGGGGTCAGCCATGATTGCCCTGAACGCCTGCTGATAAACCGTATCTGGTGGTATGGTAACTTTCTCACGAGTAGAGCCAAGCTCATCATCCGCAAGAAGCGATATTATTACGGGCAGATCTTCCGGAACAGCCTGTCTGAATATATGTGAACTCATTCCTTTTCTCTCATCACGCCAGAAAACTTCAACTTCGCTCACATTCAGGTGTGAGATACTATCATTATACAGCGCTTGCTGTATGGCGGGTCCAAAGGAGACCTGCTCATGACCAATACGAATCTGAAATTATCACTCTTTGCCATACGTCTATCACTGGTTTTTTTCTTTGCCATCTGGGCCATTGAAAAATTCATCAAGCCGGAAGTGACCGTTGCAATCTGGAAGGCTTTCTATCTCGTCGAAAATCTGCCACTTGAAGCATCTTACGCTATCGGGCTTGTCCAGAGCATTGCTGTCTTGTGCCTGCTGCTGGGTATTGCAAAATTCTGGTCATACGGTTTTTTTCTTGTCATCCATGGCGTTGGGACACTCCTGACTTATGAACGCTTGCTTGACCCGTACACAGGCTCAAACCATCTTTTTGCCGCCGCTGTTCCCGTTCTGGGGGCGCTACTCGCCCTGTTCCTACTCCGTCATGAGGACACGCTCTTCACCCTGGGCAAGAAAAGCAATGCCTCTTAAGGTTTCGAGCTGACCGCCGCAAAATACCATACCCGGCGGATCAGGCCATCTTCCAGTTGATATACAACGGTTGCTGACTGGCGGCGGTTCTGACCTGCCGCCGTCTGCCAGGACACGGTTTCAACACCACTGACAAAATTGCCGTTGACAGCAAAGCGGGTCATCTCGCTTTGTCCATTATAGCCACTCGCAAAATATGCCGTGATGCCTTCCACCATGGCACTCTTACCGGAAAAGGAAATGCTCTGTGTAGAGCCAGAAATATCGATCCACTCTATGTCCGTATGCATCATGGTGGATATCTGCTCGATATCCCTGTCATTGAAGGCTTGTACATAAGCCATAACAATATGCGACTGTGATGCCTGCTCAGGCGCGGGCATAAATGCCGACAGCGACAGGGAGAGCGCGAGAATAAGTGGCAAAAACCTGTTTCTACGAAGCATGTCGTTATTCCTTTCTCTATCTCTCTCGCCACGACCAGTCACCGTAGCGCCAGGGCTGCCAGCGATGGTTCGGCAATTCCTCCGGTACCGGATCAAACCCATGACTGCCAAGAGGGTGGCAACGCATGAGGCGGGCAAATGTCAGCCAGGAACCGCGCCAAAACCCATGCTGACGGTAAGCGTCCATGGAATAATTCGAACATGAAGGTTCGTGGCGGCATCTTGTCCCCAGAGTATAGAAAACAACTGACAGCGTATGCTGATAAACCCAGAGCAGCAGCATGGCAAAACGTGCCAGTAGGCCGGGCTTTTTTTGTGCCATCAGACTGAAGCCTCTTCAAGCTGATCCAGACAGGCAACCACTGCCTCGAACACCAGCATTGTTGACGCGTGTCGCGCCGGATAGTCGCGAATTGGCTCCAGTTTTTCCAATTCTGCCCATCGGGCAGCGGTTGGTGGGGGCCCCTCCTCTTTCAGCATCGAAAGCATCTCATCCCGCAATGCACGTAACTCCAGCGCTGTTGCGCCAATGATGTGTCGTGCGACAAGAGAAGCGGCTGCCTGCCCCAACGCGCAGGCCTTTGCCTCCACGGCAAATTCTGTGATTTTTCCTTCGCTCAGATTGAGGTCCACGGTGACTTCTGATCCGCAAACACGCGAGACTTTGGTGGCCGTCGCCTGCGGGGACTCAAGCCGCCCTGCTTCCGGAATGTTGCCTGCCGCTTCCAGCAAGGCGTTGGAATATACTTTTGCCAGCATGTCCTAGAGATAATCCTTCACGCCGCTAATCGCCAGCCCCGGATGGGTCATGCTTCACCTCCAGTGATCTCACTTATCGCCTTGTGAATATCACTGACAACCACAGACCCTTCCCCCACAGCACTGGCAACCCGTTTGACAGAACCGGCACGCACATCACCGACAGCGTAAATACGCGGCCAACTGGTCTCATACTGCGTTGGCAGACGCTCAATATCCCAGCCGGCACGGACAAGATCGAGTCGCTCCAGCGCTGTTCCGGTTTTGATAAAGCCCTTCTCGTCACGCCGCACCCCTTCCGGCAGCCACTGCGTAAATGGCGCTGCACCGACAAAGAGAAAGGCGAATGTTGCATCAATACGCTTCTCTTCATCACGGCAACTAACCGTTACGCCCGTCATTCGCAGATTATCCAGGTCATCCGTGTCGGTACCATGCAGGGCAGAAATCTCTGTTTCCGGATGAAGATAGATATTGGGCATCTCCTCCAGCCGGCGCACCAGATATTCCGACATGGTCTCCCGGATATCAGCGCGCCGATACATAACATGCACCTCTTCAGCTGTTTGCGAGAGAAACACAGCCCCCTGCCCGGCGGAATTGCCTGCCCCGACGATGGCCACTTTCGAGCCGTGGCAAAGTTGTGCCTCCATGGGTGAAGCTCCGTAATAGATGCCGCGCCCCTCAAATTCCTCCAGTCTGGCAACAGGCAGGCGGCGATACTGGGCCCCACTTGCAATCACCACGGCTCTTGCACTCAGGCGGCGACCATCTTCCGTTGTCAGACAATAAATGCCATTCTCGCACAATTCCAGATTGCTTGCCTTGGCAGGCGCTGCCATGCGCACACCGAACTTTTGCGCCTGAATGGCTGCGCGCTGTGCAAGCTCTGCCCCTGACACACCTGTCGGAAAGCCCAGATAATTTTCAATCTTGGAAGAGGTGCCTGCTTGCCCGCCGGGACCGTCGCAATCCAGTGTCAGAACGGAGAGCCCCTCAGAAGCTGCGTAAACTGAACTGGCAAGCCCGCCCGGGCCTGCCCCGACGACAATAACATCTGCCGCTGCACCGTCCGGCAACAGATCAAGACCAAATGCTTCAGCAAGATCACTGACAGATGGTTTGGACAGGATACGCGATGACCCACGTATGACCACTGGCAGGTCATCTGTTGAAATGCCACGCGCCTCCATGATCCGACAGGCCAGTTCATCCTTGTCAGGATCAAGCCATGCGTGAGGCACAGTATGTTTATGCAGCAAATCCCGGGCAGCAAAAACTGTCCGATCATACGGCGTACCGATGACGATCACAGCTTTATGGTCGGTGTCGCTTGCAAAAACCCGGCGCGCCGTGAAGGTGCGTACAAAGATGTCGGAGAGATGCGAATTTTCCACGAGCAACCGATGAAATGCATCATAAGGGATGTGCAGCACTTCACCCGCGACGCCCATGGAAATGCGCGCTAGTGACGCGTGACCTGTCATGGATGACAGGTCACCGGCAAACTGCCCCGGCTCCATCCAGCCAAGCCGCTTTTCGCCATCCGCCGTTGTGACGTGGATATGCGTCTCCCCCGAGACGGTCACGAGACAATCAAATTCCCGCTCTCCCTCGGAAACAAGAACCTCGCCCGCCTCGTGCGCGCGAACATCGCCATAGGCTTTCAGCTGGTCCAGTTCCTGATCGTTGAATGTGTAATTAACGTCTGCCGGAGGTGTAGACATCCGAGGTCTCCCATTTCCATGATTATCCCACTCATTGGGTACTTGAAGGGCATAATAAGGCAACCCGGGAGGGGACCCATAGATTTTTTATGACCCGGGCAAAAACCTGGAAGTAGTGTCAAATATCGTAGAATTTGTTTAGCAACTATCTGGCTGAGATTCAGGGAGAATCTTCGAACCTTATTTTCGAGGCTCTATCAGATTGGGAAGCATATTTACAGCAGGTCATCATATGTAAGGTTCTCTTTCCAACAAGAGCCAACTAATTCCATATGGGAGATTGTGCCTGCTAGCGCAGAGACAAGCGCTCTGTCCCTTGAAGAACTGCGCAAAAGTGCGTCGTCACTCATCACCATACCAAATTGATTTGTGGCGGCGCTTGCGAACCGTAGCGCCATAGCTGATCCGAAGAATACTGTAACTTGCCCTGCCGTTAAATGTGATATACTAACGAAATTCCTGAGAATAAGGGGACGCCCGTGGGGCGCATTTGGGCATATCTGTTTGTAACGCTTTTTGTCGCATTCCAGACATATGCGGCAACGCATAGCCATGACCTTTTACCCAATTCTGCGGAACATCATCACATTTATGCTGAAAACCATGAACCGGGGGATGGACAGGACGAGGACTTTCATCTCGTAATTGACTGTACCGTATGCAAAATTGCCTCGGCGGAAGATGAGCTCGTTACCCCGTCAAGTCCTCCGCTATTCAGCTTGTTGCACACTGCCAATGCGGGTGCAGAACATTGGGGTGAGCCACGGCGCCAGGCAATGAGTCTGACGCATGCACGGGCACCCCCTCTTTCCTGAAAACATCACACTTCGCCGAATAGTTTTCGGCACAAGTCTCACTGAATAAACTGAAGCAGAGCGTGGTTTTGAAACTCCACGTCCTTTGCGTTGTGTACTGTAATCAAGGAATTGAGAAATGAAACTGACCAAAATCACGAGCCTGCTGTTGAGCAGCGCTGCTTTCGGCTCTACCGCAATCGCCTTCACCCCGTCTGCAATCGCCCAGAGTGGCGACGATGAAGCATCTTCAAACGACACTGTCGTGGTTATCGGCACGCGCCAGGCTTATCGCGGTGAGTTTGACCCGCTGGAGATCCCGCAAGCAGATCAACTTATAGATGCGGAGCTGCTGGAAAATGCCGGGGCACTTGACCTCAATCAGGCACTGGACCTTTCTGCGTCTGTTGCGCGCCAGAATAACTTTGGGGGGCTCTGGAACAGCTTTTCTATCCGTGGCTTCTCGGGCGATACCAACCTGCCAAGCGGCTTTCTGGTCAACGGCTTTAATGCCGGGCGCGGGCGCGGTGGGCCTCGTGATCTGGTCGGCATAGAATCTGTTGAAGTCCTTAAAGGGCCTCGCGCTGCCCTGTTTGGGCGTGGAGAGCCGGGTGGTACGGTGAACCTCGTCACCAAGCGTCCACAGTTCGGAACAGGCGGTTACATTCGCGGCACTATTGGCAGCTGGGATCAATACCGCGCCGAAGGTGATTACCAGACCGTTCTGGGAGATACTGGTAACTTCGGTCTGCGCCTGGTCGGCTATTACGAGGATGCTGAAAGTTTCAGAGAAACTGTCGAAACCCAGAAGATGGGCTTTTATCCGTCCGCTACGTGGGTCGCTTCCGACGATACGGTCATGACGTACGAACTTGAATATACCGCCTACGAACTGCCGTTTGATCGTGGTGTTGTCTTCTCGGAAGATTTTGGATTCTCACCGCGCGAGGTATTTGTTGGTGAAAACGTACCGATTGAAACTAAAGTCGTCGGGCATCAATTCGAGGCCGAACACGACTTTAACGAAAACTGGAGTTTCCTCGGCGGGCTGGGGTATCGTGAAACCAGCCTGGAAGGCGATGCGTTCGAGCCACAATTCGGCTCACGCCAGACGTTTTTTCAGGATGGAGAAACGATCTCGCGCTTCTTCAGGTCCCGCGATTTTGAGTCGGACTATCTAGTCCTGCGCGGCGAGATCGCTGGTGAATTCCAAACCGGCGACCTGCGCCATCGCCTGATTATCGGTGCCGACTATGATGAGTTTGATAACACCCTCAACATTGACCGTTATCGGACAAGGTTTTCTGGCGACATCAATAACCCGACAGAAGAGGAAATTTTCACGCACCTTCTCCTGAACGTGAATAATCCTGTGTACGGTATAAACCTGAACCCGCCTGCGACACCAAACACGCGCCGCAACGAAGTCTTGCAAGGTTACGGGATCTATATTCAGGATCAAATTGACCTGACAGATAAGCTGCAGATCCGGATTGGTGCACGCTTTGATGATTTCGAGCAGGATCTGACCGATTTCGACAATCCGACCCGGAAATCGTCGGATGATCGCGTTTCACCGCAATTTGGCGCTGTCTACCGTGTCAATGACGGCTTCAGCTTCTACGCTTCCTATGGGGAGGGCTACCGTCAACAGACAGGTGCTGATTTTGCAGGAAATCAATTTGAGCCAAACATTACCGAGTCTGCAGAAATCGGTTTCAAGGCTGATCTGGGCGAATTTTATGACAGTGTTGACGGCTCTATCGGTGTCACGGTCTTCCAAATCGATCAGAGCAACTTTCTCGTGAACGACGACAGACCTGAAGCGCAGGGAGGCTTCTTCCTGTTTACCGCAGGCGAGGCAGAAAGCACGGGCCTCGAGTTTGACGCCAATCTCGAGTTTGAGAATGATCTCAGCCTCTGGGTTTCATATGCTTATATTGACGCCGAGTTCACCAACAGCTTTGCTGATGCGGATGGTTTCGGGTTCACCATTGATGCCGGTGACCCGCTCATCAACTCACCAGAAAACCAGCTGAATGTGCAGGTTGCCAAGGACTTTGATGTCAATGAAATGCCTGCCACTGTTGGTGGCGGTCTGCTTTACGTTGATGAACGTAATAGCTTTGTCGGCTCAGACTTTACCCTGCCGGACTACACTACCGTACGGGTGTTCGGCGAAGTGGAAGTTACTGACGGGCTCACCGTTCGTCTGGATGTGGACAATCTCTTTGATGAGACGTTCTATACGAACTCATTCGCAAACGTCTGGGTTGAACCGGGTACGCCGCGTCGTTTCCGCGTTTCTGCGACTTACAACTTCTAATAACAAATTCGGGCGCCGGTTGAAATCGGCGCCCGTTTTTGACTTCAAGGGCTCGTCTCATGAAATCACCAATTTCGAGCTTTTTCAAAAACCAAGGCTGAGACATGGGAAGCGTAACTAACTCAAGATCAAGAGTTACCTTGATTAAATATTTATTCGATACGGTTTCGGTGTTTGTACCTTTTACTGGGTGTAAATATAGTCAGTATAACTCCTAACAAACTATTCACTACAGAGATTACTCATGACAGAAATAGCCCTTAAAGCCGACTCTCTCAGCGTCTCCAGAGGGAGGGTGCCTGTCCTGTCAGACATCACCTTTGATGTCAGTGTTGGCGAGGTGTTCGCACTCCTTGGCGGGAACGGTGCCGGGAAATCAACCACCCTGCTGACATTCCTTGGCTTTCTGCCGCCCCGCTCTGGCAGCGTTACAGTGCTCAACAAGCCGGTTACGCAGAATGTCGAATTCGTCCGGCAAAAGTCAGCCTACCTGCCAGAGGCGGCCAATCTTTATCCGCACCTGAATGCCCGTGAGAACATCAAATACTTTCTGTCACTTGCGAAAGTTCCACGCAGCGCTTCCGATATTGAGGCAGCCCTTGATGAAGTCAGTCTCGCAACAGAAGCAAGAGGAAGGCGCTTGTCGTCCTATTCCAAGGGTATGCGCCAGAAAGTGGCGATTTCGCTGGCGATTTTGCGTCAGGCGCCCGTTCTGTTTCTGGACGAGCCTACATCCGGCCTGGACCCTGTCGCGATTGATGAGTTCAATCAGTTGATTACGAAACTGTCAGCAGCAGGAACGACTGTGCTGATGGTAACCCACGATGTTTACGGCGCATGTCAGATTGCCGGACGTGTCGGCCTGCTGAAAGCTGGCTCTCTGGTCGGTGTATTTGAAGCACCAGAAGGCGGGCAAATTTCGCCTGAAGAAGTGCATCGCGCCTTTGCCGAGGGGGCGTAAATCATGCAGTCATTGCTTATTATAGCTTCAGATGAATGGCGTTATTGGTCGCGATCAAAACTCGGGGCCGCTGCAGCCATACTGGCTTTTATCCTGATTTGTGTCTCTGTCTTCGCAACCACCAATCAGGTAGCGGCAGAAAAGGAAACACGCGAAGCTCTTCAACTTAAAGCCGAAGAAATTTTTCGCAGCCAGCCAGATCGTCACCCGCACCGGATGGTACATTATGGCCATTATGTCTTCCGCACACCGGCACCGCTTGCAAAACTGGACCCAGGTGTTGATCCGTATACAGGTACCGCAATTTTCCTCGAAGGCCATCGACAAAACTCCGCTACATTTTCTGCAAGCTATGATGGCGCCCAAGCCGGACCATTTGCACGCCTGACACCTGCCTTGGCCTATCAACTCCTGGTCCCTCTCATTCTCATCATAGTCGGGTTTGGGGCTGTTTCCCGCGAACGCGAGGCCGAGACCGATCGGCAATTGGTGACCTCCGGCGTTACGCCGGTTGAGATATGGGGAGGCAAAACCATCGCGCTTGCTGCACTGGCCGCATTGCTTCTGATCCCAATGCTTTTCGGCGTCGCTCTTTCAGGAGGGGCTCCAGCCGTGAGTGCGGCCTTTCTGGGCAGCTATATAATATACCTGCTGATCTGGATTTTAATGATCTCTGGTGCGTCGGCCTGGTGCAAGCGCCCCTCGACCGCTTTACTGGTCTTGCTGTCGGCATGGATAGCATTGTCCGTGCTTGCGCCAAGGATGGTGGCAAGTGCCGCAAACATTGCGATCCCCAGCGCCAGCCAGATTGAAGCTGACATGGATGTACTCGTTGCCTTGCGCGAAGTGGGAGACGGGCATAATGCAAATGATCCGGCGTTCGCTCGCCTGCGAGCCAACCTGCTTGAACAATACGACGTCGAGACGGTTGAGGAATTGCCGATCAACTTTCGAGGAATGGTGGCCAAAACATCAGAAGAGCAACTGACTGCTATCCTGAATGAATACGCGGAGAAGCGCATGACACAACAAGTCGCGCAAACGGATTTTGTCCGGGCACTATCCTTTTTCTCTCCGTTCATAGCGCTTCAATCAGCGTCGATGACAGCAGCTGGAACGGACATCCGAACGCATCACAGGTTTTTGCGCGAAGCCGAGGCCGCGCGCTACGAATTTGTACAAGGCTTGAACGATGCTCACGTCGAAAAACTTTCCTATGCTGATGACCTCAACCGAAACACGAGCAAAGAAGCATGGCGAAAAGCGCGCGTTAGTTCGGAGAACTGGCGTGTCCTTCAGGATTTCAGGTTTTCGCCTGATACTGCGAGCGAGCGAATTTCACGGATGGGCTTAACTGTCGGCGTTTTGTTCGGCTGGGCTCTGGTCATGGGCGGGATCGGCTTTATCGGTGCCCGGAGACTGTCGGAGGTGAAAAATGGATAATATCATCCGAGAACTTCGTTTTTCCCTGCGCGATCCCGTTGTTGCGCTAACACTCCTGGTAGGTGTTTTGTTGTCGGCCTTCACGGTGTTTAGTGGTCTGAAAGAGGTCGATACAGAACGGGCTCAAATTGAGCGCGTCAAGCAGATGGTAGACGATGATCGCACCTACGCTCTCGCAGACCAAAGCGATGCGGGTGGCGCGGCTTACTATGCTTTCCACTTTACCTATGCGCCCCCTTCGGATCTGGCATTCGCCGCCCGGGGTGTTCGGGACGACTTACCCTGGAAGCATCGTATCCGGATGCTTGCGCTTGAAGGGCAGATTTATGAGACAGATGCTGGCAATCCAGAGCTGTCACGGATCGGCAAGTTTGATTTCGCTTTCTTTGCGGCATTTTTGCTACCGCTTCTGATGATCCTTCTCCTGCATGATTTGAAAGCTGCCGAGGTTCGGAATAACCGATGGGCTTTTTTGTCGGCAACAGGTGGTGACGGCGGGCGCCTCCTGTTGAGCCGTGCCGTGCTTCGAGCGATCCTGTTATTCGCCTGCATTATTACGCCTTTCTTGGCAGGCGTGATTGTCAGCACGGCCAGCCTGATGAGTGCTGTGGTCGTTTGCGCGGTTATCGGATTGAATTTGGCGTTTTGGCTGGTTCTGTCCTTGTTTACCACAAGCCGGATACAATCCGGGCCAACTGCAGCAGCGTTGCTGCTCGGCGCGTGGTTCACGCTCACCGTCGCCTTGCCTGTCGGCGGAAAACTCATGGTTGAACAGTCGGTTCCCGTACCGATGGGCGGCGAAATCCTCCTCACCCAGCGGGAGGCCGTGAATGATGCATGGGACCTCCCGCGCGAGGCAACCCTGAAGCCGTTTTACGAGCGCCACCCCGAATGGGCCAACGCCGAGCCTGTCAGCGAAGGCTTTGATTGGTACTGGTATTATGCGTTTCAGCAAGTCGGCGACCAAACCGTAGAGAGCATGTCCGAAGCCTTGCGCGATGGTGTAGCCGAACGGGACAAAGCCATGGCGATGATCGCCCTGACGTCACCACCCTTACTCGTTGACCGCGTGATGTCACAACTGGCGATGACCGATATTGCCGCGTTCCAATCTTACGACCAATGCGTCCGGGATTTCCATGCAGCTCTGCGCGCTTTCCACTATCCGATGCTGTTCGGGGGGAAGGAGTATTCTGCGGAAGCAATGAAGGAGCTCCCGACGTTTAGGCCCTGTGCGTCCAATAGTTGAGATTGTCAAACACGCGCCGTGGATTTGAAGATTATGGTAGCTATTCTGGAACCGGCAAAACCAGTCAGGGGGCGTAATAGTCGTCCTATTATCGAAGGTACGTCTACGGAAGTTCTCGACAAGGTTTTGCGCCCTGCCACCGGCCTTGCTATTTGGCGCAGACAGCTCTCACCTGCTGTAGCCGCTGCTGCCCGAGGTCTGTGCGATAAGCTGGTATGTGAGACTTACTCTTTGCCTGCTGCTCAGGCAGATACCTTCAATAAAAAGACTTCGCTGCAACTTTTACCTGACGACATTATTGAGGACTTGCACACACTCATGAGGTTGTATCGCGGCATCACAAAGGCGGACCGGGTTTCACTCCGACTGGAAACAGTAACGGATGATGGCTGTCGACGCTTTCACATCGACAATGTGCCATACCGTATGGTGACAACTTATTGCGGCATGGGAACACAATGGGTTTTACCAGGTGATGAACAAGCTGCGTCGGTCCAACAGGAAAACTATGCCGGGGAACTTGGCACGTTGCACGAAGGGGATGTCGCCTTGTTTCGGGGAAAGAAATCCGTGGGACACGGCGTACTCCACCGCTCCCCTCAATTACCAGCAGGTGCCAGGCGACTGGTTTGTGTGATTGACGCAATAAAGAAAACTCAACCCATGACCCACGAATAATCTGCCTAAAGTGTGGAATAAAATGTGGGATGCGGCCCGGTTAGTGGCAAATAATACAAATTTTTCAATGTGTTATCAGGTCATCTGGCGGACAGAGAGGGATTCGAACCCTCGAGACGGAGTTACCGCCTACACGCGTTCCAGGCGTGCGCCTTCGACCACTCGGCCACCTGCCCTTA
>JALEGJ010000001.1 GCA_022763115.1 Aquisalinus sp.
GCCCAGCGGCGGCCCGGCTCCCTCTCTCTCCCCTATCTGCCGGGTCGTCGCGAAATCTCTCTCTGTTTCAACTAAAAACCGGGCTCCAGGGCCCGGTTCTTTTTGTTCTGAAACGTATACAGGCGAGGGGTTAGCCCATCGCTTTCTGCATATTCTCATCAACCTTGTCGAGGAAGCCTGTGGTCGTGAGCCAGCCTTGTTCCGCGCCAATCAGCAGGGCGAGGTCTTTGGTCATATGACCACTTTCGACGGTACCAATGACCGTTTTCTCAAGCTTCTCGGCGAAGGCGATGACTTCGGGCGTATCATCCAGCTCGCCGCGCTTTTTCAGGCCACGGGTCCAGGCAAAGATAGATGCCACAGAGTTGGTGGAAGTCTCTTCGCCGCGTTGATGCGCGCGATAGTGACGTGTCACCGTCCCATGGGCAGCTTCCGCTTCTGCCGTCTTCCCATCCGGTGTCAGAAGCACGGAGGTCATCAAGCCAAGTGAGCCATAGCCTTGCGCAACCGTATCGGACTGGACATCGCCATCATAGTTCTTACAGGCCCAGACATAGCCGCCGGACCATTTCAGGCAGCAGGCCACCATGTCGTCAATCAGGCGGTGCTCATAGGTCAGGTTCAGCTTGTCGAACTCTGCCTGGAACTCATTTTTGAAGACTTCCTCGAACAGGTCCTTGAAGCGGCCATCATACTTTTTCATGATGGTGTTCTTGGTGGACATGTAGACCGGATATTTCCGTTGCAGGCCATAGTTGAAGCAGGCCCGGGCAAAATCACGGATAGAGTCATCCAGGTTATACATCGCCATGGTGATACCGGCAGAAGGCGCCTCAAACACAGGCTCCTCGATAATCTCGCCGCTTTCGCCTTCCCATTTCAGGGACAGCTTGCCCTTGCCCGGGAACAGGAAGTCCGTGGCGCGATACTGGTCGCCAAAAGCGTGACGGCCAATGATGATTGGCTGCGTCCAGCCCGGCACAAGGCGCGGCACGTTTTTCATGATAATCGGCTCACGGAAGACCACGCCGCCAAGAATGTTGCGGATGGTGCCGTTTGGCGAGCGCCACATTTTCTTCAGGCCGAATTCCTCAACCCGCGCTTCATCAGGGGTAATCGTCGCGCATTTGACACCAACGCCATGCTCTTTAATCGCCATGGCCGCATCAATAGTGATCTGGTCATCGGTCTCGTCACGATATTCCATGCCAAGATCGTGATAAAGCAGGTCCACATCCAGATACGGGTGGATCAGCTTGTCTTTTATCATCTGCCAGATGATGCGTGTCATCTCATCGCCATCCATCTCGACGATGGGATTTTTCACTTTGATTTTTGCCATGGAAATTTCTACCCCGTTGGTAAGGTTAATGATTCTCTCAAGATATGGGCGCGCTATAGCACCCGCATCGCGCGTAATAAAGGGTTGCGATTAGATTATGTCGGAACGCGCTAAAACCGGTCTGGGGCCGGGGCCTCTCATTGTTCTGGTCGAGCCGCAAATGGGCGAAAACATTGGCGCTGCGGCCCGGGCGATGCTGAATTTCGGGCTCACAGGCCTGCGCATCGTCAATCCGCGCGATGGCTGGCCCAATGCTGCCGCCGGGGCCATGGCCGCTGGCGCCTCGACCGTGGTGGACAATGCCCGGGTGTTTGACACGGTGGAAGAGGCGATTGCCGACTGCACATATGTTCTGGCCACAACAGCGCGTAAACGTGAGCTGCACTTGCCGGTTTATGAACCGGCAGAAGCCGCCGAGGCGCTTTTGCCGCGTGTTTCAGGCGGCGAAACCTGCGCCATCCTGTTTGGCGGGGAGCGCTCGGGCCTCGCTACAGAGCATGTGGCCTTGTGCAATGGCATCTTCACCATCCCGGTGAATCCGGGCTTCTCCTCTCTCAATCTCGGCGCTGCCGTGCTGGTTGCGGCTTATGAATGGGGGCAGGTGCAAGGGGAAGTGTCCCGCTTCGACAGCCGCCTTGAAGCGGCTGTCCCAGCCGACCATTCAGATGTGGAAGGTCTGGTCGGGCATCTTTTCGAAACGCTGGAGCCAACCGGCTACTTTCACCCGCCGGAAAAGCGCGAGACCCTGGAGCGAAACCTGCGCACAGTGCTGACCCGCGTGGAGTTTACCCAAAACGAGATACATTTATTAAGGGGTGTGCTGAAGGCTTTGGGCCGATCGCAAGGTGGCACTTAAAATTAAATTCTATAGCGCACAAAGCAACAGAAGCGATGCGCTATTCTGCTTTATATATCTGTATAAAGATTGAATACACAATCGCGAACGATGCCGTTCCTCCCCCGTCAAAACGGGGGAGGTGTCGAGCGTAGCGAGACGGAGGGGGCATCAACTTCAAGCCGCGTGCCAAGCCTTCTGCAAACGAGCAGATTTTGGATAACCGCCCACGGGATACCGCTAATTTCAGAGGCAAAAAAACCTCAAAAAACTTATGTGCCTGGTCTGAGAAGCCCAAGCCTCTGTTTTCATTGAGAAACCTTAGAATCTATGGGCCTCCCTCTGGCGTCGGTTATCTTGATCGTCAACTCACTCACAGGAGCAACCGACATGACCATCCATCACCAAGACATCAGCACCACACATAAAGCCAACATCACACGCGCGCTGCAGGGTGCGTTGCAAACTCTGTTCGCGGGCTACCCGGGGGAGAGGGCGAAAAACTTTTCCGAAAACGTGGCAGATCCTGCTAACGGCCTTATCGGGCATGCAAGGTGTTCAGTCGCGGGAAGCCTGAACAGGAAAGGACGTGCAGGAATTACCCTGTCTCAGCAAGAGCGCGTCAGCATGGTGAGAGCAATGACGCAACAGATGCCCTGTAACAGTATCAATACCTTCGGCTCGACTTTACTCCGCAGCAAACCTGCCACCGGCAGAGGCATATGCTTGCGTACCGCGATGAATGACTTCGTTGTCGCTCTCAATATGGTCTACGTCGAAGCGCGACATCTCCGGCAGGCGCTCATAAAGCGGGCCGAAGTCAGTATCGACGGTGGACTGAAACAGGCTTTCGTAGGAATCAATGACAAAGTAGCTCTGCTGGAAATCGTCAATACGGTAATCCGTACGCATCACGCGCTCCAGATCATATTCAAGCCGGTTGGGTGAGGGATCTTCCAGTGAAAACCGTGTTTCAGATGCAGAGGAGACAATGCCGGCACCATAAATGCGCAAGCCCTCGTCTGTCTTGATGAGGCCGAACTCCACAGTGTACCAGTAAAGAGCAGCAAGGTTTTTCAGGCAGTCATAATTCAGGGAGCGCAAGCCCCCCTTGCCATAGGCTTCCATGTAATCGGCGAAAACCGGGTTGGCGAGCAGGGGGACGTGACCGAATATATCATGGAAAACATCCGGCTCCTGAATGTAATCAAGCTGGTCCTGTTTGCGGATGAAATTCCCGGCTGGAAAACGACGATTGGCCAGATGGTCAAAAAAGATGTCGTCTGGCACGAGGCAGGGGACGGCAACAATGCGCCAGCCGGTCAGTTTTTCCAACTCGTCACTCAGGCGTTCAAATTGCGGGATGCCGCCCTGACCGAGGTCCAGAAGCTTCAGACCATCGATAAAAGACTGTTCGGCGTAACCCGGCAACAGCTTCACCTGTCGGTCATAGAGGATGTCCCAGGTGGCGTGTTCCTCGTCCGTGTAGTTCTCCCATTTCTGGGGAACCGTGAAATCGGGGGCCATGTCAGCGGGATGCTGGTTGGCCACTTCTTCTGCTTTTGTCATGCGTATAGCATATCAAAAGTTGCAGCGCAGTTTCAATCAAAACGAGATTGATCTGTGGCAGGATGTGTTATGCGCGAGGCGGTATTGAAAAGATGTTCACAAGGTCTCAGGAAGCGTCGCGCAAGAGGAATGCCGGAACATGGTCGCCAAGACCGACAACCGGTTCGTCTTTTTCCCGGTGAGAGCGACTGCGTCTCTCATTTGACGGTTTGCTATCACCTGATTTCTGATCATGAGTTTTGTCATCACCGCTCTTGCGGGAATTGCGTCCGCCACGGGTTTTACCGCCGCTTTTCTGCTCCTCGTCAAAAAAGTCGCCCATATCGACAGGGTCGATTTTTTCAAGGCCGGTTGTTTTCAGAACAGCCGCGTAGGCTTTGTCATCAGACGGGCAGACCAGCATATAGGCATGGCCGGAGCGGCCGGCCCGACCTGTTCGGCCAATGCGATGCACATAATCTTCGGCATTCACGGGCACATCGAAATTAAACACGTGGGAGACATCTGGAATATCAAGCCCGCGCGCGGCCACGTCAGAGGCGATCAGCAGGCTGATTTCCCCATCACGGAATTTCTGGAGGGTTTCTGTCCGATAGGCCTGCGGCAGGTCACCATGGATAGGCCGGGCATTGAAATCGTGCTTCTGCAGGGACTTGGCGACAATATCGACATTCTTCTTTCTATTGCAGAAGATGATGCCGTTTTTTACTTCCGTGTCCCGGATCAGTTTGCGCAAGGTCGCCCGTTTCAGGCTGTCATTACCGGAGGGCATGTGCACCACGCGCTGCGTGATATTCTCTGCCGTCGTGGATTGCCGGGCAACTTCCACCCGGGCGGGAGCCGACAGAAACTGATTTGTGATGCGCTGGATTTCCGGCGGCATGGTCGCCGAGAAAAACAGGGTCTGACGTGTGAAAGGCGTCAGATTAAAGATCTTCTCGATGTCCGGAATGAAGCCCATATCCAGCATCCGGTCTGCTTCATCGACGACCATCACCTGCACGCCGGACAGGAGCAGCTTGCCACGTTCGTAGTGATCGAGAAGGCGACCAGGCGTTGCGATCAGCACATCGACGCCGCGGGCGAGTTTTGCATCCTGGTCTGCAAAGGAAACACCCCCGATCAGGAGCGCCATGGTCAGCTTGTGATACTTGCCATAGGCCTCGAAGCTCTCGGATACCTGCGCCGCCAGTTCTCGCGTGGGCGCCAGTACAACGGAGCGCGGCATACGTGCCTTGGCGCGGCCTTGCGCCAGACGATGTATCAGGGGAATCGTGAAACTGGCGGTCTTGCCCGTGCCGGTCTGGGCGATGCCCAGAACATCACGGCCCTTCAGCGCTTCGGGGATCGCTTGTGCCTGAATCGGTGTCGGCGTGTCATAGCCGGCTTCCGTGAGCGCTTTCAGGATGTTTTCCTCAAGACCGAGATCTTCAAACTTCATCAATGCCGTGCCTGTCGCGTCCTGTCTTCATACATCAAGCTGTTCCGAACTGGCGGATGCAAAAACTGCGCCAGCCAATAATATGGAGTGATTACTTATAAGCACCACTAAACTCGCGTGCCTGCGGGATGCCTAAGATGGCATCTTCATTTGTTGTGCAGCGCAATAGGCAAGTTCTTATGTCGTGTCAAACAGCAGCAGTGCCGCGGCCAGCGTTTTCAGGTGTGCGTGTTGTTTGTGTGACAACTGCAGCAAGAACAAGACAGACGCGGTGTAATCTGGCATCTGGGGCAAATGAGCATTGACCGACCGAGCAGGATTTATCCTGCAGAAGACCTGAGCATCCCGGCTGTTGTTGAAACGCAGCCTGACCGCAGAACCTGTGTTATTGGCGACATCGAGTTGCATTATCTCGTCTGGGGAGATCGCGCGAAACCGCCTGTCGTCCTGGTGCACGGGGGCAAGGACCACTGTCGCAACTGGGACTGGACTGTTGCAGCCCTGATTGATGCGTATTGCCTCATCACGCCGGATATGCGTGGCCACGGCGACAGCGGCAGATCGGCTGGCGGTGGTTACTCAACCGAGCTTTTTGTCTCTGACTTTGCCTTCTTTATGGAGCATCTGGGGGCAGTAGGCTTTGAACAACCGCTCGCGCTCATCGGCCATTCCATGGGGGGCAACATCGTCCTGCATTATGCCGCGGCCTATCCGGAGAAAGTCAGCCGGCTTATCTCCATGGAGGGCTTGGGGTCTTCCCGGAAAATGTATGACGAGTTCATGGAGAAGCCGCCAGCCAAGCGCCTGCGGGACTGGATTGACCGCAGGGTTGCCGGAGAGCGCAAACAGAAATGGCGCTTCAAGAACCCTGAGGAAATGGTCGAGCGCATGGCCACTGTGCACAAGAACCTGCGCAAGGATCAGTCCCGGCATCTGGCACTGCACGCGGCGCGTCTTTATCCTGATGGCTGGGGCTGGAAACACGATCCGCGCTTCGGGTTTTTCCCGCCACCAAAACTGACGGCACCGGAAGAATATAGCCGCCTTTATGAGAGTATTACCTGTCCGGTTCTGCTGATGCGCGGAGAAGACAGTTGGGCCTCGGACCCGGTGGAAGACGGGCGGATCAGCGCTTTTTCAGATGCACGCCTTATCAATTATCCGGATGCTGGGCACTGGCATCACCACGATCAGTTTGACGCCTTCATCAAGGATGTGAAAGAATTTCTGGACCAGTAAGGACCCCGATCATGAAGCCAGCCCACGCCAAGCTTATTGCCGCAATCGTTCTGGATATTGCCGATTTTACCGTTGGGCGCATTCTCGGTTTCGGCACGGCGATGGATATGGTCATGGTGCTGATCGCCTTTGCCATGTTTGGCTGGAAAGGGCTGTTCTCCCTCTGGGAGGTCGCCGACCTGTCGGATCAGGTGGATGGCTTTGTGCCGACGCTAACCATGATCGCGCTGAGCGAATTGCGCGACGGCAAAAAAGACAAAAATGCTGACGATCATCAACTCGAGACGATTGAACAGAAAAACTGACCTGATGACTGGCGAGGCAATTCCGCGCCAGCGCATATAATTATATGAGAGGAGACACTGATGACGGGACTGAAATCACGGGAAATCCACCTGAAAGAATATCCGAAAGGCGCCCCTACCGCTGATCTCTACGAGATCAAGGAAGTTGATGTGCGCGAGCCGGGTGAGGGGGAGGTCCTCATACGGATCGTGTGGATGACAGTTGACCCTTACATGCGCGGACGGATGCGTCCTGACGTCAAGAGCTACATCCCGCCATTTCAACTTGGTGAGCCACTGGATGGCGGCGCTGTCGGTCAGGTGGTGAAGTCCAACGCGGAAGGTTTTGCAGAAGGTGATTATGTTGTCGGCTTCAACGGCGGCTGGCGAGAATACTACACCGGCCCGGCGGAAGCCTACACCAAGGTCGATCCGAATCTCGCGCCCCTCTCAGCGTATCTCGGTGTACTGGGGATGCCGGGTATGACGGCCTGGGCTGGCGTCACGCAAATCATGGAGCCGAAGGAAGGCGAGACCATGATGGTGACAGGGGCCGCTGGCGCGGTCGGGTCCATCGTCTGCCAGATCGGCAAGCTGAAGGGCTGCAAGGTTATCGGGTCCGCAGGCAGTCAGGAAAAGTGCGACTGGATCACGTCCGAGCTCGGCGTTGATGTAGCCTATAATTACAAGGACTTCGATGGCTCATCAGCAAAACTGAGCAAGTTCTTGGCCGAGCAGGCCCCCAAGGGCATTGATACCTATTTCGAGAATGTCGGTGGCTTTCAGCTGGAGGCCCTCCTCAACAATATCGGCTTTGGCGGCCGTATTGCCCTGTGCGGGATGATCTCAGTCTACAACAATACTGACCCTGAACCGGGACCGGCCAATCTCACCAACCTGATCGGGCGCGGCGTGCTGGTGCGTGGCTTCATTGTCTCCAATTACATGAATCTCATGACACAATTCTTCGGCGAGATGGGGCCGTGGGTGGCCAGTGGCAAGGTCAAATTCCGCGAGACGGTCTATGAAGGTCTGGACAGTGCGCCAGAGGCTTTTGCGGGTCTTTTCACTGGCGACAACACCGGCAAGGTCGTCATCCGGGTCGGCCCGGACAGCATGTAAGACCCTGACCGGGTTGTTAACGAAAAATCCTCTGGCCCATGCGCGTTTGTGCTTGATTTCTCAAACGCCGGGCCTTAGGAAACGCTTCTTGCCGGAAACGGTATACGCGCGGGTGTAGCTCAGCTGGTTAGAGTGCCGGCCTGTCACGCCGGAGGTCGCGGGTTCGAGCCCCGTCACTCGCGCCATTTCTCACGAAATGGAATTCACGCAAATCATTGAAA